>NZ_JBKQXN010000216.1:0-318355 GCF_046762905.1 Yoonia sp. R2-816 | reverse complement strand
GAATGGGGACTTGATCTGCGGAAACCATCAAGGCCAGCGGACCTAAGAACCGCGCGAACAGGCCGAACACAAGACCGTATCTGACAAATTGCTAACTGCTTCGAAAAAAGTCTTGCTTTGCAGGGACCATCCACACAGGACGATGCTGTGGCGAAGCATCTGGGCATTCTTTCGCAGGTCGAGCCAGCTCCGCATTTCATTCATGCCTATACCGGACACGGGGTGGTCGAAAGCCCGTTGTCCGACCCATGGCGTCGGCGCATCGCTGCACGTTTCACAGTTTCACAAGGATAATACTTATGGCGACAATCGCTCTTTCCGCTGCGGGTATGGCTGTTGGTGGCTCCATTGGTGGCTCTGTTCTGGGGTTGTCGATGGCAACGATTGGTCGCGCGGCGGGTGCAGCCATCGGGCGCCGCATTGATCAGCAGCTTCTGGGTTCCGGTAGTGAACCGATTGAGACGGGCCGGGTTGACCGGTTTCGCCTCACGGCCGCCGGTGAGGGCGCGGACCTTCAGCAGATCTACGGGCGGATGCGGGTGTCTGGGCAGGTGATCTGGGCCACGCAGTTTCGCGAAACAAGCCAGACCAGCGGCGGAGGTGGGAAGGGGTCCTCACCCCAGCCCAAGACAACCAAGTATTCCTATTCAGTCAGCATGGCGGTTGCCCTTTGTGAGGGGACCATTTCCCGTGTGGGGCGCATCTGGGCTGATGGTGTCGAAGTGTCGCGTGACGATCTGAATATGCGTCTGTATCGCGGCACGTCCGATCAATTGCCAGACCCAAAGATTGCTGCGGTCGAAGGTGTCGAGAATACGCCAGCGTATCGTGGGACGGCTTATGTCGTCTTTGAGGCTTTGCAGCTGGAGCAATTTGGTAATCGTATCCCCCAATTCTCATTCGAGGTCATGCGGCCTGGTCCGGCGGACGCGCCGGATGAATTGCAGGATTTGCATGATCTGGTCGGGGGCGTTGCCCTGATCCCGGGCACGGGGGAATACGCTTTGGCAACGTCCCCGATCTATCTGTCGGCGGCTTATGGCCAGCAGCTTGCCATCAACACAAACTCACCATTGGGCGGTACCGACTTTTCGGTGTCCATGGATGGGCTGCAAGAGGAATTACCGTCGTGCAAATCCGTTGTTATGGTGGTGTCTTGGTTTGGCGATGACCTGCGTTGCGCTAATTGCAGCGTTCAGCCGAAGGTAGAACAAAAACAGGCTGATGCCGCTGCAATGCCTTGGCGTGTGGCCGGACAAACACGCAGCACTGCTGCTTGGGTTCCCCTGCTGGAAGGTGAGCCCGTTTACGGGGGTACACCGACCGATGCATCGGTTGTCGAAGCAATCAGGGATATGAAAGCGCGCGGATTGGAGCCGGTTTTCTATCCGTTTATCTTGATGGAACAACTGGCTGATAACAGTCTGCCGGATCCTTGGACCGGACAGGTCGGACAGCCCGTCTTGCCCTGGCGCGGCCGTATTACGACGTCGCTGGCCCCAACACAGACCGGCACACCCGATGGCACTGCCGCTGCCGATGCAGAGGTTGCCGCCTTTATGGGAACGGCAGCGGTTGGCGACTTTTCGATCTCCGGCACACAGGTCAACTATTCGGGCCCAGGCGCATGGGGCTATCGCAGGTTTATTCTGCATTACGCACATCTCTGCGCGGCAGCTGGTGGCGTTTCGGCCTTTTGTATTGGGTCAGAGATGCGCGGGCTGACACAAATCCGCGGGGCAGCCAACAGTTTCCCTGCTGTTGAGGCGCTGCGAATTCTGGCTGGTGAGGTTCGTGGAATTCTGGGGCCCGATTGCAAGATCAGCTATGCCGCTGACTGGTCGGAGTATCATGGCTATCAGCCTGCTGGAACGAACGATAAATTCTTTCATCTGGATGCTTTGTGGGCCGACCCGAATATCGATTTCATCGGGGTCGACAACTACATGCCGATCGCTGATTGGCGCGATGGTGAGGATCATGCCGATGCGTCGGCCGGGTCGATCTATGATTTGGATTATCTTGGGGCCAATGTTGCCGGTGGGGAAGGCTATGATTGGTATTATCCGTCGCCCGAGGCGCGTGATGCGCAGCGCCGGACACCGATCACAGACGGTGACGGAGAGCTGTGGGTCTGGCGCTACAAGGATTTTCTAGGGTGGTGGAGCCATCAGCACAACAACCGCATTGATGGCGTACGGCAAGTAGAGCACACGCCTTGGGTCCCGATGAGTAAGCCGATTTGGTTTACGGAATTCGGTTGTGTGGCCATCGACAAGGGGGCCAATCAGCCCAACAAGTTCATCGATCCCAAATCGTCGGAATCGCAGTTGCCCTACTACTCAAACGGCAATCGCGATGACTTCATACAGATGCAGTATTTGCGCGCGGTCTATGCCCATTTTTCGGATGAGGCCAATAATCCAACTTCGAGCGAATATGACGGCCGGATGGTCGAAACCGACCGTATGCATGTCTGGGCCTGGGATGCGCGCCCATATCCGTTTTTCCCCGGCAATCGCAGCCTATGGTCGGATGGGGACAATTATGCGCGCGGGCATTGGTTGAACGGACGCGCAACCAACAGGTCGCTCGCATCCGTTGTAGCCGAGATTTGTACCCGGTCGGGGGTGACGTCATTTGACGTCTCACGCCTTTACGGTGTGGTGCGCGGCTATAGCGTCCGCGATACCGGATCGGCGCGTGCCGCTTTGCAACCGTTGATGATGGCATATGGTTTTGAGGTGATGGAACGGGACGGGGTGCTAGTTTTCCAGAATCGGGACGGCCGCGTTGATCATGTGGTGACCGACGACACCCTGGCGATTGATGCTGAGAAAGATCGATCCATCTCTTTGACAAGGGCACCGGCGACGGAAATTGCCGGTCGCGTGCAACTGTCCTATCTGAGTGCGGATGGCGACTATGAAGCGATTGCGACCGAGGCGGTTCATCCTGACAAGGTGAGTTTTGGTGTTGCCCGGACGGAAGTACCGCTGGCGCTGACCCGCAACGAAGGTCGCCATACGGTATCCCGTTGGCTGCAAGAGGCGCGGGTCGGTCGTGATACGGCTGAGTTTGCGTTGCCACCGTCACAGATTGCTGTGGGTGCTGGTGATGTTGTGTCCGTTGAAACGGCTGATCACCGGGGCACCTATCGTATTGACCGGGTGGACGAGGCCGGTTTGCGGCTGGTCGAAGCGACGCGAATTGATGCCGAAGCGTATCGCCAACAGACAACCGTGGACGAAGCAGTTGTATTGCAGCCCTTTGTTGGCCCGGTGCCGGTTGAAATGCTGTTTATGGATTTGCCTTTGCTGACCGGTGATGAACAGCCGACGGCGCCTTATGTTGCTGCATCGGGTCGGCCGTGGCCCGGGACTATCGCCCTTTATGGTGCGGCACAGGACAGTGATTATGTCCTGCAGGACCTGATATCGGATACAGCGACCATGGGGATCACCCAATCCGATCTGGCGCGCGGTCCGGCAGGGATCTGGGATCGTCAGACGGGGCTGAAGGTGGAGTTGGTGACGGGTGAGCTCAGCTCCACTGGTGTTGAGGCCTTGTTGGCGGGGGCAAACACGTTTGCGATTGGTGATGGAACCGCCGACTTCTGGGAAATTGTGCAGTTTCGCGATGCGATACCGCTGGCGGCGCGACAGTATGCCTTGCGTGGAATGCTAAGAGGCCAAGCCGGAACCCGCGGTTTGATGCCGGATGTCTGGCCAGCAGGCAGCCGCGTCGTGCTGTTGAATGGCGTGCCTGAGCAGATCGCCCAGCCAACCGCATCGCGCGGAAATACCCGGCATTTTCGGTATGGCCCCGCGAAAAGCCCGATCAATACGCCGAGCTTTAAGTATGAGACATATGTGTTTCAGGGCAATGGGTTGCGCCCTTATCCGGTGGCCCATTTGCGCGCATCACCATCAGCAACCGGGCTTGAGGCAAAATGGATCAGGTGTAGCCGGATTGATGGCGACATCTGGGCGGATGGGGACATCCCCTTGGGTGAAGAAACAGAGAGCTATATCTTGCGTGTGGTTCAGAATGGGCTGGTGCGACGTCAGGAGGCCTTGACCGTGCCTCAGTGGACCTATGCCACCGCCGACATGGTGTCAGAGGTCGGGACATCCGCGTTTGCCATTGAGGTTGCACAGGTTTCTGCGCGCTATGGCGCCGGCCCCTTCACCACGCTTGTGATGCAAGCCTCATAGCCATGCGTCCAGTGCAATTGGCCGATATCGAGGTTGTCGCCCTTGCTTTACTGGCAGTCCGACCTGAAGCGAGACTCGGGACGGTTGCCAGGATATGCGAGGATTCCGATACTGCGGACCGCTTTCGAAAGCGGTTGCGGCGGCCTCATCCGGTTTTTGGCACGGGGACTTTGATGTCTGCGGCCAGCCGCTATCCTAAAGGGCGCCGTCCCGACCGCTGCGACGCCGAATATCTTGACTGTATTGCTTTGATCGCAACACATCTGTCTGACAAAGCAAAGCATCACGCCGCCTGATCTAGCATATCACAGGATTGTTCTTGGCGAAGAGCCCAAGATTGGACTAAACCAGAAGTTCCAGAACAAGGAACTTCGCCATGGCGCATCTCAAACCATCCCTGACCGAGGTTGATCCTGTATGGCATCGGATCTGCGAAGAGGCTGAGCAGGCTATCGCTGACGAGCCTTTGATGGGTGGCCTGATTCATGCGGGCGTGCTGCATCACAAGACCTTCGAGAATGCGCTGGCTTATCGGATTTCGATGAAATTGGCCTCGCCTGAGATGTCCGAGCAGATTTTGCGCGAAATTGCCGATGCAGCCTATGTGGCCGCACCTGAGTTGGCAGCCGCAGCGCGTGCTGACCTCGTGGCGATCTATGACCGTGACCCCGCCTGTCATCGTTTCATGCAGCCCCTGCTGTTTTTTAAGGGATTTCAGGCGGTTCAGTCCTACCGGCTTGGGCATTGGCTTTGGGAAACCAAGCGTCGCGACCTTGCCTATTTCGTACAAATGCGAGTAAGTGAGATTTTCGGCGTCGATATTCATCCTGCTGCGCGCATCGGGAAGGGGATTATGATTGACCATGCCCATTCTATCGTGATCGGCGAAACCGCCGTTGTTGGCGACAATGTTTCGATGCTGCATTCGGTCACGTTGGGCGGCACTGGCAAAGAAGACGATGATCGTCATCCGAAGATTGGCAATGGTGTCTTGATCGGGGCGGGTGCCAAAGTGTTGGGCAACATCACCGTGGGGCATTGCAGTCGGATCGCGGCAGGTTCAGTCGTGCTGGCAGAGGTGCCGCCGATGAAAACCGTTGCCGGCGTGCCCGCCAAAATCGTCGGTGAAGCGGGGTGCTCACAACCGTCGATATCGATGGATCAAATTTTAGGTCAAATCGAATAACAACAAAACGCGGGCCCCATACGAGGTCCGCGTCTTTCATTTAATAACCTGGAATTAGGCCAACATGGTCATCGGGCTTTCAAGGTTATCCTTGATGGCCTGCAGCAGGTTCGCACCCAATGCGCCGTCGATTACTCGGTGGTCGACTGACAATGTCACCGACATGACGATCCCAACAGTCAATTCGCCATCATCACCGACAATCGGTTTCTTGACGCCAGCGCCGACGGCCAGAATGGCGGCGTGCGGTGGATTGATGATGGCGTCGAAGTTGTCGATGCCGAACATGCCAAGGTTCGAAATGGCGAAGCTGCCGCCCTGATATTCATGTGGCGCCAGCTTGCGGTCGCGGGCGCGGGTGGCGAGATCCTTCATTTCTGCAGATAGTGCCGACAGGGATTTCATGTCGGCATCTTTCAGCACAGGCGTGAATAAACCTCCCTCGATAGCGACAGCAACGGCCACGTCCGATTTCTCAAACTGCAAAGTGCGGTCGCCCGCCCAAACAGCGTTTGCCTCGGGCACTTGCTGCAGGGCCAGGGCGCAAGCCTTGATGATGAAGTCATTGACCGACAGCTTGACGCCACGCGGTTCAAGTTGCTTGTTCAATTGGCTGCGGAACTTCATCAGCGCATCAAGCTGGATATCGCGACGCAGATAGAAATGCGGCACCGATTGCTTGGCCTCGGTCAGGCGGGCGGCGATAGTCTTGCGCATCCCGTCCAGCTTGACCTCTTCAAACGGGCGGCCTTCGTAGGTTTTCAGCACCAAATCGGTACTTGGTCCGGCCGCCATAACAGCGGCAGGCGCTTCCGATTTGGCACCGGGTGTATCCGCCTTGGCTGGTTTCGCGCCGGGCTGGGCCTTCTCAACATCTGCCTTGATGATCCGGCCATGCGGGCCGGAGCCTTTGATGTCTGCCAGATCAAGGCCCTTATCCGCTGCAATCCGCCGGGCGAGAGGGGTGGCGAAGATACGATTCCCATCGGCACCCTTGGTTGCGGCCGGTGCGGGTGTCGCATCGGTTTCGCCACGCCCGTGACCCTTTGCCGGGGCGGTCTTGTCGCTTGCCTCTGCCGGGGCGGCGTTGGATGAACCGCTATCCGATTTGGCAGACACCGTGCCGATATCATCGGCGCTTTCGCCTTCTTCCAGCAGGACGGCGATGACGTCGTTGACTTTCACGCCTTCGGTGCCTTCGGGGACGATAATTTTGCCGATCACGCCTTCATCCACGGCCTCGAATTCCATCGTGGCCTTGTCTGTCTCGATCTCGGCCATGACATCGCCGGACGATACGGTATCGCCTTCCTTGACGTGCCATTTCGCCAGCGTGCCTTCCTCCATGGTGGGTGACAGGGCGGGCATCAAGATTTCTGTGGGCATTAGGCTATCTCCTCGACGCGGACACGGTTGAATGGGGATTGAGTAGCCAGACCGGTGCGGACAGCTAGGATTTCGGAAAGATGGTTGTTTACCCAAGTCTTGCGCGCGACCTCAGTAGCCGCGTCGCCACATTCGTCATCAAGCAATTCACTCGGCACAATGAATTGATACTTGGTATCGCCGTCCTTGGCCGTAAACATGATTTCGGTCCCGCCGTCCCGGCTGCAAAGTGGGCTATGTTTCATCCGGGCACCTACCGGTAGGTCACTTGCTTGCAGGCATCGACCACTTCATCTGTCGTCACCAGTGCGTGCTTTTCAAGATTGGCGGCATAAGGCATCGGGACATCCTTGCCCGTGCAGGTGATCACCGGGGCGTCGAGATAGTCAAACGCCTCTTGCATAATGACCGAGCTGATATAGCCACCAACGCTGCCTTGTGGCCAGCCTTCCTCAACCGTCACACAGCGATTGGTCTTGCGGACCGATGCGAGGATCGTATCGGTATCCATGGGACGTAGCGTGCGCAGGTTGATCACCTCGGCATTGATACCGTCTTCGGCCAGTTTCTCAGCCGCTTCCAGCGCGTAGGTCATCCCGATGCCAAAGCTGACGATTGTCACATCATCCCCGGCGCGTTCGATCTTGGCCTTGCCGAAGGGGATGGTGAAATCATCCATCGCAGGCACATCAAATGACTTGCCGTAAAGAATTTCATTCTCGAGGAAAATCACCGGGTTGGGATCGCGGATCGCGGTTTTCATCAACCCCTTCGCGTCAGCGGCGGAATACGGCATGCAGACCTTTAGGCCCGGCACCTGCATGTACCATGCTGCGTAGTCCTGTGAGTGCTGCGCGCCCACGCGGGCGGCGGCACCGTTGGGGCCACGGAACACCATTGGCGCGCCCATCTGGCCACCGGACATATAAAGCGTCTTGGCAGCAGAGTTGATAATCTGGTCAATAGCTTGCATGGCGAAGTTAAACGTCATGAATTCAACGATGGGCTTCAGCCCGCCAAAGGCTGCACCCACACCGATCCCGGCAAAACCGTGCTCTGTGATTGGGGTGTCGATCACCCGTTTGGCACCGAATTCATCGAGCAGGCCCTGACTGATCTTATAGGCACCTTGATACTCGGCGACCTCTTCCCCCATCAGGAACACGTTGTCATCGCGGCGCATCTCTTCGGCCATGGCGTCGCGCAGTGCCTCGCGGACGGTCGTTTGCTTGACCTCAACGCTTTCATCCCAATCTGGCGTTGCATCCGGGGCCGGTGCCGCAGGTGCTGCAACAGCAGGCGCTTTTGCCGGCATTTCTTCGGTGGTTTCCGATGTCTGCTCTTCGGATTTCGCGGCAGCGGGTGCTGCGCTGGCTTCCGGTACGTCTTCACCTTCTTCCACCAGAATGGCGATGGGCGTATTCACTTTGACGTTCTCGGTACCTTCCTCGATCAGGATCTTGCCGACGACACCTTCGTCCACGGCCTCGAATTCCATCGTGGCCTTGTCGGTTTCAATCTCGGCCATGATGTCGCCTGACGACACGGTATCGCCTTCCTTGACCAGCCATTTAGCCAGCGTGCCTTCTTCCATTGTAGGGGACAGGGCGGGCATAAGAATTTCAGTTGCCATGGCTCAAGCCTCCTGCGGGATTTCTGTTGCGTAGATATCGGTCCAAAGCTCCTCCAGCGCGGGCTCCGGGCTTTCCTTGGAGAATTCGGCCGCTTCGTTGACGATGCCCTTGATCTCTTTGTCGATCGCCTTCAGGTCGTCTTCGGATGCATGTTTGCCTGTCAGCAGCATCTCGCGGACCTGTTCGATTGGGTCCCGCTCATCGCGCATCTTCTGGACTTCTTCGCGGGTCCGGTATTTGGCCGGATCGGACATGGAGTGGCCGCGATACCGATAGGTTTTCACTTCCAGAATGTACGGTCCTTTGCCTGCCCGGCAGTGGGCGACGGCGCGTTCACCGGCCTCTTTGACGGCCAAAACGTTCATGCCGTCTACCTCTTCGCCGGGAATACCGTAAGCGGCTCCGCGCTCCCACAGCGATGGAGACTTGGTTGAGCGTTTTACCGATGTCCCCATGGCGTACTGGTTGTTTTCAATGACAAAAACCACCGGCAGGTCCCAGAGTTCGGCCATGTTGTAGGTCTCATAGACCTGACCCTGGTTGGCCGCACCATCACCAAAATAGGTGAATGTCACGCGATCATTGCCCTTGTATTTATCGGCAAAGGCCAAGCCGGCACCCAGCGGAACTTGTGCCGCGACAATCCCGTGCCCGCCATAAAAATCCTTCTCTTTCGAGAACATGTGCATGGAGCCGCCTTTACCTTTGGAAAAGCCGCCTTCGCGCCCGGTCAGTTCGGCCATGATCCCTTTGGGGTCCATGCCGCAGGCCAGCATATGGCCATGGTCGCGATAGGATGTGACACGCTTGTCGCCTTCCTCTGCTGCGGCCTCTAGGCCCACAACAACCGCTTCCTGTCCAATATAGAGGTGACAGAAGCCACCAATGAGGCCCATGCCGTAAAGTTGGCCCGCCTTTTCCTCGAACCTGCGGATCAGCAGCATTTCACGGTAATGTCCTAGCAATTCCTCGGCTGAGACGTTGGGTTTCGCGGCGGCCTTCTTTTTAGGCGGCATGTGCTATCCTCCGGCGCTTGTGCAATATAGTTTAGCGTTAAACTATCTTTTAGAGCATGTTCGGAAGAATTGCGAGGGGCAAAGTGACGTATCGTCACCAGCCACGATCATAGCCGGATTGCACCTAGCGAATGACGATTTCGTCCGCGCGGATCAGGCCAAGCACGTCGCGGGCCTGTTCGTCCAGCAGGTCCAGATCAAGATAGGTATCCGACAGCCGGGTCGTCAGGTTTTCCATCCGGGCGACTTCGGCTTCAAGGCCGGCAAGTTCAACTTCCAACGCTTGACCTTCGGCTTTGACTTCAATGCGTTTGAACAGACCGTAATCACCTTGCACGGCGGCAAAGGTGAAATAGAGGCCCAGCATTAGCGCGCCCAGAAAATAGAAAACTGTGCCCAGCGGGGGACGGTTGCGTCGTAACATCGGCTTGCCTCATCACATCGCCTCTGACGGGCGACTTTGGGCAAGAATCGCACAAACGCAATGCAATGTGAATCCCCTAAATGTCGGAAGTCACTCTTTTCGCTGATGTTTCCGCAGGTTATCCCGCGACGGAGGCGGCGAAGATTTCGTCAATGGTTTGGCCGAGCGTTTCATTGAACGCATCGTCGCTTTGCTGGGCGGACAGACCTTCGGTCAGGGCGCGGGAGAAGCTGGCGACGACGCCTTTGTTCTTGGATAGGCGCGCGTTCGCTTCATCGCGGCTGTAGCCGCCGGACAGGGCCACGACCCGCATGACGTTGGGATGATCGACAAGGGGTTGGTAGATGTTCGGCTGCTCTGGCAGCGTCAGTTTCAGCATGATGTGCTGATCGGGTTCGAGTTTGTTGAGATGGGCGAGGATTTCGTCGCGCAGCAATTCTTCGGCGTCGGCCTTATCGGTCATCTTGATGTTGATCTCGGGCTCGAGGATCGGGACGAGGCCGTGGCCAAGGACCTGTTTGCCGACTTCGAATTGCTGGGCAACATTGGCCGCGATCCCGCTGGCGGAGGCGGCGTTGATGACCGACCGCATTTTGGTGCCAAAGATGCCGGCGGCGGCGGCGCGGGGCAGGAGCGTGTCGAGATGATCCATCGGTTTCATCAGCTGCACGCCGTCGCTTTCAGCCTCTAACCCTTTGTCAATCTTGAGAAAAGGGACGACATGGCGGTCTTCCCAAAGATATTGGGCGGACGGTTTGCCACCGATCTCGCGATCCATAGTCATTTCGAACAGGATGGCGCCGATGATCTTGTCGCCGGTAAAGGAAGGCGCGTTCACGATACGGCTGCGCATGGCGTGGATCAGGTCGAACATTTCGGCGTCATTGGAATAGGCGTCGGCGTCAATGCCGTAGGCGGCGAGTGCCTTGGGGGTTGATCCGCCACTTTGATCCAGTGCGGCGATGAAGCCGTCGGCGCTGCGGATTTGCGCTGCTTGTTCCTGATTTGACATGAGAAATTCACCTTAAACAATGAGACGAAGAGCGGGACAGAGGCCCGTTAAGGAACGTTCTAAGCGACGGGTTTGGCTGTTGCAATTGTGGTGGCGCTAACAGATTGCAGGAAGATTGGCGGGCCGTGACAGGTGTTGCGTGGCCCCCCACCGAACGGTGATTTCGCGACAAAGCCGCGAATCAATGGTTAACGCCAATTCTTGCTGGGAAATGTGCTGTCGGCATCGCGTCTGAATTGCGTCGGCAAAGCGTATGGCAGTTTTGCGGGCACCGGGCGGGATAAATGCCCCGCCCGGTGCCCAAGCGATTTGTTAGTTACTGGTCAGATATTGCGCTGGCAGGTCGCCGTTGATCCAGTCGGTGATCGCACGCTGCTGCATTTCGGCAGCGATACCACGCCAGACCTGTGCCACCTCTGGTCCGCGTGCGCCGAACCGTGCCTCGATCTCTTCGCGCAGGGAGGTTGCGGCGATATCGCCTGCGGCCTCGGCCAGAAGCGCATAGTAATAGGCGCGGGCGTAGGACCGCGCCTCGCCGGTTCCGGCGAAGTAATTGAGCGCCAGCGTCCGCAGATCGCGGGGGTTATCGCCTGAGACAAGGGTGATGGCTGCGGGTGCCTGTGTCGTCGTCAGGTAGTCCGCTTGCGCGGCCAGCACCGCCTGCGTTGTCATCCGCGCCTCCAGCCGGTCAAGCTGCGCGACGGCGCCGGGCATGTTGTCTGCGGCAGCAATCAGTGCATAGCCGTAGGCGGCGGGAATATCGCTGTTTTCGGTGGCGCGGGCCAGTAGTGCGGCAGCGGGACCTGCATTATCCGGATCATCGAGCAATGGTGTCAGCAAGTCAGGCACCAGCGCGCCGCTGCGGGGTACGCCCGTGCCGTCGAGCAATGCAGTCGCAAGACTGATCCGCTGTGTGGCCGACAGGTTGTCAGGTGTCTGCAGGGCGGCCAGATCGGCGGTGGTCAGGATCTGGCTGCGCGCCAGAGGCGTGCTGCGTGCTTGCAAGCCCAAAGCGGCGATCAGCGTTTGTGGTGTGTCGTAGAGATCGGGTTCGATGACGATGCCGCCGGGCGGCAGATCGGCCTGAATGGTGATTTCGCCGGGATCGGTCACGAACGCCTCAACCTCTGTCATCAGTTCACCGATGAAATTGCGTTCCACCGCGCCAAGCGGGCGCAACCCACCTTCGCTAAGGGCTTGTGAAACAAACTCAGTCCCCAGTTCGCGGATGGTCACAGGGTCGCGCAGGTTTTCGGGTAGAACGGCGGACATGGCTGCCCAGCCGCCATCATCCTTGAGCGTGACAACGGCGCGCGAGACGCGGACCGCCGGGTCACCGGGATATCCGTAATCGCTGAGCCGGGGCAGGATGGTGCCGCTGGCCGAATAATCCAGAATGCCGAAGCCGTTGATGGCGACAGTGCTGTCCAATGCGGTTTCGCCGGTCGTGTATTCATAGCTGGCGCGGATCTTGAATTGATCGAGTGGCACGTCCTTGTAGCCAGCGGTGCGCAGGGCCAGGGCGATGTCGCGTTCCACACAGGCGAGGCTGGCGCGCGCGCCAATCAGGTTGAGGTTGATTTCCGCCGCGGTCTGGAAAGGTTGCGCGAAGTCGCTGCTGAGCGTTGCGCGTTCGATCGTGATTTCGCATTGGCGGGCCTGATCGTAGGGCAGAAGGGGGCGCGCGACGATGCCGGAGATCGACACGATGCCGCGCATCGGGTCTGCAGACATGTGGTCGTATTGCAGTTCCATCCGTGTGCGGATGGCCGAGATGCCGGTATTCGCGATGGCCATCGCGATGCGGTCGGGCGAGAAGAATTCGCCCAATGTGGCCTGGGGGTCGCGATCCTGGGCGAAGGTGGGTGTTGCGATCGTCAGGGCGATGGTCGCGCAGACGGTAAGGGATTTGTAGGTCATGATGCACTCCTTGTGAACGATGTTCATATCATGTGAACGGCGTTCATTATCAAGAGTGTTCTTTGTGACGCTACGTCAGGGGTGTTTACCCCAGGGCCGCGACGCCCGGCAGGGTCTTACCTTCCATCCATTCCAAGAAAGCCCCGCCAGCGGTGGAGATGTAGGTGAAATCATCCGCGACACCGGCCTGGTTCAGGGCCGCGACCGTATCGCCGCCACCGGCGACAGAGGTGAGCCGCCCGACCTTGGACAATGCGGCGGCCTTTTTGGCGGCTGCGTTTGTGGCGGCATCGAAGGGTTCGATTTCGAACGCCCCCAGCGGGCCGTTCCAGACCAGTGTCTTGGCCTGCTCCAGCACCTCGCTGATATAGGCGACGGTTGCGGGGCCGGCATCAAGGATCATCGCATCATCGGGGCAGGCGTCAGGGGCGAGCGTTTCGTTGGCGGCACCGGCCCGGAATTCGCGGGCGACGACGATGTCGCGGGGCAGGATGATTTCGCATCCTGCGGCTTCGGCCTTTTTCAGGATGTCCCGGGCAGTGTCGGCCAGATCATGTTCGCAAAGCGATTTGCCGACATTGATCCCCTGCGCGGCGAGGAAGGTGTTGGCCATGCCGCCGCCGATCACAAGATGATCGACCCTGCCCACCAGATTGCCAAGCAGGTCGAGTTTGGTGGATACCTTGGCCCCGCCGACGACGGCGACGACGGGCCGTTCGGGATGGCCAAGCGCCTTTTCCAGCGCGCCGAGTTCTTCGGCCATCAGGCGCCCGGCACAGGCGGGCAGGAGCCGCGCAATCGCTTCGGTGCTGGCATGGGCGCGGTGGGCGGCGGAAAACGCATCGTTGACATAGATATCCCCGAGCGAGGCGAGCCGTTTGGCGAAACCTTCGTCATTCTTTTCCTCGCCGGGGTTGAAGCGGAGGTTCTCCATCAGCAGAACCTCGTCCCCCTCCATCTCGGACACTGCATCAGCGTAGTCGGAATTGACCCATGTCACCGGCAGGCCGAGCACATCGGCTACGGCAGGGGCGATGATTTCCAGCGACATATCCGGCACGACCTTGCCTTTAGGCCGCCCGAAATGGGCCATCAGAATGACCTTGCCGCCTTTGTCCTGGATATCTTCGACCGTGGGCACGATCCGTTCGATCCTTGTGGTGTCGGTGACGGTCCCGTCTTCGACGGGGACGTTGATGTCGACCCGCACCAGCGCGCGCTTGCCTGCGAAATCCATATCGTCGAGTGTTTTCCAGCCCATCGTTCATTCCCCCAGTGATGCGGTTTCACGAGGCTTGTTGCGGCAATGCGCTGCCCGCGTCAACAGGGGCGGGTTGGCAATCACGTGCGCAAGCCATATGTCAGTGCGCAACGCAGAGGTAAGGAGTGACCCATGGCCGATATCAAAGACCCCGAAAACACGATCATCATGACCCTGAAGGGCGGCGATGTGACTATTGAGCTGCTGCCCGATGTGGCCCCGCAGCATACCGCCCGGATGAAGGAACTGGCCCGTGCGGGTGCCTATGACAATGTGTGTTTTCACCGGGTGATTGACGGGTTCATGGCGCAGACCGGTGATGTGGCCAATGGTAATATGGAAAAGGATTTCAATATTGGCCGTGCGGGCACGGGTGGCTCTGATCTGCCTGATCTGCCAGCCGAGTTTTCCAAGATCCCGCATGCCCGCGGCAGCCTGGGCGCCGCCCGGTCGCAGAACCCCAATTCGGCCAACAGCCAGTTCTTTATCAACTTCAAGGACAATGATTTCCTGAATGGCCAGTATACCGTCTATGGTCAGGTCGTGTCCGGGATGGAGCATGTGGATGCTATCAACCGGGGCGAGCCGCCGATGAACCCTGACCGGATGATCAGCGTCAGGGTGGCCGCAGATGTATAAGCTGGCAGCAGTTCTGGCCGTGATGGCCGCGCCTGCGTTCAGCGCAGGGCTGGAGATTGATGTCGAAGGCGAGGCGAATGGCACGATTGTCATCGACCTGTTCGAGGATATCGCACCGCTGCATGCCGCCCAGATCACGGCGATTGCGGAGGCTGGCGATTACAACGGTGTCGTCTTTCACCGGGTGATTGATGGCTTCATGGCGCAGACGGGTGATGTGCAGAACGGTGTTATGGGCGGCGATCTGTCCCGTGCGGGCACGGGTGGGTCGCAGTTTGACGATATTCCGGCGGAGTTTTCGGATCGTCCGTTTGAACGTGGGATTATTGGTATGGCGCGGGCGCAGAACCCAAATTCGGCCAACAGCCAGTTCTTTATCATGTTCGAGCCCGGTTATTTCCTGAACGGGCAATACACCGTGGTGGGTGAGGTCACATCCGGCATGGAGATTGTCGACGCGATCAAGCGCGGGACCGGCCCCAATGGTGCTGTGATCGGCAAACCTGACGTGATGACCGAGGTTCGCGTGACCGAGTAACGAAACAGGCCAGCCCCCTCACTTTGCTGCGAGGGGGCTATGCCGCGTGATGCTCATCGGCCAGTCTGCATGAAACGACGCGGAGACTGCCATGCGCCTGATCACCTTTGTCCTTTCATTTTGTTTTGCTGCCGGTATGGCCGTGGCCAGTCCGGAAGTCTGGTCGCGCGACTGGCCCAATACGGATTTTGCGAATACCAGTGTAGAGAACTGGGTCGAAATCCTGTCGGGCGGGCCGCCCAAGGATGGGATACCGGCGCTGGACGATCCAACATTCATACCAGCATCGGAAGAAAACCGACTGACGCCGCGCGAACCTGTCATCACGCTTGAGATCGAAGGCGCGGTGCCCCGCGCCTATCCGATCCGTTATCTGACCTGGCATGAGATCGTGAATGATGAGGTGGGCGGTATCCCTGTGGCCGTCACGTTCTGTCCGCTGTGCAATTCGGGCATCACCTTTGACCGGCGCACGGATGCGGGCGTGCTGAGCTTTGGTGTGTCGGGCAAGCTGCGCCATTCGGACATGATCATGTATGATCGCCAGACCGAAAGCTGGTGGCAGCAAGCCATTGGTGAGGCGATTGTGGGCGCGTTGACCGGCACGGAGCTGCAAAGCCTGCCAAGCTGGATGGAAAGCTGGGATGCGTTTGTCAGTCGCAATCCGGGCGGCTTGGTGATGGCGCAGCCGGATTTCGCGCGGAATTACGGCGCCAATCCATATGTCCGCTATGACAGTTCGGCGCGTCCGTTTCTGTATTCGGGTGAGTTGCCGCCGCATGACATTCCCGCCCTTGCCCGGGTTGTGCGTGTCGGTGACAGGGCCTGGCCGCTGACCCGCTTGGCCGATGCGGGCCGCGTGACCGAGGCCGGTGTGACGCTGCGCTGGGCCGAAGGGCAGGCCTCTGCGCTGGATGCCGGGCGGTTGGGCGAAGGCAAGGAGGTTGGCAATGTCCGGGTGACCGATGCGGCGGGCAATGACATTGCCCATGATGTGATGTTTGCCTTTGCCTTCCATGCGTTCTGGCCGGAGGGTGAATGGATGCTGGGCGACTGACAACCGCTTGACTTCGCTCATATGCGCCCGTCTGGTGCGCGGATGGAACGGAAATCCCAGATTGATCTTTTTGGTGCGGTTGCCCTGACTGGCTTTTCAATGCTGCTGGCGTTCAATCAGGTGGTGATCAAGGTCACCAATGATGGTCTGCAGCCTGTGTTTTTCGCCGGTGTCCGGTCGGCTGGTGCGGTCCTGTGCATCTGGCTGTGGATGAGGTGGCGGGGCATTCCGCTGCGTTTTGAAAAGGGTACGTTGCTGGCCGGTTGGGCGATTGGCCTGACGTTCGCGTTCGAATTTCTGTGCATGTTCATCGCACTTGATCTGACGACGGTCAGCCGATCCGCCGTGATCTTTTATTCGATGCCTGTGTGGCTGGCGATCATGACGCATTTCGTGATCCCCGATGACCGTTTGACCCCGACCAAGGCGGTGGGGCTGACGCTGGCCTTTGCCGGGGTTTGTCTCGCGATCCTGCGCCGTGCCGAGGGCGACGGTAATTTCTGGGGTGATCTGGCCGCACTTGCTGCGGCCTGGGGATGGGCATTGACCGCGTTGCTGGCCAAGGCGTCGCCATTGGCAAGGGTCCGGCCCGAAATTCAGCTTTTCTGGCAGGTAGCCGTGTCTGCCCCGATCTTGCTGCTGGCGGCGTTCTTTTTTGGCCCGTTTATTCGTGATCTTGCACCAATTCACATTGCCGGTTTGGTGTTTCAGATCGTGATCGTCGTCAGTGCCGGGTTCATCTTCTGGCTTTGGTTGCTGTCGATCTATCCGGCCTCTGGCGTTGCCTCGTTCAGCTTTCTGACGCCGGTGCTGGCGGTTGCGCTGGGCTGGTTGTTGCTGGAGGAAGAGATTGGGCCGGACCTGATTGGCGCGCTGGTTCTGGTAGCGATTGGGCTGGTGTTGATCAATCGCCCTGTCAGGTCCCGCAGAATGTCCGTGTGACCCGTTCATCCGTGGTCGGTGGCCGGGCGTAAGGGGCGGTATCGTCCGTCAGGTCTGCGAAAGGTTGGGTTACGGCGTCAAGCAAGGTGTGAAACGGGGCAAGATCCCCGTTGCGCCCGGAGCTGATGACCTCTTCCACCCGGTGATTGCGCGGGATGATCTTGGGGTTACTAGCAGCCATCAGCGCGGGGTCGGGTGCCCGGTCGTGCCGGCGCTGCGCCCAGGCGTCGAACGCATCACGGTCGAGGAACTGATCGCGTGCATTTTCCGAACCGAGATTGGCGAATGTGTTGGTGAAATCCGCGCTGTCCTTTTCCATCAGATCCAGCAGGTCTGTGATCAGTTGCGCATCGTCCGGCGTTGGGTCGGCCAGCCCCAGTTTTGCCCCGAAGGTGGTCAGCCACGCGGCTTCGTAAAGCGGGGGGAAGCGGTGGACGGCGGCGGTGAAATCCTCGATCGCCTTGTCCCGGTCATCCATCAGCGGGATCAGGGCAGTGGCGAATTGCGCCATGTTCCAGGCCCCGATGCCGGGCTGGTTGGAGTAGGCGTAGCGCCCGAACTGGTCGATAGCGCTGAAGACGGAATCCGGGTGGAAATCGTCGATAAAGGCGCAGGGCCCATAGTCGATGGTTTCGCCCGCGATTGAGACGTTATCGGTATTCATGACCCCGTGGATGAACCCCAGCCCCATCCATTTGGCGATCAGTTGGGCGTAGCGTGCGATGACCAGATCGAGGAGGTCTGCCGGGCCAGCCGCATCGGGGTAGTGCCGGGCGATCACGTGGTTGGTGAGCGCTTGCAGCGCGCCCATGTCGCCGCGGGCCGCGAAGAACTGGAACGTGCCGACGCGGATATGGCTTTGGGCGACGCGGGTGATGATGGCGCCGGGCAGGGCATCTTCGCGAAAGACCAGCTCGCCTGTGCTGACGGCGGCCAATGCGCGGGTTGTGGGGACGCCCATGGCATGCATCGCCTCGCTCACCAGATATTCGCGCATCACGGGGCCGAGCCATGCGCGCCCGTCGCCGTTGCGCGAATAAGGGGTGGGACCGGCCCCTTTCAGTTGGATATCACGGCGGATGCCGTCGCTGCCCACAACCTCGCCCAGCAGGATCGCGCGACCGTCGCCCAGTTGTGGGTTCCAGTTGCCGAATTGGTGGCCGGCATAGGCCTGTGCCAGCGGGGCGGCGCCGTCGGGTACGCTGTTACCCCCAAAGACCTGTGCGGCGTCCATGGCTGCCAGATCAATGCCCAGCATCGCCGCCAGATCAGCATTGGTCGCGATGACTTCGGGCGCCTTGACCGGGGTAGGCTGCAGGGACGTGAACATATGCCCGGGCAGGCGGGCATAGCTGTTATCGAAGGGGATTGGCTGGCTCATACCATTGGATATAAGCCATGCCGCCCAAGATCACACCCCCGATGGTTTTGTGTCCGGCGCTGCCTTTGGTCCCGGTTTGGCCATCGCCGTTTGGGTATCGTCCAGTGGCAGCTTGCGCCGTGCAAAGGCCAGCGTGCTATGATCAGTGCGCTTGGTCGCATCGCGCACGGCCCGTTCAGAGAAGGCTACGAAACGGTCGAGCATGGCAAAGAAGATATCCAGACTGAACCCGAAGAGGAACGACACCACAAAGAGCGAGAAGCCCACGCTGGTCGCGGCCTGTTCGATGGCGGAGCCGGGGGCGTAGAACCAGCCCAGCACGATCCCGGCCAGTGAGGCGAGCACGACCCGGTGTAGCAGGCGGATCAGTGAGGGATGCGGCATCAGCGGGTCGAGCACATAACGCATGTGATACATCACCGCCCCCATGGCCCCGTAAAGCGCGGGCAGGATCCAGAGCGCGTAATAGCCCACATGCCAGCGTAACTGTTCGACATTCTTGGCAAACTGCACGCCCCTGAAATCGGTGGAGGCGATGACGCCGTTGCAGGCGAGTGATTTCTTTTCCGCATCCAGCATCTCGCGCCAGCGGGTGAAGGCGGTTCCATTTGGGTCAGCGGTGTCGGGCAAAAGCGCCTCTCGGCAGGGCGCATCTGTTGCCAGTTGCTGGAATTGCTGGCTTTGCGCCGCTGCGACAATGGAGGCATCCGGACAATGGCTGCGGTAGGATTGCGAGGCGTCGTAGAAGTATTGGCCGCTGAAGCAGTAAATCTCTTTCATGCCGATCAGTGGGAATACGGCCCTGACCGCGATGTAATTGCCGATCTCGCCGCGCAGGTTTGACATGCGACGCGTGATTTCGCCCAGTTCAGCCTCGTTCGCTTCGAGAAGTGACAGCGACACGGTGTCGTTGAGCGGCAGGCCGGTTGGGTCGGTGGAGGCCCGTTCTTCCATCTGGAGGCGGGCCAGTACGTGTTCGCGCACCAGCCGGTCAATGGATTGCTGGGGTTTGTCGGCCATCAGCTCTTCGGCTTGCGCGATCAGCCCGGTGCCTTCGTTATGGACAAGGGTCAGCCGCGCGACGACGACCATCAGGATGATTGAAGCAATCACAAGGCCGAAGGTGATGCATTTGGTCAGAAGCGGTGCCCGCCCGGGTGTCCAGCCGGCCTTCAGCGCGGCCACGGTCGAAAACGGGATATCGCGGGCTGTGTCGTTCAAAATCTGCTGCAACTCCACAACAAGCTGATGACTGATCGGCCGCTGTCGCAGGCTGGAGGCGATGGTTTGAAACAGCCTTTCGTCCTTGAACGACCCTGCATAGCGCCCATAGGTCGCATAAAGCCGGGCATCGGTGATCAGATCATCAATGTAGGCTTCATCAATTTCGCGGTTCGCGTCCAATGCTTCGATATCAATCCGCTTATCCATGGGTGCCCTCGATGTAGCCATCGGGGGTTCCGCAGCCGCATGGGGTGCCAACAGTACCCTGATCCACGAAACACCAGCCCTTTGGGGTGATGCAGATCGTGCCGGGTGCGTGTGGGGGAAGCTCGCCTTCGGCGATCACAAGGGATGCAAAAGAAACGATAAAAATGCCAAGAAGGCACACTGGTAAACGACGCATTTGAATGTCCGATCAATAAAAAGACTTGTTAATAATAGCTTGAGTATACCCCAAAAGGCCTCTGGAGTCTAATCGGGTGCCAATGCCGCGCTCTCGGATTGGTTGATCGGTCGGGCCTGATGCTCTGTTTAAGGAGTGCTGGTTTACAGTCTGGCAAGCCGTTTGGCCAGCAGCGTATAGAACCCTTCGGCATTGATATCTTTCATGAATACGGCGTTTGCGGGCCTGTTCGTCACCCGCCACCAATCCGCAACGGTCATGCCGAGCGTCAGGTCGGAGCCGGTTTCAACCTCAACATTGATATGCCGACCCTGAAACAGATCAGGATTGATCAGATAGGCGATGGTGCAGGGATCATGCAGCGGGGCCCCTTCGGAGCCGTATTTTTCCATATCGAACCGTTCGAAAAAATCGGTCCAGGCGGCAACCATATCACCCACTTTCGTGCCCATGGACCGGAAAGCGTCGACGCGCGGTCGTGTCGTCAGCGCCTGATGCGTGACGTCCAGCGGCATCATGGTCAGCGGCACCCCGGCGCCGAACACCACTTTGGCGGCTTCCGGGTCCACATAGATATTGAATTCGGCCGAAGGGGTGATGTTGCCGACCTCGAAATAAGCGCCACCCATCAGGACGATTTCCTGCACGCGGGCGACAATATCAGGCGCGCGCTGAAATGCTGTTGCGATGTTGGTCAAGGGGCCAATTGGGCAGATCGTGACCGTGCCTGCCGGTTCCCTGCGCAGTGTTTCGATAATGAAATCAACACCATGCTCATCCTGAAGCGGCATGGTCGGGTCATCCATCTGTGGTCCGTCCAGTCCGGTTTTGCCGTGAACATGTTCGGCGGTGACCAGTTTGCGTGCCAATGGGGCGTCGCACCCGGCGAATACCTTCGTATCGGTGCGTCCGGCCAGTTCGCAGACGATCCGCGCGTTTTTCTGGGTCAGCGGCAAAGGCACATTGCCGGCCACCGCTGTGATCCCCAGAAGATCAACATCTTCAGGCGAGGCGAGAGCCAGCAGAATAGCGACGGCATCGTCCTGCCCGGGGTCGGTATCAATGATGATCTTGCGCGGCGCCATGGCACTGTCCCTTGTGGTGTCAGCCGCAGAGTGTCGCGTCCGTGCGGCAGGGGCAAGGGCCGTTAGGCGGTTGCCGGAAATCAAGAAATGTCATCTGCAAAATGGTAAAAGGGTGTCCCAGCGGCCAAACTTTGCCAATTGCAGATATAATCATAGGACACCTATTGCCTATCTGGAAACATCAGCGCCGTATTGCGCATTATTGTTTCTAATTTGGCGGCGCTGCGCCGCTTTTTTGCCATTTTTCAGGGGCCTATGGTAAGTAGCGATCAGGACCGCCATGTCTCTTGGCGAAGGTACAAAGCCTTCTTATATGTCCTCAAAGGAGAACGAAAATGACCCGTACTATGAAGCTGCTGACACCTATTGCTGTACTGACTACGCTGGCTGTTCCAGCTTTTGCACAGGACGCCGCGATCGACGTGAACGGCGATGGGATGTACAGCTTTCCTGAGTTGCAGGCAGTGATGCCTGAGATGACTGAAGATGAATTCACAGCGCTCGATTCAACAGGCGATGGCCTGCTGGATGCTGACGAGATTTCTGTAGGTGTTGAGGCCGGCCTGCTGCCGTCCTAACGAAAGGGTCCCGTCCGATCAGCCCTCTGATCGGCAACCCCGCGCCCCCCGCGCCATGCCCCAATCGGGCGCGGGGGGCTGCAGAAACATTCGTTCGTCGCCTCCCTTCGGGCGGACGTTTTCCCGTCAGGTGTTGGCGCCGCGTGACAGCGCCGCAACGCCGGTTCGGGCGATTTCTTCCAACCCGAGCGGCTGCATGAGATCGGCGAAAGCGTCGATTTTCTCGGATGTGCCTGTGATCTCAAAAACGAATGATTCCAAGGTGCTATCGACCACATTTGCCCTGAAGATATCGGCAAGTCGAATAGCCTCGATCCGCTGATCGCCTGTTCCCACCACTTTGAAAAGCGCCAGTTCCCGTTCGACTGATTTTCCTTCGACGGTCAGGTCATTGACCTTGTGCACGTCCACGATCCGGCCCAGCTGCGCCTTGATCTGGTTGATGATCTGCGGTGTTCCGGTGGTCACAATGGTGATCCGGGACCGGTGGCCGAGATGATCCACCTCGGCCACTGTCAGGCTGTCGATGTTATAGCCGCGCCCGGAGAACAGCCCGATGACACGGGCCAGAACGCCGGGTTCGTTTTCCACCAGAACCGCCAGCGTGTGCTGTTCTTCCTTGTCCGAGAATGTGGGTCGGAGGTCGTAGGCAGAGTGGCTGGTAGAGCCTTTTTTGATTTTGAGGGGGGACATGGGAAACCTTTGATTTTAGCTGTCGGATTTGCGTCGGACTTGCGTCGGCAAAACGTCGGACCCCAACGGACGGGGTGTTGATTGATTATTCATAACCCAGAACGACATCTGTAATTCCATCTGCCGCGTTCAGAGTATCAAGGAGCGTTTGTTGTAGTGCCTGTGTCGTAGGTTCTGCATGATGCCGTCGAAAGCGTTTCCACGCATATTTGCCTTCAGGGAGTATCATGAGGAGATGCCCGTCGTCATAGTTTCCACAAAACATACCAAGATCGAACGGTTCTTGGTGTTCGATCGATAAGTATTCGCAGTTTTCGCCGTAGAGGCTCATGACATCCGGGTTCATGGCGCGCGCTACATATCCGCGCGCGCCCAACTCAGATACCAGAAAGTCAGCCAGTCGCTTGGCAAAGACCGTGTTTTCGTAGCCCTCTTTGCGACCATACTCGATCTCCTCCTGCGTTGGAGGAAATCGATCGGATTTGAAGAAGATCGTGTCTGGCATCATAGCAACCTTTCGTTTCTTGCGAGGCGCAGGCTATCGTGTTCTGCTTGCACGCTCTGACGGTTATCAATGTTGTCAGACCATCACCGCGCCGTCGGCTTTGATCGCATTGGCGGTGTCCGCGTTTTCGCCGAGGATCATTTCGTTATGCGGTTTGCCGGATGGGATCATGGGGAAGCAGTTTTCGTGCTTTTCGACCAGACAGTCGAACAGCACCGGCCCGTCATGGTTCAGCATTTCCATGATCGCGTCGTCCAGATCATCCGGGTTGTCGCAGAGGATGCCTTTGGCCCCGAAGGCCTCGGCCAGTTTTACGAAATCGGGCAGGGATTCAGACCAGCTGGACGAATAGCGTTCCCCGTGCAGCAGTTCCTGCCATTGCCGCACCATGCCCAAGCGTTCGTTGTTCAGGATGAACTGCTTGACGGGCAGGCGGTATTGCATGGCCGTGCCCAGTTCCTGCATGTTCATCAGCCATGACGCTTCGCCGGCCACGTTGATCACGAGCGCATCGGGATGGGCCATCTGCACGCCGATGGAGGCCGGGAAGCCGTAGCCCATCGTGCCCAGTCCGCCGGAGGTCATCCAGCGGTTGGGATCCTCGAACCCCAGATATTGGGCGGCCCACATCTGGTGCTGGCCCACTTCGGTGCAGATGTAGCGGTCGTGCTTTTTGGTCAGTTCCTCAAGCCGCGACAGGGCGTATTGGGGTTTGATCACCTTGCCCTTTTGTTCGAATTTCAGGCAGTCGATCTTTTTCCATTCGTTGATCTGGTGCCACCATTTGCTGACATTTTCCTTGTCGGTTTTGCGGCCGCGGGATTTCCAGACATTCAACAGATCCTCGAGCACATGGGCCACGTCGCCCAGGATCGGGATATCGACATGGATCACCTTGTTGATCGAGGACGGGTCGATATCGATATGCGCTTTGCGTGATTTGGGGCTGAAGGCGTCGATCCGCCCGGTGATCCGGTCGTCGAAGCGGGCGCCTATGTTGATCATCAGGTCGCAATCATGCATGGCCATGTTGGCCTCGTAGAGCCCGTGCATGCCCAGCATCCCGATCCAGTTTTCACCGGAGGCCGGGTAGCAGCCCAGCCCCATCAGGGTGGACGTGATGGGAAAGCCGGTGGCGGCGACCAGTTCGCGCAGCAGCTGGCTGGCTGCCGGGCCGGAGTTGATGACCCCGCCGCCGGTGTAGAAAATGGGCCGCTTGGCCGTTTCCATTGCCTTCGCCAGTTCGGTGATCATCTCCAGATCACCCTTGGTTTGCGGGTTGTAGTGCGTTTCGACCTGCCGCGCCTCGGTATAGGTGCCGGTGGCGAATTGCACATCTTTGGGGATGTCGACCACAACCGGGCCGGGACGGCCTGACGTGGCGATATGAAACGCCTCGTGCATGACGGCAGCCAGTTTGTCCGTCTCTTTCACCAGCCAGTTATGTTTGGTGCAGGGGCGGGTGATGCCGACCGTGTCGGCCTCTTGAAACGCGTCGGAGCCGATCATGAAGGTGGGCACCTGACCGGTCAGCACGATGATCGGGATCGAGTCCATCAGCGCGTCGGTCAGGCCGGTCACAGCGTTTGTGGCACCAGGGCCGGAGGTGACCAGTGCCACGCCGGGTTTGCCGGTGGCGCGCGCATAGCCTTCGGCGGCGTGCACCGCACCTTGTTCGTGGCGCACCAGAACATGCTGGATGTGGTTTTGCTGAAAAATCTCGTCGTAAATCGGTAGGACGGCGCCACCGGGGTAACCAAAGACGACGTCCACGCCCTGATCTATCAGAGCTTGTACGACCATTTTTGCGCCCGTCATGGCTTTTGTCATTTTCCTCGCGTCCTTCGCGTTTTGGTTTCATCAGTCACAAAAAAACCCCCGAGGTTATTCGGGGGCGCATGGGATCGTTATGGGTTTACCGTTACCGGCCCATGCGCGCATATCTCACCACTAGTACGACGATATTCATCGGGGTTCCTTTCGTGTGCGTGGACATTAGTGGCACCCGCAAAGGGGGTCAACAGCAGAAATTAGAGAAAGTGTCGCAAACTGGCAGTTTGTCGCAACTTTCTTTCTGGCTCTGTCAGGTGCGCCGCAGTTTGCGGCTGATATGCGCCCGCGTTGATGTCGCCAGCAGGACAAAATGCGCGATCGTGAACACGCCGATCAGCACAATGGCATAGACCCCGAGTATCTGGATCATCGGTACCTTGAAATTCAGGTGCGGCAGGTTTGCGATGATGAGTGGCCCGTACCACGATACAAATGAGAGGATCCCACAGCTGACAAAGACATGCTGGCGCAGTTGTGTCGTGCCTTCCAGCATGGTCCCACCGACCTGTTGCTGCAGGAAGGGCAGGATGGTCCGGTGGATATAGACCCCGTTGGCGGTCAGTATCGCCACGATCACCATCTTCGCCCAGATCTTTTCATTGCTCAGTTTGATTGGCTCGTAGGCCCAATAGTAGATCAGGAAACCGATCCCGGTGACCCAGAGTAGTTTCAGCCCTACGGCCACGATATCGGCGCAGAATTCGAAGATGTCGCAGGATTGCTGTGTCAGCACCCGCCCCAGAAAGAACCGCAGGATCATCATGTCGAGCAGCATGGCCGCCCCAAGCCCGAGTGCGAGGCCGATGAAGTGGAAAATCCGCAACACGCTGCGCATCATTTGTTGGGGATCGCTGGAAAGCGCGAGGGCAACGTCAGTCAGGTTCATGTCAGTCTTTGCATGACGTCGGACCGCCCCCGCAATCCGACGATGTTAGTATTCGGTGCGCAGCATATCTGGATGCCTTGCCTGACTATAAGTGCCGACCGCACTTGCATTTTCAACTGATCTGATAGTGGCCCCCGGTATTCGGCGGAAATGTGCCGCGTGTCGCGTTTCAGGGTTGTTGTCTGTCTCGTCCCGCAAACGGATGTTCGACTGGCTGCTTGACCGCAAAGGCGAACCGTTTGGCAATATCGCTGTAGCCGAGGAACAGGGTGTTTTCGTTGGCTGTCAGGTATTGCTGGCGCCGTTCGGTATAAAGCTTGGGCAGATCGTACCATGGGGTGCGCGGGCTGGCGTGGTGGACGATATGCAGGTTGTTGTTGAGATAGAGCAGGGCCAGCGCCGGGTGCGCCTCGACCACGGCCGAGCGCGCGCCGACATTTTCGGCGGCCTGATGTTCGGCATAGGCGCGCATCGCAGTCAGTGACAGGGCGGGGTAGACCACGAAGATGAAATAGACCCAGAGCGGCATCTGGAAGAGTGTCAGGATGATGGACGCCAGTACGATCATACCCAGAGCATGCAGGCCCCAGGCCAAGCGCACGCCGGGCTGGTTTTGCCGCAGCCGCCAAATCTCTGTCCGGGCGAAACCAATCATGGTAAGGGTCGGCCCGATGATCAGCCGCCCCACAAACGTATTGTTGAGCGCGAAGATATGCCGCTGGAAATCATTCATCTGCCGCACATCGCTTTCGCACCAGAAATAGCTTTCGGGATCCTCGAACGGGTCGGTCAGGTGTTCGTCCCGGTGGTGGTTCAGGTGCAGGTCCCGGTAGCGCTGGTATGGAAAGACGACGGCAAGGGGTAGGCTGACCAGTGCCTCGTTCACGCGTGGCCAGCGGGTGGGGTGCCCGTGGATGGTTTCGTGCTGCAGCGAGGTATGGAAGGCGGCGAGGATGGGTAGTGCGAAGAGCCCGAGGATCCAAAGCGGGGTTGTCCAGAGAAGCCCGGCGATGAGCCAGAGCCCGTAGCATCCGATGATCAGGGCCAACGTGCCCCATTCTGTACGCAATGCACCCGTCTGCAAAACCGGCCTTTCCTCTTATGTCAGGGAATCGCGCGGGCTGTCCCGCTCTCGACTGCGTGATGGTGAGCGGGAACGGGGTATTGGTCAAGAATTATTCGTCAGCCGGTTTGATCTTGTCCCAGGTTTGGGTTTCGAAATCGGATGCGGCGTGCCGTTCGCGCAATTGTTCACTTTCCTCGCCCCAGGCCCTGTTGACCATCTTGCCGCGTTGGAAAGCGGGGCGGTCATAGACGGCATCCACCCAGCGGTTCACATGGCTGTAAGAGCCGGCGTTGAGGAAGGTGGCTGCCTCTCCGTAGATGTCGCCGCGTACCAGTGCGCCGTACCATGGGGCGATGGCCATGTCGGCGATGGTATAGTCGGCACCAGCGATGAAGGCGTGGTCGGCCAGTTGCCGGTCCAGCACGTCGAGTTGGCGCTTGGCCTCCATCGCGAAGCGGTTGATCGGGTATTCCATTGGTTCAGGTGCATAAGCGTAGAAATGTCCGAAGCCGCCGCCCAGATAAGGGGCGGACCCCTGCAGCCAGAACAGCCAGTTCAGCGTCTCGGTTCGTCCCTTGGTATCGGATGGCAGGAAGGCACCGAATTTATCAGCGAGATATAGCAGGATATTCCCGCTTTCGAAGACGCGCGTATCGCTGCTGCGGTCGAGAAGGGCGGGGATCTTGGAATTGGGGTTGATGCCCACAAAACCGCTGCCGAACTGATCGCCTTCTTGAATGTTGATCAGCCATGCGTCGTATTCCGCGTCATGGCCTGCATCGAGCAGCTCCTCGAGCATGACGGTGACCTTGACCCCGTTTGGGGTGGCCAGCGAATGTAGCTGGAGCGGGTGCTTGCCGACCGGCAAGTCCTTGTCATGGGTGGCCCCGGCGACGGGCCGGTTGATACTGGCGAACTTGCCCCCGCTTTCGGCGTCCCATGTCCAGACTTTGGGGGGTGTGTATGCGGTCATTGCGGGCGCTCCTGATCAGTGTTTTGGCATGGATAAAGCGCCGATGTCAGGAGTGCCAGCGGGTTATGTGTTTGTGCATGCATGCTGATTGTGCGTGCTTGGTCACCTATCGTTTGATCATGGGCGCAGGATTTTTCCGAAATGTTCAACATTTTGCCTTATTCTGGGCGATAGTGTCGCAAGTGGAAACTTTAAGAAAAGGTAAATCATTATGACAGGGCACACGAACCATTCTCGTCATTCCGTGAAATGCGAGCAGAATCTGGTTGGTGTAACGAGTTTTGCAGCAGTTGCTGCTTTGACAGTTGGGATGTCGGCCATTGCCCCGACGCAGGCAGAAGCGCAATCGCTTTGTTCCGAATACACGATTGTCAGAGGCGACACGTTGAGCGGCATTGCCAGGACGGCGGGCGTTCAGGGTGGTTTCCAGTTGTTGTTCAGCGCAAATGCGGGTGTGTTGAGCAGCCCCAATATTCTTGAAGTGGGGCAGGTGATTGCCATTCCCTGTGCGGATGGGGCGCTGCCCGGTGCGGCGGCATCGGTTGTGTCGATTGCCACGCCAGTGACGACAACCGCGACCAACCGCCCGGCCACATTTGTTACCGCAAGCGGCTATGCCCCTTTTACGGATGAGGACCTGCCTGAAGGTGGGATGATCACGCAGATGATCACGCGGTCGATGGAACTGGGTAACCCGGATCAGGAATTTCGTGTTGTGTTCGTCAATGACTGGGGATCGCATCTGACCGAATTGCTGCCCAGCGGGGCGTTTGACATGGGGTTCCCGTGGTTCCTGCCTGATTGCACCAAGGTGGATCTGTTGTCGGAGCCGAATGCGCGACGCTGTACGTACTTTGATGCATCCGAGCCTTTCTATGAGGCGGCTGTGGGCTGGTACACATTGAATGGCAGCCCGTTTGCCGCCATGACGGAATATGATCAGCTATTTGGTGCGACGCTGTGCCGGCCTGATGGCTGGTTTTCCTTTGATCTTGAAGGTGAGGGTCTGACACCACCGAATGTGGAGATGGTCTTTGCCAGATCGGAAGAGGCGTGTTGGGAGATGCTGCAGGCGGGTGAGGTTGATGTGATCACCTATGACGCGCTGCCTGCCGAGGAGGATTACACCGAACTGGGCATTGCTGATCAGATCACGGACATACCGGCCCTTGCTTCCAGCGTGACCTTGCATGTGTTTACACCCAAGGACAATCCGAACGGCAAGGCCTATCTGGAAACGGTCAATGCCGGGCTTGAGCAGTTGCGTCTATCAGGTGAGTGGTTTGAGATCGTCCGCAGCCAGATTCAGGAAACCGTCGAAAACTGAACCTGTTGATGATGTGGGGCAGACTGTATCTGCCCCACATCGGCTAGTGTCCTAGGGGCGCACCCAAACCTCGACCCGCCGGTTCACGCGCCGACCGCTGCTGAGTTCGTTGCAGGCTGCCGGTTCAAGTTCGCCGTAGCCAGTGGATACGATCTGCACGCTGTTGCGCACTTCAGCAGGCAATTGTGCCAGCACCGTTTCGCGCACAGTGGCGGAGCGGTTTTGTGACAGCACATCATTGGAGCTGAACGACCCGATGGAGTCGGTGAAGCCTGCGAAGATGACCTCGCTTGGCCGTTCTTCGATGATGTAATCCACAACGCGCCGGATGTCCGCGATTGCCCGGACGTCAAGCCGGCTGGACCCCAGCGCAAAGCGGAAGTTCGTCGAAAGCCGCTGTGTTGTCTGCAGATCGCGCAGCAGATCACGCAACCGGCGCAGTTCGAACGGATCGTCGGTTTCGAACATCGCCTCCTGGATGCGCTGGGCATTCACGGTCTGCGGTTCGACAATCACGCCCAGGTCAATGAACCCGGCTTTGCGCACCAGATCATCCAGCCCGTCTTCATCAAGGAAGTCGAGAAATTCGCGCGCCTCTGTCGAAACGGAGGCCCGGTTATAGGCATAGAACCGGCGCTGCATGATGTATTCTTCGGTCTTGATCGAGAAGACGGAGGGCGTGTTGACGATCCCGCAGGTGGATTCGACCGGTACCGCCCGTGTGTCACGCAGGTTGGCGAAGGGGACAACACCAATGCCGAACGGATCGGCTGCGATCTTGTTTGTCATCTCGCTCATGGTCTGGATGACGTTGATATCATCGCCGAGTTCGGCATCGGCCGGTTCGAGAACAAGTTCGTCGACATAGTGGATGGCGGCGTTTGCCTCATCAAAGGAGTAGACATTGATGGGGGCGTTTGGTCCGCCGATCTGTGACCAGTTGTCGATTTCGCCTGAGAAGATGCGCGGCACGTCAGCCACGTTGATTTTCGGCAGGTTGTTGCTGGGGGAGACCGCCACCACAAGCCCTTCGACTGCCAGAACACGTTCCTGGCCGGGATCGGTGATGATTCCGCCACCGCCTTCGGCGACTTCTTCGATGTCATCGTCTTCTGCCGGTTCGTCGAGGAAGATGATTTCAACCTCGCCTTCGGAGAGGGCTTCGATCGCTTCTTCTTCTTCCTCGATCACGACACCGTAGCGGCGTACATAATCGCCGTCATCCTGGCGCAGACGGATGTCGATCAGGTCGATTGGACCGTCATCATCATCATCGTCGTCGTCATCGTCCCTGGCGTCGTCGTCATCATCGTCATCGTCGTCATCATCTTCTGGTCCACCGGGACGGGGGCGCCCGATGTCATCGGGCAAGGGTTGGCCAAGCCCGTCGGTGGTGATCACGGTTGCGTCGAACCGTTCGGCGAGGCCCTGTGCGACGACCGGCAGAAGCTGATCGGCGATGCCCGCAGAGGCGATCATTTCGAAGGTGAAATCAATCTCGGCGATGTCGTCATCGTCGTCATCATCATCGTCGTCATCTTCTAGCAATGCGCAGTCTTCGCCGACGCATCTGAATGCCCCCAATTGCAGCCTGAGTTGCCCCAGGTCGGTGTTGACGACGACGGTCTCTTCTTCGACCTCGACAATTTCACCGGTGATTTCGATGCTGCCGTCGTTGGAGGTCAGCGTGACCTCGTCCGCCATCGCGCCCGTGGCGACGGTTTGGAGCGCTAGAAATGTCGTTGTCAGGAAAGTTCCGTTTCGCAATACGCGTGATCGGGATGCAGCCTTGTGCAAAACCATAATTGTGTCCACTCGATAACGCCCCCGTAAACCTGTCGTTGCATGAAATATTATGCCAACGCAATGTATTTATGTGGCACGTGTACTAAAGTCACTGATCGGAGTGTCCAGTATAACCTTGGTTTAGATGATCGCGACGCAATTGACGCGATTAGATGCTCGTGCCCTGCAGAACCCCATGTTCCAATGCGTAGCGGGTTAGCCCTGCGGTTGAACTGATTCCCAGTTTCCGCTTGATGTTGTTACGGTGGGTTTCGACGGTTCGGACAGAGATATTGAGGCTGTTTGCCACCTCTTTGTTGGAGTGCCCCTGCGCCAATTCCAGCAGGATGGTCTGTTCCCGGCTTGTCAGCGTTTCGCGCCCGTCGCTGATCTTGGGTTGCAGTGACCCTTTGGCCCCGGTGCAGAGGTATTCCTCGCCGCGCATCACGGTGTCGATGGCGGTGCGGATTTCATCGGTGGGCACGTCCTTGAGGATATAGCCCTTGGCACCGTGGCTGAGGGCGGTCGAGATGTATTCGGGACTGTCATGCATGGACAGGATCAGGATGCGGGTGTCGGGCCGTTCTTCGAGGATCATTTCGGTGGCGTTCAGCCCTGACAGGCCGGGCATGTTCAGGTCAAGCAGGATCACATCGGGTTGCAGTTCGTTGACCCGGTTCACGGCTTCCTGTCCGTTTCCAAGCGTGCCGACGACGCTGATGTCGTCATAGGTTTCAAGAATGGCCTGGATGCCTTCGGTGACCATGGGGTGGTCGTCTACGATCAAGATGCGGATCGTCATGCGCTTTCCTTTGTGTCTTGGGTCTTTTTCTGTGGGCTGAGCATGTGGGTCAGTGGCACCTCGGCCTCGATCACGGTGCCGGAGTTGGATGAGAGCACGCGCAGCGTGCCGCCAAGCTGTTCGATGCGTTCCTGCATGTTGCGCATGCCCAGACCGCTGATTGCCCGACGGTTCGGTTGCGGCCATGTCATGCCCTTGCCGTTGTCGGTGATCCGCAGCAGCGCGCCCTTGCGATGCCCCTTGAGCGACATGTGAACGCGGGTCGCCTCGGCATGCCGTTCGATATTTGTCAGCGCCTCTTGCGCAATGCGGTAAAGGGCGATGCGCGCTTCTTCGTCCAGCCGGTTGCGGAAGACGACGGTTTCGAATTCGGTTTCGGTGCCGGTGCGTTTGCTGAAATCGTCGGTGAGTGCCTGCAGGGCGGGGCCGAGCCCCAGATCATCCAGCACGCCGGGTCGCAGGTCGCGGCTGATCCGCCGCACCTCTTGAATGGCCTGACCCAGCCCGTCGATCCCCTTGTTCAGGATTACGCCGTTTTCGCCCATCTTGCGCCGCGCCAGTTCGAGCGCGTAGCGCACGCCTACCAGCATCTGGCTGATCCCGTCATGGAGTTCGCGCGCGACCCGCCCGCGTTCTTCTTCCTGGGTGTCGATAATCCGTTGGGTGAGATCCTTGAGCTTGGCATCTGCCAGCCGCCGTTCGCGGATGTTGAGGAACATGCCGGTCGTGAAAACGCCCATCAATGCCGCGACGGTGATCGCCACGATGTAGTAGGAGGTGCGGGTAATACGCGTTTCAACGTCCGCGCGGGCGGCGGCGACGTTTTCGAGCACATCGTCGATGAAAACGCCGGTGCCGATGGCCCAGCGCCAGTCCTGCAGGCCGTTGACATAGACGATCATGCGTTCATTGGCGCCTGTCGAGGGCTTGGGCCAGTCAAAGCTGTGATAGCCGCCGCCGGTGCGGGCAATGCGGATCAACTCATCGGTGATGGGCGTGCCGTTAAGGTCTTCCAGACCGCTCCAGTTCTTGCCGATCAGATAGGTTTGCCGGGGGGCGACAAGGTTGTTTCCGTCATAGTCAAAGACAAAGAAATAACCGTCTTGCCCGTAAAGCATGGCGGCCAGTTCGCGGGTGACCGACAGTTTTGCGTCTTCATCGTCGGGCGCGGCGCGCCCGTAGGTGTTGACAAATGCGGTGCGCGCGATGGACAGGTAGTTTTTCAGTTCGGCCCGTTTGGTTTCAATCAGCTGGGTTTCAAGCGCCTGAATCTCGCGTTCGGCCAGTTGCCGTGATTGCGATGTCACCACCAGAAAGATCAGGAAAACCGCCACGACAAGAGGCAGCGTTGCCAGAAGAAACACCTTCTGTCCGTAACTCATACTGACCATGTCGCGCAATCGCGCAAGAAACCCTGTCATGACAAATCCGATACGCGGGAATCAGTTGCGAATCAAACGCCAACCGCGTCTTGTGAGAGGGGGTTTAATGAGTGTTAGCGTATAAACACCCGTCTCAATTGGTAAAAAAATGTGACAAATTTGTGTTTTCTACGCAGTACTACGTATTTTCCGACATGGGTGCGCAGGCTAGTCTGCGCGAACGAAATCGATCTGTCTTCGCCCGGTTTTCTGCGGGGTGGGGGGACTAATAATTGGGAGGCTACTTAATGGATCGTCGTTCTTTTCTAAAAAATTCAGCACTTGGTGGTGGCGCGGCAGCGGCAACCGCACTGGCTGCGCCTGCATATGCGCAGGGCAACCGGACGCTGACACTTGTCACAACCTGGGGCCGCGGCCTTGCCGGTGTGCATGACGCAGCACAACGTGCCGCTGACACAATTACAGCGCTTTCTGGTGGATCGCTGACGATCGACCTGAAGGCGGCTGGTGAGCTTGTCGGTGCGTTCGAGGTGTTTGACGCTGTGACCTCTGGTCAGGCGGACATGTACCACGGTGCCGACTACTACTTTGTTGGTCAGCATCCGGGCTATGCGTTCTTTACGTCTGTCCCGTTCGGTATGACGCCGCAAGAGATCAGCAACTGGTATTATCAGGGTGAAGGTCAGGCCTTCCATGATGAGCTGGGCAGCATCTTTGGTCTGAAGTCGTTCCTTGCCGGTAACACGGGCCCACAGGCCGGTGGCTGGTTCGCCAAGGAAATCGCAGGTCCCGAAGATTTCCAGGGTCTGAAGTTCCGTATGCCCGGTCTGGGTGGCGAAGCGCTGGGCAAGATGGGTGCATCAGTACAGAACCTGCCAGGTGCAGAAGTGTACCAAGCGCTGGCATCCGGTGCCATCGACGGGACCGAATGGATCGGCCCGTGGGCCGACGAAAAGGCCGGTTTCCAGGAAATCACCAAGTTCTACTATACCGCCGGTATGCATGAGCCGGGTGCGGCCCTGTCACTGGCCACAAACCTGGATGTCTGGGAGAGCCTGAACCCTGAGCACCAGAAGATCATCGAGATCGCGTCTGGCGAAGCACACCAGTGGAACCTGGCCCAGTTCATGAACAACAACGGTGCAGCGCTGCAGCGTCTGCAGGCCGGTGGCGTCAAGGTTCTGGAATTCCCTGACAGCGTTTGGGATGCCATGGGTACCGCTGCCAAGGAGACCATGGACCAGTATAACGGTGACGAACTGTATGACCGTATGCGCGCCAGCTATGAAGCGTCGATGCGGTCGTCGTCCGGCTGGATCACACAGTCCGAAGGTGCGTATCGCAACCAGCGTGACCGGGTGATGGGCTAAGCCCTGACGACTGAATGAATGGATCGGGCCCGCTGGAATTGCGGGCCCTTTCACAAGGATTTTCTGGCGCGGTGCGGACCCTTTATGGTGGTCCCCGCGTGGGGTGGGGGAGCTTCGATGGAAGAAGAGATCGCTTGCACAGGGTTTTTCCGTGCGGAGGTTGAGGACACGATCAGTTGTCTGGATGCCTTTGAGGCGGGAGGACCGGTTCAGTTCTTTTTCGGCAACCTTTTGGAAGCCCCTTACAATCTGTTCGACGCGTTGCTGAACCCCAGTTCATGGCTGGGCTGGATCAGCCATATCTCATTACGTGATCGGATTTCAGATACTGAAGCTGGCCAATCGCTGATGCGCTTTATCTACTACGGCGCCTCGGTCGAGTTGTTCTTTGTCGTGCTATGGGTGTTTCTGGTTACGACGATCATCGGGTTGATCAGCAATCGTTTCATGTGGGGCTGCGTGCGCGGCCTTGAAGGCTTTGCCAATGTGGTGGGCCGGATTGCCGCCTGGGCCGGGCTTTTGATGGTGCTGCAGCAAATCATCATCATCTTCATGCAGCGTGTGTTCGCGGTGTCCGAGATATCGCTGGGCCTTGGTGTCAGTTTCACCAAGGATGTCAGTTGGTGGTCTGAAGAGCTGAAGCTTTATAACGCGATCATCGTGTGCATGTGCGCCGCCTACACGTTTGTGCAGGGCGGCCATGTGCGTGTTGACCTGGTCTATTCCGGTGTCAGCTATCGCGCCAAACGGGTGATCGACATGTTCGGCAGCATTGTCTTCATGATCCCTGCTGCCGTGCTGACATGGTTGTTCGGCTGGTTCTTTATGTGGCGCAGTCTGGTGACGCCCCCGACATCGGCGTCGGATGGTTTGGACAGGTTGCTGAACAAGGCCCGTGCATTGAAGTGGAATGTGGAGACCATCGGGTTTTCGCCCAACGGGTTTGACGCCTACATCCTGTTCAAGGTGCTGCTGATCATCTTTACGGCGATGGTAATGTTGCAGGCGGTCGCGTTCTTCTATCGCTCGCTCTTGGAGTTCAGGGAAGGGCCCGCCAGCGAAGGCAAGTATCTTGACAAGGACCCCATCGGCGATCCGACCGCCGAACTGGTCGCAAAAATTCACTAGGATTGGGGCGGTAAGATCATGCTTTTTGGACTTGATGGCATTGAGATCGGCATCATCATCGTCTTTCTGACGTTGTTTGCCGGTATCCTGTCGGGCTTCCCCGTTGCGTTTGCGATCAGCGGCTCTGCCGTGATTTCGTTTGCGATTATCGCCGCTTTGGACAGCTCTGGTTTGCTGATCCACGCCGCCGTGGACCAGAATTCGCCGGAATATGCGGCCCTGATTGCCGAAGGCGTCAGGCCGGATGCGATATCGGTTTTCCGATATCCAGACTTGCCCCGATACGAGGATGCGTTGTTCCCGCAAGGCTGGGAAGTGGCGCTGGATCGTAACGTTGGCTTCCTTGTCAACCGGATGAACGAGCGTGTGCTGGCGGGCCAGTCGATTGAGACGCTGTTGGCTGTGCTGATGTTCGTGATGATGGGGATCATTCTAGAGCGGTCCCGCATCGCTGAGGAATTGCTGACCACGATGGCGAAGGTATTCGGGCCGCTGCCCGGAGGTCTGGCCGTGTCCATTGTGCTTGTTGGTGCGTTCCTTGCCGCGTCGACCGGGATTGTCGGGGCGACGGTTGTGACGATGGGTTTGCTGGCGCTGCCGACCATGTTGAAGAACGGCTATTCGCCGGAACTGTCCACCGGTGTGATTGCCGCGTCGGGGACCTTGGGACAGATCATTCCGCCATCCATTGTCATCGTCCTGCTGGGCACGCTAGCGGGCGATCTGTATTCGGCCGCTCAAGAGGACCGTGCGCGTCTTGCTGGCTGTTCCGACGCGTTGACCTATCTGGGCGAGCCCGCGGTGGTATCGGTCGGGACCTTGTTCCAGGCGGCCCTGTTGCCGGGTATCCTGCTGGCGGTGCTCTATGCCGCATATGCGTTTGGTTTTGCCCTGATCAATCCATCCAAGGCGCCTGCCGTTCAGTTTGAGGGCGGCAAGGACAAGCAAGCCGCACCTGGCGGTCACGCATTCACATGGTTCCTTGCGGTGCCTGTGGCCCTGATCGGCTTTACCATCGGTCTGGGGCAGGTTGGCCTTGTCGGCAATCAATCCGTGATCGTCGACAGCTTTACTGATGCAGGCCAGACGGCGTCTTTGCGGACCAACGTGACTGCCGAATGTCAGGCGTCCATGATCGAGTTGCATGGCGAAGAGGCATGGGCCGCTGCCGTGGCCCAGCAAACAGCGATTGATGAAGCTGGCGGCGTTGAGCAGGCCCGTGCCCTGTCCGAAGAAGAGCGTGCAGCGCTTGTGCTGGACCGTGTTGCGGCGGCGGCGCCGATTGGAACCGGCATTGCCATAACCGCCCTTCTTCTGGGTCTGATGCTGGTGATTGCGCGTGGTGTGGCGCCGTATGCGGATCGCACTCCGCTGATCATCGGGGCTGTGGGGGTTGGCCTGCTTTTGGCGGTCGATGTGTTGATTATCGGGCCGCTGACCACGCCGGGGGCGACCACGCTGATCATCGCGATCCCGTTGATCATCGCCTATATCGGTTTGCGCCCTGCCGCGGCTTATCTGGCCAGCAACGAGATCCTGCGGGTCGTGTTCCCGCCGCTGGTTCTGATCGTCGCTGTGCTGGGGTCGATCCTGGGCGGTATCACCAACCCAACACCTGCGGCCGCATTGGGTGCCGGTGGTGCCATCTTGCTCGCGACATACCGCAAGCTGCAGGAGCAGGGTCGGTCGGGTCGCATGGTATTGCTGACCTCTGGCGCGATCATCCTGATGCTGATCATCGGCGTGAATTTCGATATGCGGTTGGGGCAAGAGGTTGTGCTGTTTGAAAACCGCGTGGCCTATGCCGTTGCATTCGCCTGTTTCCTGTTCTCGATGTTCGGGCTGATCTGGTCATGCGGGGTGCTGCTGTCGGGGGGTGTCCTGACGCCCGCGGTGCGCGAGACGGCCAAGGTCACGTCGATGGTGTTTACGATCCTGATCGGGTCGCAGTTGCTGAACCTTGTCCTGATCTCGTTCGGGGGTGAGCATTACATCCAGCAGTTCCTGCGGTCCTTTGACAGCGAATTGCAGGTGTTCCTGCTGGTCATGCTGGTGTTGTTCGTGCTGGGCTTTGTTCTTGATTTTCTTGAGATCATTTACATCGTGATCCCTATTGTGGGGCCGGTCATTTATGGTGGCACGTTTGACCCGAAATGGGTGACGATCATGATTGCCGTGAACCTGCAGACATCGTTCCTGACCCCGCCATTCGGTTTCGCGCTGTTCTATCTGCGTGGGGTCGCGCCGAAGTCGATTACCACCGGGCAGATCTATCGCGGGGTGATGCCATTCATCGGCATTCAGGTGGCTGGTTTGCTGCTGTTGTGGCTGTTCCCCGGCGTTGTCACGATCGTGCCGAACCTGTTGAACTGACACACGGAAGTTTCCTTTGAATGAGGGGCGGCGCGTCTTGCGCCGCCCTTTTTCCTCTGTCAGTAGTGTCGGAATGAGTGGGTAGAGTGTCGTTTTTGTTAACTGGTCAATCAATAAAAACGAGAGAAGCGATTTTACATGACGATGCTGGGCACTTTCATCAAACCAATGCATCCCGAGGGGCGCAGGTTTGTCGCCATCTTTGCGGCCATTTCCGTGGCTCTGTTTTTCCTGTCCACGTTTCTGGGATGGATCGGGATCGGTCTGACCGTCTGGTGCTACTACTTTTTCCGAGATCCCAAGCGCACCACGCCTGAGCGGGACGGGCTGATCATCAGCCCCGCGGATGGCATCGTGTCGCTGATCGAAAAGGCGGTGCCGCCCCCTGAGTTGGGTATGGCCGATGCGCCATTGACCCGTGTCAGCGTATTCATGAACGTCTTTAACTGCCATGTGAACCGTGCTCCGATTGCTGGCCGGATCGCGGCAGTGGCCTATCGCCCAGGCAAGTTTTTCAATGCGTCATTGGACAAGGCCAGCATAGATAATGAACGCAATTCGCTGTGTATCGAGATGGCCGATGGTCGCCAGATTGCGGTGGTGCAGATTGCCGGGCTGGTCGCCCGCCGCATTGTCTGTTTTGTGGCGCCAGACGCGACCCTGCAGACGGGCGAACGGTTTGGTCTGATCCGCTTTGGGTCGCGGGTGGATGTGTATCTGCCTGATGGCGTTGCGCCGCTGGTCGCGGTTGGGCAGGGCATGATCGCAGGTGAGACTGTGCTGGCAGACCTGACATCGACCGAAGCACCACGGACCGGGCGGACAGCGTAAGGAATGGCGCGCGGTATTCCGACACGATCCGAATTGCCGGTGATCGCATTGTTGCCCAATGCGGTCACGCTGGCGGCGATTTGCGCTGGATTGACGGCGATCCGTTTCGGGTTTCATGGCGATTACGAACGTGCCGTTCTGTTGATCCTGCTGGCAGGGTTTCTGGATGCTGTCGATGGCCGGCTGGCCCGTCTTCTGAAATCCGAAAGCAAGACCGGTGCCGAGCTGGATTCGCTTGCCGATTTTTTGAATTTCGGTGTCGCCGCCCCGCTGCTGCTATACCTTTTTGCATTGGACGAAATGCGCAGTGCCGGATGGATTGCCGTGCTGTTCTTTGCGATTTGCTGCGTGATGCGGCTGGCGCGTTTCAATGTGCAAAACAAGGCCGAGACCGTGGGTGGCGATAAACGGTATTTTGTGGGGGTGCCTGCACCGGCGGGGGCGCTGCTGGCGTTGTTGCCGATGTTCATTTCATTTCTGTTCTCGGATGCGCCATTGATCCGGCCTGAACTGGTGGCACTTTGGATGATCCTTGTCGGGTTGGCGATGATCAGCCGGGTGCCCACATATTCGTTCAAGATGCTGACCATTTCGCGGTCGAATGTGCCATTCTTTCTGCTGGGGGCGATGCTGTTGTTGGCCGCATTGCTGACCTACGTATGGGCCACGCTTGTGGTGCTTGATCTGCTTTATATTGCTGGTGTCTTTTGGGCCTGGCGTGCCGTGAAGACAAAGGAATAACCATGGATATCAATGCTGTCAGCACATCTTATGCCCGCTGGGCCCCGATCTATGACAAGACATTCGGGCTGATCACCAATGCCGGTCGGAAACGGACGGTAGCCTATATCAATCAGCTGCAGGGCAGCGTGCTGGAAGTGGGCGTTGGCACTGGCCTTGCCTTGCGGGAATATGATCCGCATTTGGCTGTGACTGGTATTGATTTCAGCGAAGAGATGCTGGCCAAGGCGCAGGCCAAGGTTGAGGCAGAGGGGCTATCGCACGTCAAAGAGCTGCGCCAGATGGATGCGCGCACCCTTGATTTTTCGGACAACAGTTTTGATACGGTGGCCGCGATGCATATCGTTTCGGTGGTGCCTGAACCGGAGCGGGTGGTGGCCGAAATGGCGCGTGTCTGCAAACCGGGCGGGCGCATCGTGATTACCAATCACTTTGCCCGCGACAAAGGGTTTCTGGCGTTCTGGGAACGTATCACCGCCCCCTTTGCCAACCTGATCGGCTGGCATTCCGATTTCGAGATGGCGCGTGTTCTTGGTGAAGACAGTCTGGCGCTGGCTGAACAGCGGGCGTTTCCGCCCATGGGCATGATGACGTTTCTGGTGCTGGAAAAGCGCGCATAGCGCCGCATTCCCTATCCATTAAGTCCCATTGAAGACGTAGCGGCTTGCAGTGCCCGTTGTTACGGCATTATCGAGTTCACGCATGGTAGTGTCATCGATCTGATATCCGATTGTGCCATCCAGGAATTGTCGAGCCTTGTCTCGCGCCAACTGCATCGTGGATGTCAACAGCGGGTTGGGTGCCTGATCGAAGCCCCATAAAAGCGCTCCGATCCAACCGGCAAGTGTCGCCGCACCCTCATACTGCCGCGGACCGATTGCATCACCGCGCCGTACCGTCATGCGTTGATAGTCGTGCAGGGCGTGACAGGCTTCATGGATGATTGTGCCACGGTTTTGCGGGGTGAAGCCTGGCACGGCCATCAGGGTTCCGTTTTCATCACGGCCCAGAGATGAGCTCACACCAATAAAATGCGTTTCGCCACGTTCTGGTGTCGGGTCATAGTGATTGCCATGACTGAGCTGATAAATGATGTGATCGCTTTCGATCAGATCGGCAATTTCGTGAAAGCCGCGCGGATAGACCCGCAAGTGTCCGTACTGAAAGTTGATCCGACCCGTATTCGCGTGCCGAAGTGTATCTAATGCAGTCTTCTTAAATGTTGTATTAGTCAACTTAGCGCTCCTTTGCTGAAAATAGCTGGAAAGGCCCGCAGACGTTTGAGAGTTAGCTCCTTCCTTCGGGCAGGCTGATCCGCGCGACCTGTTCCGCGATCGGATCGTTGGAGAGCGGATGGACGTCGGCACCGTATTGCGACGGGTCCTGCAGCAGTTCCCAGGTCCCGTTATTGTAGACCTCCAACCCTTTGAACTTGGCTTTGTACCCCATCTTGGGGCTGCCGGGGACCCAGTAGCCCAGATAGACATATGGCAGGCCGAGATCCCGGGCGATGGCGATATGGTCGAGGATGACATAGGTGCCAAGTGACAGCCTGTCGAGCGCCGGATCAAAGAAGGAATAAACCATCGACAGTCCGTCATCGAGGATGTCGGTCAGGCAGACTGCGCTGAGCGCTTCATCTGCTTCGTATTCGATGAGCCGCGAGCGGATCGGCGTTTCCTCGACCATGGCCGCAAATTCAAAGATATCCATGTCGGCCATGCCGCCGGTGGCGTGCCGCCCATCCAGATATTGGCGGAAAAGCGCGTATTGTTCTTCCGTGGCCCAGGGCGATGTCGCGCGCCGTTTCAGGTGGCTCGCTCGTTTTTGAACGCGCCTTTGGCTGCGGCTGGGTGAAAACAGTGAAACGTCGATCCGGGCTGACATGCAGGCCGAGCATTCGGCGCAGGACGGCCGGTAAAGCACATTCTGCGAGCGCCGAAACCCTTGTTTTGAAAGAGAATCGTTTAGTTTTGTTGCTGCGTCGCCCTGTAATGCCGTGAACAGCTTGCGCTCCATCCGGCCCTCAAGATAGGGGCACGGCTGGGGGGCCGTCACATAGAATTGTGGTGCGATGGGCAGCGTATGGCGCATATGCGGGTCCGATTGATTTTGGAAACTTTAACAACCGATCCCGCTTACGCCAAGCCCCTTACTTAACAGGCGGTTAACGCCTCAGACATGTGCCTTTTGCGCCCGGTCTTAGCCGTCTTTTTGCAGCCAATTCTCGCGATCATCCGAAATTCGGCGGGCGCGCTGATCCAGAAAATCGTCAAACTCGGATTTGTCCGTGGCCGCGCGTAGACGCCCCAGGAAATTCTCAAAACTGGTCTGTTCTTTCTCGAGCCGCTGCAGGGTGTCGGTCCGGTAGGCGTCAAAACTGGCATTGCCGCTGCTACGGTGCTGCGCCTCTGGCGCGAGCGACATCAGTGTTTCGGCTGAGGGGAGCGCCGGGACATTGCCCCAATTGCCGGGCGCAAAGCCGCCGCGCCAGCCGATCACGACAGCAACGATGATCCCGCCCACAAGCGATGCGTTGAACGCAAAAATCACCGCAAGGATACCAAAAACACCAAAAAGCAGGGTGGAAAGCACCTGCACAGCGACCGGCATGTCGGTTTGCCTGGCGGTTGGTTGGTGCTGTGCGTTTATATCGATACTGGTCATTTATGTGTCTCCTTGAAATAAGAAAAGGGCCCCGGTTTGCGGGGCCCTTTGTGGGTCAGGCTTGGGCGAGCCCGTCATCGTTTGCGTCTTTGGATTTGTCGGACGCTTGTGCCCGGTCATTCATGAACTGGTCGAACTCGGCCTTGTCCTTGGCTTCGCGCAGCCGTTTGAGGAAATCCTCGAACTTGTCCTGTTCTTCTTCCAGGCGGCGCAGGGTTTCGGCCTTGTAGGCGTCGAATGCGCTATTGCCGGAAGATTTGGTCATGTGACGGGCGCGGGTCCGGGTCATCCCGGTGCAGGATTTGTTGAACATGCGTTTGCTCCAGATCATGTAGGCAAGAAGGGCGAGGCCGATGGGCCAGAAGAAGATGAAGCCCAAGACCATCGCGGCAATCCAGGCGCCTTTGCCACGCTCATCAAGCCAGGCCTCGGCGCGGGCGAAAAACCCAGGGCGATGGTCATTCATAGCCATCGGGGAATGGGTGGTGGCGGTGTTCATGGGGTCAGCTCCTTGTCTGTTCGGGTTGATGTGAATGCCTTTCACATGAATAGATATCGGAAACTGGGTGCCCCTGTTCAAGAGTTAATGTGAATGTTTTTTACATCACTGGTTAAACAGTAGTGAAATCAGCAGGTTGCGCTGTGGAAATCTGTACTAGTTTTTCGGGATTGATGGGAAAGATGTGTCGTGGGGTGCCTGCTGCAGCGAAAATCTCTTTGAATTCCAGCAGTCGAGGGTCGATGAACGCCTGGATCGGGTTGAGATGGCCGACCGGGGCCACGCCGCCAATGGCAAAGCCGGTTTGTGCCCGGATCAGGGCTGCGTCGGCCTTGCCCAGTGGTTCGCCGGCGATAGCTGCCGCCTTGGCGTGATCGACCTGATTTCCACCGGCCGTGATGAACAGGATCGCCTTGCCTGATGTTTGTCCGGCGAAGATGATCGATTTCGCAATCTGATCCAGATGGCAACCTGCGGCATCGGCGGCTTGCTGGGCTGTCCGGGTTTCGGCGCCCATTTCAATAGGAGTCACGTCCAGCCCGGCATCGCGCAGGGCTTGTGCCACCCGTTTCAGGCTTTTGCTCATGATCATGTTTCCTTTTTTTGGGCATCCTAACGCGCCGCATGTGATTGACCAGAGTGCCTGACCGCCGCAGTGTTGGCGCATGTCGATTGCCGCCCGCCTGACCCGTTGTCCCGACCCTTATGAGCCCGACCGTGGTGCGGATGCGATTGCTGCTGTGCCGGGGCTTGATGCTGCTTTGGTCCCCTTGATTAGGGGGACGGCGGGGTGCAGCCCCTATCTGGCAGGGTTGATCGCGTCCGAGGCGGAGTGGTTGCCCGGGGCGCTGGATGATCCTGAAGGGGCGGTTGCCGCCCTGCTGGCGGGTATTCCGGGTATTGCGCTGGATCAGTTGCCGGTTGCGTTGCGGCAGGCCAAGCGGCGCATTGCCCTGATTGCCGCGCTGGCAGATTTGGGTGGTGCCTGGCCGTTGGAGATGGTGACGCAGGTGTTGACGGATTTTGCCGATGCGGCGGTGCATGCCTGTCTGGTGGCGCTTGTCGGGGCGGAGATTGCCCGGGGCAAACTGCCGGGTGATCAGGATGCTGCGACGGCGGGGGGCATGACCGCGCTGGCCATGGGCAAGATGGGCGCGGGGGAACTGAATTATTCGTCCGACATTGATCTGATCTGTCTGTTTGATGAAACCCGGTTTGACCCGGAGGATTACCATGATGCCCGCGCGGCGTTCATTCGCGCGACCCGCCGTATGGCGGCGATCCTGTCGGACGTCGCGGCGGGTGGCTATGTGTTCCGCACCGATTTGCGGTTGCGCCCGGATGCGTCCGTCACGCCGGTGTGTTTGTCGATGGAAGCGGCGGAGCGCTATTACGAAAGTGTGGGCCGGACATGGGAACGGGCCGCCTATATCAAGGCGCGTCCCTGTGCCGGTGATATTGCGGCGGGCGAGGGGTTTTTGAAGACGCTGCGCCCGTTTGTGTGGCGCAAGCATTTGGATTTTGCGGCCATTCAGGATGCCCATGACATGCGGCTGCGCATACGCGACCACAAGGGCCTGCATGGGCCGCTGGTTCTGGAAGGTCACAACATGAAGCTGGGGCGCGGGGGGATTCGCGAGATCGAGTTCTTTACCCAGACCCGCCAGCTGATTGCCGGGGGCCGTGATCCGTCATTGCGCGTGCGCGGCACGCGGGACGGGTTGCAGCGGCTGGCGGATGCCGATTGGGTGCCGCAGGACGCGGCTGATACGCTTTACGATCATTACAGGTTTCACCGCGAGGTGGAGCATCGTTTGCAGATGGTGGGCGATGCGCAGACCCATCATTTGCCGAATGATGCCGCGGGTTTTGACCGGCTGGCTGCGTTCATGGGCCGCGATGTGGCGGGGTTGCGGCGGGAGTTGTCAGAGCGGCTGGAAGAGGTGCATGACCTGACCGAAGGGTTTTTTGCCCCGGAACCGGCGGCCCCAGTCACGTCCGATTGGGGGCGCGATGTGGTGGCGCGCTGGCACAGTTATCCGGCCTTGCGATCGTCCCGGGCGACCGAGATATTTGAACGCCTGATCCCGACGATCATGGAGCGCTTGCAGGATGCGGCCCGCCCGGATGAGGCGCTGTCGCAGTTTGACGGGTTTCTGGCAGGGTTGCCTGCGGGTGTGCAGCTATTTTCGCTGTTCGAGGCGAACCCGCAGCTGACGCAGTTGATCGTGGATATTGCCGCAACCGCGCCAGCGCTGGCGCAGTATCTGTCGCGTAATTCCGGCGTGCTGGATGCGGTGATCGGTGGCACGTTCTTTGATCCTTGGCCGGGTGTAACCGGGTTGGTCGAGGGGTTGGCAGGGGTGCTGGCGACATCGGACGACTACGAAACGCAACTGATCGCCGCGCGCCGCTGGACCAAGGAATGGCATTTCCGCATTGGTGTGCATCATCTGCGTGGCCTGATTGATGCCGATGTCAGTGGCCGCCAATATGCCGAACTGGCCGAGGCTGTTGTTGCGGGGCTTTGGCCTGTGATCGTGGCGGAGTTCGCGCGTAAGCATGGCGACCTGCCGGGGCGGGGGGCGGTGGTGCTGGGGATGGGATCGCTGGGTGCGGCGCGACTGAATGCGGTGTCTGACCTTGATCTGATCGTCATTTATGATGCGGATGGTGTGGAGGCTTCTGATGGCAGGCGTCCTTTGGCGACGCGTGCGTATTATTCGCGCCTGACGCAGGCATTGGTCACCGCATTGAGCGCGCCTATGGCGGAGGGGCGTCTTTACGAGGTGGATATGCGTTTGCGTCCCTCTGGCCGGCAAGGGCCGGTTGCGACATCGCTTGGGGCGTTTCGGGAGTATCAGCAGAATGAGGCCTGGACATGGGAGCATCTGGCATTGACCCGGGCCCGCGCGTTGGCGGGGAGCGCGGAAATTGCTGATGAGATCGAGGCGTTTCGCGTGCCGCTTTTGACGGAGAAAGGGCAGGGGGCATCTGTTCTGTCGGATGTCGCCGAAATGCGGGCGCGGATTGCGGGCGCCAAGCCGCCACAGGGGGGCTGGGATGCCAAGATTGGCCCGGGCCGGTTGCAGGATACCGAACTGTTTTCGCAAGCCTGCGCCCTGCGCACAGGCAATGCCGCGCGTGACGCACCTGCGCAACTGGCCGCTGGTGTCGCGGATGGCTGGTTGTCTGACGCAGATGCGCGCGCGGTGGGTCATGCGGCAGGGCTTTTGTGGCGTGTGCAGGCGGCGTCACGGTTGCTGACGGGCAGTTCGCTGGACCCGGATGCACTGGGTGAAGGTGGGCGGCGGTTTGTCCTGCGCGAGACGGGGTTTGAGGATATGGATGCCTTGAGTGATGCAATGGTTGCGGCAGCAACAGCGGCGGATGAGGTGATCAGCCGCAAGTTGGGGACAGGTGATGCAAAAGGATCCGCATGATCCCAAGGGGTTGATCCGCGAGGCCTATCGCATCGACGGCATCAGCAGCGGCGAATGCCGCACGATCTTTCTTGATTGGGCGCTGGGTGTGCCCGATGATCTGGACACGCGCGATCAGGTGCAGGGGTTGTTGGTGCAATATGCCGATCAGCCGATGGATCACCCCATGACACAGACGCTTTTGGCGGCGTTGAAGGATGCACCATCGCCGCGCAGGCGTGGTGGGCGTTCGGCCCGCGTGGACCCGACCCGGAGTTAATCCGGGACGGCGCGGTTATCGTGGCAAGGCTGCGGCCTCAGCCGCCAGTGCGGTGATCCCGGCCCAGTCTTTGGCCTCAACCTTGTCTTTCGGCGCCACCCATGATCCGCCGACGCAGAGTGTGTTGCCGAGCGATAGGTAATCATTGGCATTTTTCAGGCTGACCCCGCCTGTGGGGCAGAATTTGACCTGCGGGATCGGTGCGCCAATCGCCTTGAGCGCAGGTGCGCCGCCATTCGCCTCTGCAGGAAAGAATTTTTGCACGGTATAGCCACGTTCAAGCAGGCGCATCGCCTCGGTCGCGGTGGCGGCACCGGGCAGGAGCGGCAGGTCGTTGGCCTCGCAGGCGTCGAGCAAGATGTCGGTTGCCCCTGGTGAGACACCGAAGGTGGCGCCTGCCGCCTTGGCGGCTTCCACATCTTTGGGGGTGAGCAATGTGCCCGCCCCCACAACGCCGCCCTTTACGGTGGCCATTTCGCGGATCGCGTCGAGCGCTGAGGGCGTCCGCAATGTGACTTCGAGCGCGGGAAGGCCACCGGCCACCAGTGCCTTCGCAAGATCTGCGGCAGTGTCTGCATCATCAATCACGAGCACGGGGATAACGGGGGCCAGCAGGCAGACTTTGGCGGCTGCGGCGGAGGCGTCTTGTGGGGTCATGTTGTGGTCTTTCAAAATCGGGAGGTATGAAGAGCAAACTACTTTATCGCCTAGACGACGACACCCGCGCCATCGGCGGCAAGCCCTACATTTTTGCGGAATGCTTCAAATAGTTCGCGGCCTACGCCGGTGCCATTGCCGGTCAGATCGGCGGCGGCTGGTGTGCGGCTGCTGAGGTCGACACTGAGCACGTCGATTGTGCCTTTGGTGGCGTCGAGCCGCACGATATCGCCGTCGCGCAGCAGGCTGATTGGGCCGTCATCGGCCGCTTCGGGGCAGACATGGATCGCCGAAGGCACCTTGCCGGATGCGCCGGACATACGCCCATCGGTGACAAGCGCAACCTTGAGGCCGCGGTCCTGAAGCACGGCCAAGGTCGGCGTCAGCCCGTGCAGTTCGGGCATGCCGTTTGATTTGGGCCCCTGGTAGCGCACGACGATGACCGTATCCGAGGTGAATTCACCTGCTTTGAAGGCCGCTTTGACATCGTCTTGTGAATGAAAGACCCGCACGGGCGCTTCGATGATGTGCCGTTCAGGTGCGACAGCAGACGTCTTGATCACCCCGCGTCCGAGATTGCCGGCCAGTTGGGTAAGGCCGCCGCTGGCATGGAACGGGTCGCCGCAAGGGCGCAGGATCTTTTCATTATGGCTATGCTTGGGGCCTTCGCGGTATTGAAACGCGCCATCCTTTATCTGCGGTTCCTGAGTATAAAGGTCCAGACCATCACCGACGACGGTCTTGACGTTCTCATGCAGAAGCCCGGCCTCGAGCAGGTTGCTGATCATGAATTGCAAACCGCCTGCCGCGTGGAAATGGTTCACGTCCGCCAGACCGTTTGGATAGACCTTGGCCATGAGCGGGGTGACCGCTGACAGGTCGCTGAAATCCTCCAGATCGAGGATGATCCCGGCGGCGCGGGCCATGGCGGGCAGGTGGATGACCAGATTGGTCGAGCCGCCGGTGGCCATCAGGCCCACAAGCCCGTTCACGAAAGCCCTTTCATCGAGGATGTCACAGACCGGTGTGTACTGGTTGCCAAGGGCTGTGATTGCCAGCGCGCGTTTGGTCGCCTCGGTCGTCAGAGCCTCGCGCAGCGGGGTGCCGGGATTGACGAAGGACGCGCCGGGCAAATGCAGCCCCATGAATTCCATCAGCATCTGGTTTGTGTTGGCGGTCCCGTAGAATGTGCAGGTGCCGGGGCCGTGATAAGAGGCCATTTCCGCCTCCATCAGTTTGTCGCGGCCGACTTCGCCGGTGGCGAATTGCTGGCGCACCTTGGATTTTTCGTCATTGGGCAGACCGGATGTCATCGGACCGGCAGGCACGAAGATGCCCGGGATGTAGCCGAATGTGGCGGCGGCGATGACCAGACCCGGCACGATCTTGTCACAGACGCCCAGATAGATCGCCGCGTCAAAGACGTTGTGCGACAGCCCTACGCCAGCGGCGAGGGCGATCACGTCGCGCGAAAAGAGCGACAATTCCATGCCTGTCTGGCCTTGTGTTACCCCGTCACACATGGCGGGCACACCGCCAGCCACCTGAGCTGTGCCGCCAGCATCCCGAGCAGCGGCGCGGATCAGATCGGGGTAGCGTTCGAATGGCTGATGCGCCGACAGCATATCGTTATAGGCGGTGATGATCCCCAGGTTCGGGTTGGGGCCATCTGTCAGCGCGGCCTTGTCATCGCCCATAGCCGCATAGGCGTGCGCCTGGTTCCCGCAGGTCAGATGCGCCCGGCGTGGGCCGTCGGCGGCAGCGCGGGCCATGGTATCAAGATACTTGCGGCGCGGACCTTCTGAACGGGCGCGAATGCGGTCGGTAACCGCAGCGATTGTCGGATTGATCGGCATGAATTTCCTCTGGGAAGCTTTGGCGATAGTCTAACACATGCCGTTAGCGCTAACAAGTTGCGATATGGTGTCGTTCGTGCCGACCGTTCTATAAGAGGCCCTGCCATAATGATGCCATTGAGCTGTTTTAGCAGCCCGATGACTGATCCTTATCGTTCGAGGTCTTGAATGTTGATGCGCAGACTGCTCAGTATTTTTCTGTTTCTCGTCACGCTGACTGCCTGTGCTGCTGGGCCTATCGGCGTTGCCCGGTCTGCGCCTGAAGGGATCGTACGATCCTATGCGATTGCCGATTTCAGGTTTTCCGCTGCATCCGATTTGTCGGTTTCTGAGAATGAAGGCTACTATCCGCTGGCGGATGTTGTCTGGCGCGGTGATCCCAGAGGGCCGCGTATACCGCAGATTGCGGCCATGTTCGAAACGGCTATGGAGCGGAACAAACCGGTTTTGCGTGGACGCCAGCCGGTGGCTGTTGATGTGCAACTGGTGCGTTTTCATGGCGTGACAGACCGCACCCGTTTTTCAGTGGGGGGTGTTTACAACATCGTGTTCCTGATGACGGTCCGTGATGCGGCAACTGGGCAGGTGATTGAGCCGACTCGCCGGGTTGTCGCCAATCTGGATGCGCCCGGCGGGGCACAGGCAGCGCGGCTGGAGGTTTCTGGCCAGACACAGAAGGTCCGTGTCACTAACTTTCTGACAGCGGTGCTGCGGCGCGAATTGCTCTGACCGCTACTTCCCACGCAATGCGTTTGCGCGTAGGAGGGCGGTCATGAATACCACAGAAAACCGCCCCGACCGCCCCACTGTCCGTTTAACACCCAAGGCAGAGGTCCGCGCCATCCGGCACGGATTTCCCTGGGTCTATGCCAATGAACTGGTGACCGACCGCCGGACCCGTGGTCTTGCTGCCGGAACCGTGGCGGTGCTGGAGGATTCCGGGCGCAGTCCATTAGGGGTCGTGGCGGTCAATCCGGCGTCCAAGATCATCTGCCGGATGTTGGACCGCAATCCGCATGCTGACATTGATGAGGCCTGGTTCGCCGTGCGGTTTGCGCGCGCTTTGGCCCATCGAGAGCGCCTTTATGATCAGCCCTTCTATCGGTTGATCCATGCAGAGGCGGATGGATTGCCCGGTGTCATTGTAGACCGTTTCGGTGACATCGCCGTGGTTCAGCCGAATGCGGCATGGGCGGATGTTTTGATTACACCGCTGGTTGATGCGTTGATGGCTGTTACCGGAGTGACCTCGGTTATTCTTAATGGCACGGGCCGCGCGCGGGGGTTGGAGGGGTTGGAAGACCGGATGGAAGTCATGCGTGGCGCAGCCCCGGAAGGCCCGGGTCCCGTACCGATGAACGGTGCCATATATATGGCCGATCTGATGGGCGGACAGAAGACAGGGTTGTTCTTTGATCAGCGCGCCAATCATGCGTTTGCGGCCGGTTTGGCCAAGGATGCGCGCGTGCTGGATGTGTTCAGCCATGTGGGCGGGTTTGGATTGGCCGCATTGGCGGCCGGAGCCAAGTCGGTTCTGGCGGTTGATGGTTCGGCCCCGGCGCTGGCTTTGGCGGAGGATGGCGCAACCCGGATGGGTGTGGCGGACCGGTTCGAGACCCGCAAGGGTGATGCGTTTGACGTGCTGACAGCCCTTGCCGACGAAGGGCCGATGTTCGATGTGGTCATTTGCGATCCGCCGGCTTTTGCCCCGTCGCGCCAAGCGCTGGATGCGGGATTGCGGGCGTATGAGCGGGTGGCCCGTTTGGCGGCCCAGCTGGTGGCGGACGGTGGGTATCTGGGGCTTTGCTCCTGTTCGCATGCCGCTGATCTGACGAAATTCCGCAATGCCTGTTCGCGCGGGATCGGGCGGGCCGGGCGGCGGGGGCAGATTATCCACACCGGCTTTGCCGGGCCGGACCATCCGCTGATGCCGCATCTGGCGGAGAGTGGATACCTCAAGACGGTGTTTTATCGTCTATGAGGATGCTGATTGACGCCTGCGTCCTGTATCCCACCGTGATGCGTGAAGTCGTGTTGGGATGCGCCAAGGAAGGGTTGTTCGAGCCGCGCTGGTCAGATCGGATTCTAGAAGAATGGGCGCTGGCGGCGGCCAAGCTGGGGTTGGAGCAAGGCGTATTCGCCCGTGGTGAAGTAGCTGCGCTGAAGGCGAAGTTTCCCGATGCGATTGTGCCACCGCATGATGGGCTGATGCGCCGGTTGTGGTTGCCGGACGCGGATGATGTTCATGTGCTGGCGGCGGCGATTGCCGGGTCTTGCGACGGTATCCTGACGACGAATGCCAAGGATTTTCCGGGCAATATTCTGGCCGAGGAGGGGGTGTTTCGCGCTGATCCCGATGCGTTCCTGCGCGGGTTGTTGGAGGAGGCCCCGGATCAGGTACAGGGCGTGGCTGAGGCGGTGCTGGCGGAAGCGAACAGGTTATCGGGTAGTGCGTGGGAGATGCGGGCGCTGATGAAAAAGGCGCGGTTGCCCCGGTTTGGCAAGGCGCTGGTGCGGTAAGCGGGTTAGCCTGCGGCCCATTTCGCCTCGTTCGCCTCAATCGCGGCGATGCGTTGTTGGGTTTTGGGGTGGCTCATCATCCAGGCGGGGACGGCCGCACCGCGCGCGCCAGTCAGCTTTTCCAGCTTCGTGAAGAGCGATTTTTGTGGGCCAGTCCCGATCCCGGCCTTGACCAGCAGGGCGGATGCGTATGCGTCAGCCTCAAATTCGTCGCTGCGCGAGAGGCGGGCGGCAAGCAGGCTCATCAGGACACCCGCGATCCATGGACCGATAAACGGGATAAACCGCCCGAGGATCATGGCGAGTGCGGTGCGCATGGCGTTCTGGCCGGAAAAGTCGATCATGCGGCGGCGTGAATGGCCCAGGGCGACGTGCCCCAGTTCGTGCGCGATGACGCTGGCCATTTCTTCTGACGTGACCTGACCCTGGCGGTATTTGTTGAAGAAACCGCGGGTGATGAAAATACGCCCGTCAGGGGCGGCCAACCCGTTGACAGGGTCGATTTCGTAGATGTGGACCTTGATCCGGTCGATCTCCAGCGCTTGCGCCATCCGGTCGGTGATGTGCTTGAGAATCGGGTCGGCCAGTTCGGTCGAGTTTGCATCAAGTTCGCGTGCCGTCCGCCAGACCGAAAAACGATACATGGCAAGGCCGTAGAGAACTGCAAGCAGGATGGGCAGAAATTTGATCATAGGCGTAATATGTGCCTGAAATCGGTGATTTCAAAGTGCGGATTGACGCATCACGCGCAATTGACGATCAAGGCGCGGGGGCGTTGCCGTCAAGGAGTTGAACATGAAAAAAATCATTGCCTATCTCATTCTGGCCCTTGTGGCGTTGAGTGGGCCATTCAGCTTTGCCTATTACCGCTATGTAACCAATACGCAATCGCCGTATAGTGACATCGGGATCCGGTTGAACAGTTCTGTGCCCGGCTTTGTGCAGGATTGGGGTTGCGGGAAACTGAAAGAGAATTTTGCGGAGCAGTTGCCACCATTGGGTTGTGCCGTGGATGGTGACCCAACGACCTGGCGCTAGCGCCCCAAGGTTTTCATGCCCGCCTCGATCCCTGACAACGTCATCGGCACCATGCGGTCAGGGCCAAAGATCTGCTGGATCATCTGGATTGACTGGGTGTAGGGCCAATAGCGTTCTTCCAGCGGGTTGATCCATAGGTGGCTGGGCCACTGGTCGCGGGCGCGGGCTAGCCAGACCTCGCCTGCTTCTTCATTCCAATGCTCGTTCGCCCCGCCCTTGAACGCGATTTCGTAGGGCGACATGCTGGCGTCGCCGACGAAGATGCATTTGTAGTCCGGGCCGTAGGTGCGCAGAACCTCCCATGTGGGGGTCTGGGCGTTCCAGCGGCGGCGGTTGTCTTTCCAGACACCTTCGTAAAGGCAGTTGTGGAAATAGAAATGTTCGAAATGTTTGAATTCGGACTTGGCCGCGCTGAACAGTTCTTCGACCACTTTGACATGCGGGTCCATTGATCCGCCGATATCGAGGAACAACAAGACCTTGACCGCGTTGCGCCGTTCTGGCCGGGTCTGCACATCAAGATAGCCATGTTCGGCGGTGGCGCGGATCGTGCCGTTCAGGTCGAGTTCTTCGGCCGCCCCGTCACGCGCCCATTTGCGCAGCCGTTTCAGGGCGACCTTGATATTGCGGGTGCCCAGTTCGACGGTGTCGTCGAGGTTGCGGAATTCGCGTTTGTCCCAGACCTTGACCGCGCGCTGGTGGCGGCTTTCGTTCTGGCCGATCCGCACGCCTTCGGGGTTGTAGCCATAAGCACCGAAGGGCGACGTGCCTGCGGTGCCGACCCATTTGTTGCCACCCTGATGCCGGCCTTTTTGTTCCTCAAGCCGCTTTTTCAGCGTTTCCATGAGCTTGTCGAAACCACCCAATGCCGCGATTTCGGCCTTTTCGGCGTCGGTCAGGTGCTTTTCGGCCAGCTTTTCCAGCCAGTCGGCGGGAACATCAACCGCGTTCAGAACCGCTTCGGCCGGGATCGCGTCAAGCCCTTCGAAAGTGGCAGCGAAGGCACGGTCGAATTTGTCGAGATGCCGTTCATCCTTGACCATGATGGTACGGGCCAGAAAATAGAAGGCTTCGACATCGTAGGTGGCCAGCCCGGCCTTCATCCCTTCGAGAAATGACAGAAATTCGCGCAATGAGACCGGGACCCCGGATTTGCGCAGATTATCGAAGAAGGGCAGGAACATCGGGTCAGTAGTAGCTGCGTTCGATGAAGATCAGCACGAACAGACCGACAACGCCAAAGATCATGGCGAATGCTGCACCCCATTGCAGCAGGTCGGCTGTTTTGCCGCCGCGTGCCTTGGCCCGGAAGGCCCCGAATAATGCCCCGAATATCAGTCCGGCGAGGGGATAGATCATGACATGTCCCTTGTCAGCTTGGTGGCGTCTGCGGCACCAGAGAGGCGATTTCGTTCAGCCGGTCAATCACCTCGTCCCGGCTGCCGAACCCGTACTGCGCCCAGCCCAAACTGTCCAGTCGCAGGGCCATGCCGGCCTCAGTGTCGCCTTTCATATCCAGTGCTTCGGCCTTGAACATCATCAACAGCGACAGCAGCGCGGCGTTCTGATGGCGGCGGGCAACGGGGATCGCCTCATCCGTGATGGCGATGGTGGCGTCCGGATCGCCGGAGATCAGCGTAAACGCGGCCAGCTGGACTGAGATATGGGCGGAATGGATGTTGGTGACGGCACTTTGCCGATAGGCCCGCCCTGCGTTGTTGAAGGCCCCCAGGGCGAGGGTGCTGTCATTGCCTAGCTGCAGGCGACCATAGGCGTAGTTGGCGAACCCTTCACGTGGGCCGGTCCAGCCCAGTTGCTGCCCGATACTAACCGCGCGCAGCGCCGCCCGCCTGCGTCGGATATCGGAATTGCCGCCGCTCAACGCGGTTTCGATGGAATCGATCCACGCCCGTGACGTACCGCTGGGGATTTGCCCGCCTCTGCGTTCACCGCGCGGATTGATCCGGGCCAGAATGCGCGGCAGGCGTTCGGCGACCTGCCGTTCGGTCATCCCGTTTTGCAATTCCGGGGCGTAGTAGGCGCGCAGGATCAGCATATCAAACCCGGTAAGCACAGCGTGGATGTTGTCATCATTGAAGATCGAATCCGGCAGGCGGTAGAGGTCGTTGAGCGGGCCAAGCGCCTGTGCCAGTTCCTCGTGCAGGCAGTCGCGGATTTCCTGTGGTGCAGCGTCGGCTGGCAGGAAGATGGCGGCACGGTCGCGCCGTCGCAGCGTAGCCCAATCGATGGTCGCGGTGCCCCGTGCCGCACGTAATTCGCGCCAACTGCCCACGCGCGGGACGACAAAGCAGGCCGCGTTGGGGGCCACTCGCTGTAAGGTGCGTGTTGGCACCGGTTCGATGATGATGTTGGCGTCTTCGGCATTGGTCATGCGGATATCGATCCGCGCTTCCTTGCGCAGCCTGTCCAGAACACCGGCGAGGTCTTGTGGAACGGAAGGACCGACAGGGCCGACGAGCCGAACGGTAATCGGCTCTTCGAACCGGGTGAATGTGGGCAGTTGGCGTCCGCTTTCCATGCGAAAGGACAGATCCATGAAATCAAGGGCGATTTCGGAGTTTGGTCTGGTGGATGGGCCGGGGTTGGTTGCGGCGAAGCTGCGCATTTCCGGGAAGGTCAGCCGGATCGGGTCGGGGCCATCGGGCACAGGTGTACAGGCCGTGCTCAAGGCCACGGCCGCTAGCGCCAACCACCTCATGCGGGCCTCTGATACTTGATGAAATTGGTCAGCTGGCCGACGCGGTCATACAGTCTGCGTCCTGCAGCATTATCGTCTTGGGTTAGCCAATAGACGCTGGGTGCGCTGGCCTTGTCAGCGGCGTCATACACAGCCTCAATCAGCAGCCTGCCCACACCTGTGCCGCGCACGACGGGGTCGGCGTAAAGATCCTGCAGATAGCAGACATTTTCGATCCGCCAGCAATGGCGGTGGAACAGGAAATGAACGAGGCCGACGGGTGTGCCGTTCTGTTCGGCGATCAAGGCGTTGAAATCATGATCATCATTGCCCAATAGGCGGGCGAACGTGCTTTCAAAGACATCTTGTCCGACGCTGGTGCGATAAAACGTCAGATACGCGCGCCAAAGGGCTTCCCAGGCCGCGCGGTCCCCTGCTGTCAACGGGCGGATGATGGTGTGCGAGGTCGTTGTCATTCTTGCTGCTCTATTCGGGTTTCTGTCGACCATAGACTGCTTTGCCTTGTTGACCAGTGGATTTGAGTGGGCGGACGATCACACGAATGCGTGATGGTTGCATCGGGCGCAGTATATCAAAATATGTGATTTTAAGTCGCAAAAACATTCGTTTTGAGAATGTATTTGAATTGCTTACCTCAATTGCAGTCACAAACCGAAAGATGGAGATGAGCATGCAAAATCACATGACGCTTGAGCGCTGCAATGTCGGTGATGTGGATCGCCGTTGGCCGTTGACTGTGTTTTGGACTATCGCACTGTTGGGCATTGGCATCCTAATCGGCGCGGCAGCTGATACGGGCCAATCCAAGGCACCGGCTCTGATGCCTGCGTCGGATACGGAAATTGAAGACTGGCACGGCAATGTGCGACGGGGTGGTTAGCCACCTCTGCGCGCCATGAAGGCCAAGCGTTCAAACAGATGCACGTCCTGTTCGTTTTTCAACAGCGCGCCGTGGAGTTTGGGCAGGGCGTTGGCGCCGTTGCGTTTCAGGTCTTCGGGGTTCAGATCCTCGGCTAGCAGAAGCTTGAGCCAATCCAATACCTCTGAGGTGGATGGCTTTTTCTTCAGACCTGCGGTCTCGCGAATCTCGTAGAACTGGCTGAGGGCGGTTGTCAGCAGCGCCTCTTTAATGCCGGGGTGATGGACGGCGACAATCTGGCGCATCGTGTCCATATCCGGAAAGCGGATGTAGTGAAAAAAGCAGCGGCGCAGGAAGGCATCGGGCAGTTCTTTTTCATTATTTGACGTGATGATGACGATTGGGCGGTGGACCGCCTTGATCGTCTCGCCGGTTTCGTAGACGTGAAATTCCATCCGGTCGAGTTCCTGCAGCAGGTCATTTGGAAACTCGATATCGGCTTTGTCGACCTCATCAATCAGCAACACGACCTTGCCATCGGCCGCGAAAGCCTGCCACAGCTTGCCCTTCTTGATATAGTTGGCCACATCCTGAACGCGAGCATCGCCCAGCTGGCTGTCACGCAGCCGGCTAACGGCGTCATATTCGTAAAGACCCTGCTGTGCCTTGGTCGTTGATTTGATATGCCATTCGATCATTGGCAGACCAAGTGCCGTGCTGACCTGGCGGGCCAGTTCGGTCTTGCCTGTCCCCGGCTCGCCTTTAACGAGCAATGGACGTTCCAGAGTCACCGCAGCGTTCACCGCCATGGTCAAATCATCAGTGGCGACGTAAGAGTCGGTGCCTGTAAAGAGCATATTTTTAACCTTCGTTGATTGCCGACAACCTAGCAGTTCATCACGGATCATCAACACCTTGCCGGTATGGGAAATGAGGGGGTGACAGCCGCCAAGCAAGGGAGTAAACCCGCCACAAATTATGGAACGTGGCACGGGATGGGTGGTCCGAAGCTGCGTAGGAGATGAAGGGTTATGACGATGAAAGCCGAAGTTTTTCTGCCAGAAGATTATCGCCCCGCAGAAAGCGAACCGTTCATGAACGAACGCCAGACAGAGTATTTCCGCCGCAAACTTCAAAATTGGAAAGCAGAAATTCTTGAGGACAGCCGCGACACCGTCGCTGGCATGAAAGATCAGACCCGCAATATTCCTGATGTGGCCGACCGCGCCTCTGAAGAAACGGATCGTGCGCTTGAACTGCGAACCCGCGACCGCCAGCGCAAACTTGTCAACAAAATCGACGCTGCCCTGCGCCGCATTGACGAAGGCGAATATGGGTATTGCGAAATCACGGGCGAACCGATCTCTTTGAAGCGTCTGGATGCCCGTCCGATTGCGACCATGAGCCTTGAGGCGCAAGAGCGCCATGAGCGGCGCGAAAAAGTCCACCGCGACGACTGATGTGACCCACAACGCAGGCCGCGACATTGCAATCATCGGCGGCGGCATTGGTGGCCTCACAGCAGCACTTGCCTTTGCCCGCGTGGACGCGAATGTCACGGTTTACGAACAAGCCTCGGCCCTGACAGAGGTTGGGGCCGGTCTGCAGATTACCCCAAATGGTGCGCGCGCCTTGGCCAGTCTTGATCTGGCAGGGGCCATGGCGACGATTGGTTTGCGAGCCAAGGCTGTGGTGCCCATGGATGGGGTGACGGGCCGGGAAATTGCCCGGTTCGATCTGGCCTCACAAGATCCCCCATATCGCTTTTTCCATCGTGCGGCGCTGATTGATCTGTTGGCGCGTGCCTGTACTGCGCAGGGTGTCGTTGTCAGGCTGGGGGCCCGGATTGAGAACCTGAATGCGGACGGGTCGTTTGAAGTTGGCGATGATATCATTCGCCCTGATCTGACGGTGGGGGCCGATGGTCTGAAATCCGTGGTCCGCGGCCGGATCAACACGCCCGAAACACCGTTTTTTACCGGCCAGGTCGCGTGGCGCGCGATGATCCGGCAGCCGCAGGCAGAGCCGATTGCCCGCGTCTGGATGCTGCCGGGACGTCACATGGTGACCTATCCACTGACCAATGACCGGTTGAACATCGTCGCAGTGCAGGAGCGCAGCCAATGGGCCGATGAAGGCTGGAACCATTTTGATGATCCCGGCAATCTGCGCGCCGCCTTTGCCGATGCCGGTTGGGAGATAAAATCGATCCTTGGCGCTGTTGATGATGTGAAGCTTTGGGGCCTGTTCCGGCATTCTGTTGCGGCCAAATGGCATGCGGGCAACATCGCAATATTGGGGGATGCCGCCCATCCGACGCTGCCGTTTCTGGCGCAAGGGGCCAATCTGGCGATTGAGGATGCCTATGTTCTGGCGCGGTGCTGTGATGAAAGCGGGTCGCTGAATGCGGCCTTGCGTGCCTATCAGAATGCCAGGCTTGACCGTGTGGTGCGGGCCATTGGGGCCGCCAATGCCAATGCGCGCAACTATCATCTGACAGGTATCAAACGGCGCGTGGCCCATGCTGCGCTGTCGACAATGGGCAAGGTCGCGCCGAACGCCTTTCTGGGGCGGTTGGGCTGGCTTTATGACCACGATGTCACGGCCTGATTGCGGAGCCGGTTAAAAAACACGCCATAGACGAGAATAAATCAGTGGCCTGAGCCGTTATCCTTTCGAACCCTATTGAAAGGATGGTCCATTGCGTACTCTTGTTGTTGTTATTCTGATCATCGTCGCCGTTGCGTTTCTGGCCGCATGCGACACGACATCCACGCCGGAGGTGACAAGCGGGGCATTTGGTGCTGAATCTCAGGCCGTGCAGCGTACGATTGTTGAACGCCCGTCCACCGGTGTCTTTCGCTAGGCGATGTGGGTGTTACCAGTTGCGGCTGGCCATATGGGTGACCCGTTCCAGCACCTTGTGGCTAAGCCAATCCACGCGGTAAATCTCGTCCTCGATCCGCATGTAGACCCAGCCGTCACTGACCGTGGGCAGACCGTAATAGCGGGCATTCATCAGCATGGAGTACTGACCGCGTTCCAGTGTCTGACCAATCTCAACCGGTCCCGGTTTGGGGGTGAGGGGCTGGGGAATTGCAACGCAGGCCGTTCCTGCAACGGCGATGCGGCATTGTGCAGTTGCGATGGCGGGCAACGCGGCGACAAGACATGTCGCAATGATCAGTCTTTTGAACATTGTCATACCTCCTTTCGTCGCTAACGTTCCCACGCAGAATATCGTTCCCGCCATTTTCCGCGATTTCACGCGGCGAGGTCAACCCAGACCGGGACATGATCGGACGGCTTTTCACGGCCGCGCACCTCTGCTTCGATCCAGCAATTGTTCAGCAGATCGGCGCATTGCGGGGTCAGCAGGAAGTGGTCGATCCGGATGCCATCGTTCTTGTCCCAGGCACCGGCCTGATAATCCCAGAATGAATAATGGCCTGCACCAGCCTCGCGTGTGCGGAAGGCTTCTGTAAACCCGAGGTTTTGGATCCGCTGGAATGCGGCACGGCTTTCGGGACGAAACAGCGCGTCATCGCGCCACGCATCGGGGCGCGCCGCATCCTCGGCCTGTGGAATAATGTTGTAATCGCCTGCCATCAGCGCGGGTTGTTCGGACGCCAGCAGTTCCTGCGCACGATCGTAAAGACGTTCCATCCAGAGCAGTTTATAATCATATTTCGGACCCGGCGCGGGGTTCCCATTGGGGAGGTAGAGCCCGCAGATGCGGACCGCCTTGTCGCCCACAACGGTTGCTTCGATATAGCGCGCCTCTTCGTCGTCAGCGCCTTCACGACCGGCACCTTTGGCGCCGGGCAAGCCGCGCGTCACGTCCTCGAGCGGGAGTTTGGACAGGATCGCGACGCCGTTGAACCCTTTTTGACCGTGGGTTTCGACGTTGTATCCTTTGTCCTCAAAGATTTCGCGGGGAAACCCTTCATCAACGGATTTGATTTCCTGCAGGATGGCCACATCCGGCTGGGCCTCATCAATCCAGTCGGTCAACGCACCGATCCGGGCCTTGACGCCATTGATGTTGAATGTCGCGATTTTCATGAAAGTCCCCTAAACTAGGGGAATAATTGCCGCACCAGGCGGCAATGCACAAGCGATCAGGTCAAGATTCTGGCGTTTTCCGCCCAGCGCGCCTGTGAACGTCAGACAATGCCCCGGACAGTCCCTGAAAGCCTTGCCGTGCCTCTGCCCGCGACAAATTCTTGCGCAAATTCATACAGATCACGGCGCCATGGATCAGTGCCACAGTCGCCAATGCCAGCAATACCCATTCGGCCGATGTTATGATCATCACGTCTTGCATCTGACTTACCATTCTTTCTGACTGATCCCTACAGGCTCAGCATTAACATATTATTTTATGTCATGCAAAAGTCTGCGGAAGTTTTCATAATTTGTCCGCTCCACCCGCAGCGCGGATATCTTGCGGAATGTGCGTTTGCGATAATGGGTCACCGCCAGCGTGGCCGCCGCAAGTGCCCCGATCAACCCTGCTGAAGTGATCGGGTCGCTGGCCCCGTAGGCGAGGGTGACCAACGTACCCAGAACAAGGCCAACCATGCTGCCCAGTGCCAAGCGGCTGGGCAAAAGATCATTTTCCATCTCTGACACCTCCTCGCTCAGATCGCGAATTTCGTCTGACAGGCTTTGCGAAATCACGTCAATGATGTCGGTCAGCGTGACCTCATTGCTGTCGCGTGCCCCTTCGATCAACCGGTCGCGCAGATCCAGACGCGATTGCCCGTCTTCCAGCGCGGTTTTCAGCAATCCGACGAATTCGGCCTCGTCGATGGTGATGTCGTGGTTGCCGTTAATCTGATCAAGGATCAGTGCGGCCAACCTTGCATTGTCATGCATTACATCGAGAACGATGTGCCACAGCCACAGGATGACGTCGCATTGGGGTTGTTGATGACGAAGCGTGCGCCGATCAGTTCCTCGCTGAAATCAATCACTGCATCGGCAAGGAAGGGCAGGGATACGCTGTCGATCACGACGGTTTCACCCTGTTCGGACAGGACCAGATCATCGTCTTTGGGTTCATCCAGGTCGATTTCATACTGGAAACCGGAACATCCGCCGCCTTCCACCGCGACGCGCAGTGCCTTGCCCTGCGCGGAGGCGCCGATTTCGGCGAGGCGTTCAAAGGCCCGCGATGTCACTTTGGGTGGGATCGTCAGCATGGTTTGCGACCTATCAGTTTCTGATTGCTTCCAATATAAGGATCACAGGCAAGACGAACAAGACAGGCAAATCACATGGCAGCGCCATATGCGACCGACCCGGCGAACCCGCGGGGGCGGCTATACGCAGAGGAAGAGAGCGCCTTTCGCTCGCCCTATCAGCGGGATCGTGACCGGATCATCCATTCCAGCGCGTTTCGCCGTCTGAAGCATAAGACGCAGGTTTTCATCGAACATGAGGGCGATTATTTCCGCACTCGTCTGACCCATTCGATCGAGGTCGCGCAGGTGGCGCGGACCGTGGCCGCAGCACTGGATCTGAATGCCGAACTGACCGAGGCCGTCGCCTTGGCCCATGATCTGGGGCACACGCCGTTTGGTCACACCGGAGAAGAGGCACTGAATGCGCTGATGCAGCCCTATGGAGGTTTTGATCACAATGCGCAGGCCCTGCATATTGTCACCAACCTGGAACGGCATTATGCCGAATGGGATGGTCTGAACCTGACATGGGAAACGCTGGAAGGCATTGCCAAACATAACGGGCCTGTCACGGGCGATATTCCCTATGCGCTGGCGGCCTATGACGCGCGTCATGATCTGGAACTGCATACTCATGCCAGTGCAGAGGCACAGGCGGCGGCACTGGCCGATGATATTGCCTATAATAACCATGACTTGCACGATGGTCTTCGCGCGGAGTTGTTCAGCACTGATGATCTGGCAGCACTTCCGATCCTGTGTGACTGCTTTGCCCGTGTCGATGCGAAATACCCCGGTCTGAACTATTATCGCCGCCGTCACGAGGCGTTGCGCCGGTTCTTTGGCGTGCTGGTTGAAGATGTGATTACCGTCAGTCAACGCAATCTGGCGGAACTCTCACCAACCTCGGTTCACGATATTCGTCATGCCGGTCGGATGATGGTGCAATTTTCTCCGGAACTTTGGACGGACTTAAAAGTTATCCGTCAGTTCCTGTTCGAGCGCATGTACCGTGCCCCGGCAGTTGTGGAAATGCGCGGGGTCGTGACACAAATGATCAATGATCTGTTTCCGTTCTTTCTGGAAAATACCGATGAATTGCCAAAGCAGTGGCGCAAGGACGTGGCCGATGCGCCGGATGAAACCACATTGGCCCGGATCGTCGCGGACTACATCGCGGGCATGACGGACCGGTTTGCGATACAAGAACATAAACGCCTGATTGGCGGTGAAGTAATTCCAGCGGGGGTGATCGATGGCAATTGAAGGTGCAAGCGGGTTGCCCGCAGATGCAATGGCGCCGGTAGTGGCGTTTGCCCTTGTTGGCGCGTTGGGGGTCGGATCGCAGTGGCTGGCCTGGCGGCTGCGGATGCCTGCCATCGTTCTGATGCTGGTGGCCGGTATTTTGATTGGCCCGGTGGCTGGTGTGTTTGATCCCGCCCGCGATTTCGGGCCGCTATTGCAGCCGATCATTGCCATCGCGGTTGCTATTATCCTGTTCGAGGGCGGTCTGACCCTGAATTTTCACAAGCTTCAGGATGCGGCTATTGGTGTCAAAAGGCTGGTCTTTATCGGCGCGCCCTTGGGCTGGCTGACATCCACGCTGGCTTTGCATTATGCGGCCGGGCTGAGTTGGGAAAGCGCCGCTGTTTTTGGTGGCATCATGATCGTGACAGGGCCAACGGTTATTGCGCCGCTGCTTCGAACGGCCCGGCTGGCGAAGCGCCCTGCGGCACTGCTGCAATGGGAAGCGATCGTCAATGATCCCATCGGTGCATTGGCAGCGGTGCTGGCTTTCGAGGTCGTGCTGGTTTTGAACACGGCCACCACAGTTAACGAGGCGATCATCGCGCTGCTCACGGGGATCACCGTGGCCACTGTGCTGGGTGTGGCCGGGGGCGTCGGGCTGGCCCGGGCGTTCAAACGGGGCTGGGTACCCGAGTACATGAAAGTGCCGGTTCTATTTGCGCTTTTGCTCGCAGTCTTTGGTTTGTCGGATTCGGTACTGCATGAAAGTGGTCTGTTGGCCGTGACGATCATGGGGATCGTCATCGCCAATTCTAATCTGCCAAGTTACGAGGAACTGCGCCGGTTCAAGGAACATGCAACCGTTCTGCTGGTGTCGGGTGTTTTCATCCTGTTAGCTGCCGGTCTGGATTTCGCCGCCTTGGGCAAACTGGACTGGTGGGCGCTGGGGTTTGTCTTGCTGGTTGTGCTGGTGGCAAGGCCATTGACGGTTTTGGTGTCGCTGCTGGGCTCGGGCGTGCCCTACAAGGAGCAGCTTCTTGTAGCGTTGACCGGCCCACGTGGTGTCGTTCTGGTCGCTGTCGCAGGCCTCTTTGGTGACCGGTTGCTTAATCTGGGCTTTGAAGATGCCGCGCTGATTGGGCCGCTGGCTTTTGTGTTGGTTTCCGTCACCGTTGTCGTCCACGGCTTTACGCTGGCGCCCTTTGCCCGCTGGCTGGGCCTGACCGGGGCCGATACGCCGGGCGTCGTCATCATCGGCGGATCACCTTGGACAACGGCCTTTGCCGAAGCATTGAAAAAGGCCGAGATCCCGGTGCTGATGACCGACCCGAATTTCGGTCATCTGCGTTCGGCGCGCGCTGCAGGCATCGACACGTTTTCCGGCGATATCCTGTCAGAAGCGGCTGAACAGCGGTTGGAACTGGTCAGTTATGCCACCTTGGTGGCTGCGACGGACAATGATGCTTACAACACGCTGGTCACAACCGACCTTGCCCCGGAATTCGGGCGCGATAACGTCTTTCAGATCAAGCGCGAAAAGACCGAAAGCATGCGCCACCAGTTGCCGCGCACATTGGGTGGCCGCAAGTTCGGACCTGAAGAAACGCATGCCGGGCTGGAGCGTCTGATCCGCGATGGCTGGACCTTCCGTGTGACCCGTCTGACTGAGGAATACACGTTCGAGGATTGGCGCGCGAAACGCCCTGACGCGCATTTGGTGGCGCGCATCTCGGCGAGCGGGACAATTACCCTGATCCGCAAGGATGAAGAGGTTAACGGTGCGCCTGACGTGCGGATCATTACGCTGCGCCCGCCAGGTGTTGACGACGGCGATCAGCCGCCAGCCGACGCCAGCTAAGCCTTTTGACGCAATAAGCCGCGGATGTACTTGGCGGCAGAGCGGTAATGGCTGGGTCCTGCGGCCTCGGCCCAGCGGCCTGTCGTCCAGTTGTTGTTCGCGCCCTTCATGGGGCCGCCATAAAGTTCATCATCGCTGTGATCCTGCATGAATTGCAGCAAGGCTTTTGCATTCTTATCCAGCAGCGCCTTGGCATCGTCCCAGCCAAGATCAGCCTGACGCGCCCTCAGATCAGCGTTGTAACGGTTGAGCTCATTCCATTTGTAACCTTCAGCCGGAAAATGCACCTGCGTGCCCGCCTGACCATCCCGATACCAGCCGAGAAACAGGTCGATCCAATGGGCGCGATGACCGACCACATCTTTGATCGACGTATCATCTGCCTTTTCGGTTGCTGTGTCCGGATCGACGGTATCAAGCAATTTGGTTAGTTTGGTGTATTCTTTTTCGGTGACGGCGATCAGGTCTGATTTATTGGTGGCGGCGGGCATCGGCTTCTCCGTGTTCGGTTCTTCCTTGGACTTAATCCCAGATGCGGTGAAGCGCATTGATCACCGTCAATGATTGACGCCTGCGCCCCCGGTGATACATGGAAACAACCCATCAGATGGCCAATTTGGAATAGTGTTATGAACCTCTTCGCCGATATCCGCAGCCGGGTGATTGCCTGCCTCGACCAATTGGTCGCGGACGGAACCTTGCCTGATGGTCTGTCAACTGCCGCTGTTGCCGTTGAACCGCCCCGTGATGCCGCCCATGGCGACATGGCGACCAATGCGGCCATGGTGCTGGCCAAGCCTGCCAAGATGAACCCACGCGCGATTGCAGAGGCGTTGGCGGCCAAACTGCTGGAAGATCCGATGATTTCGGTGGCCGAGGTCGCCGGACCGGGTTTTTTGAACATGCGGTTGGTGCCGGATGTTTGGCAAGATGTGGTCAAGGCCACGCTGCGCGATCCAGCTTACGGCAAGTCCGAAATGGGCATGGGACAAAAGGTTCTGGTCGAGTTTGTATCGACCAACCCCACGGGTCCTGTCCATGTCGGCCACACACGGGGGGCTGTCTTTGGTGACACGCTGGCGTCATTGCTCGACTATGCCGGCTATGATGTGACGCGGGAATATTACATCAACGATGGTGGTGCGCAGGTCGATGTGCTCGCCCGGTCGGTCTATCTGCGGTATCAGGAAGCCCATGATCTGAGCGTGGACTGGCCCGAAGGGACGTATCCGGGTGATTACCTGATTGAAGTGGGCGAGGCGCTGAAGGCCAAGGTTGGGGACAAGTTCCTTGATAAGGGTGAGCAGTTCTGGCTGCAGGAGGTTCGCGAATTCGCCACAGATGCCATGATGGATCTGATCCGGGATGATCTGTCCCGGCTGGGCGTCGAGATGGATAATTTCTTTTCCGAAAAATCGCTTTATGGCACCGGGTTGATCGAAAAGGCGATTTCCAAACTTGATGCCAAGGGGCTGATTTATCGCGGCACGCTTGAACCGCCCAAGGGCAAGGTGCCGGAAGATTGGGAGCCTCGGGAACAGACGCTGTTCAAATCGACCGATTTCGGGGACGACGTGGACCGGCCGGTGAAGAAATCGGACGGATCCTGGACCTATTTCGCCCCGGATATCGCCTATCACTACGACAAGATACAGCGCGGCTTTGATCAACTGATCGACGTGTTTGGCGCCGATCACGGTGGGTATGTCAAACGGATGAAAGCCGCTGTTTCGGCCCTGTCGGATGGGCAGGTGCCGCTGGATGTCAAACTGACCCAGCTGGTGAAGCTTTACAAGAACGGCGAGCCGTTCAAGATGTCCAAGCGGGCAGGGACCTTTGTCACCCTGCGCGATGTGGTGGATCAGGTTGGCCCGGACGTGACCCGGTTTCACATGCTGACCCGCAAGAACGATGCGCCGCTCGATTTCGATTTCGACAAGGTGCTGGAACAGTCCAAGGACAATCCGGTGTTCTACGTCAATTATGCCTATGCGCGGGTCAATTCTGCCGTGGCGAAGGCGGCGGCTTTTGCCACTGTCGATGATGCCACGCTTGCAGAGGTCGATATCAGCGGGCTGACTGATCCGGCAGAGCTGACCATGATCAAAAAACTGGCTGAATGGCCGCGTTTGGTCGAGATTGCGGCGCGTGGACATGAGCCGCACCGGATCGCGTTTTACCTTTACGATCTCGCCTCTGATTTCCACGGTCTTTACAACAAAGGCCATGATGATCCGTCATTGCGGTTTGTCCAAGAGGGTGACTCAGAAACAACACAGGCGAAAATTGCCCTGATCCGGGCCGTGGCGATTGTTATTTCGCACGGTTTGGGTATTCTTGGGATCACCCCGGCGGAAGAGATGCGATAACGCACAGCACCACCGGGAACCGAGCAGTTCCAAGTGACCCATAAGCCGAAAACGGCACGGGCAGTGAGGCAAAGATGGCAATCTATGATGAGGGGTTCGCCCCGCATGAAAGCGCATCGCGCACAGGTTTATTGGTGAATTATGCTGGGGCCGCCATGTCGTTGGCCCTGATCATCGGCGTCAGTTTCTGGGGCTACAAGCTGATCATGCGCGATGTCAGCGGTATTCCCGTGGTCCGCGCGATGGAAGGCGAAATGCGGGTGTTGCCGGATAATCCTGGCGGGGCTGTTGCCGCTCATACCGGCCTTGCCGTAAACGAAGTCGCCGCCGTGGGCGAGGCGGGCGGGCCAGAGGACCGGCTGGTTCTTGCCCCGACCACGACAGGCCTTGCCGAAGCGGATATTGCCGTACAGCCGATGGCCGAAGCAGGCGAGGTCATGCCTGCCGAGACTGAGGAAGTATCACCCGCTGTCATGAGTGACGCGACCTCCATCAGGCCCACGACAGAGCCGCTGAATGCCGATGATATTCTTGCGCTGGCCGATCAGATCGCCTCTGGCGTCGCTGCGACGGATAATGCGGATAGCGCGCCGCAGATCATCTCGGCCAGTGTTCCTGGGGTGACCCAATCATTGCGTCCACTGGTGCGTCCCGTTGCGCTGCAGCGCGTGTCAGCACCTGCGCCCGCCGCAGCACCCGCCACGAATAGCGATGAAGTTGCCGTCAGCACAGCGGCATTTCCATCAGGCACGCCGTTGGTGCAGCTTGGCGCATTCCAATCGCCAACGCTTGCCGCGACCGAATGGCAGCGCCTGCAAGGTCGGTTTGGCGAGTTGCTGTCATCGCGCGAACGCATCATTCAGGTCAGTAACCAAAGCAGCGGCACATGGTACCGGCTGCGGACCCACGGATTTGACGACCTCGCCGCAGCCCGCCGGTTCTGCGCGGCACTGGTGGCTGAAGGCGCCAACTGCAACGCGCTTCTGGTCAACTAGGTGACGCTGAACGCGACGATTTTCGGGCCTGAAGGCCTGACAGTAACCGATTGGGAACGCGGGTTTTTCCGCGAGACGCAGCCGCTTGGTTTCATTGTCTTCGCGCGGAATATCGACACCCCCGATCAGCTACGCCGTTTGACGGCAGAGCTGCGCGAAACTGTCGGACGCGACGCCCCGGTCCTGATTGATCAGGAAGGCGGTCGCGTGCAGCGGATGCGTGCCCCACATTGGCGGGAGTATTTGCCAGCCCTTGATCAGATGGAGCGCGCCAGCGACCCGATGCGCGCACAATGGATCAGGAACCGCCTGATTGCGGCGGAATTGCATGACGTCGGCATTGATGTAAATTGCGCACCCTTGGCCGATCTGGTCGAGGATGACACCCATCCAGTGCTGCGCAACAGGCTTTATGGTGCCGATGTGCCGACTGTGGTTGCGGCGGCCCGTCAATGTGCCGATGCATTTCTGGCGGGTGGTGTTCTGCCGGTGCTGAAACACATTCCGGGCTATGGGCGGGCATCAGTGGACAGCCACAAAGATTTGCCGACAATCCACGCCTTGCGCGATGAGCTGGCGGCGCATGATTTTGCCCCTTTTCGTGCGCTGAACGATCTGGCGATGGGCATGACCGCGCATATCGTCTTTTCGGATATTGATCCGGATGCCCCTACGACGACATCACCCGGAATGATGCAGATCATTCGCAATGATATCGGTTTTGACGGGCTGATCATGACCGATGATCTGTCGATGGAGGCGCTGTCGGGCACGATAGCGGAACGCGCCGCGTCGTCGATCAAGGCGGGGTGCGATATCGTTTTGCACTGCAATGGTGACTCGGTTGAAATGGCAGCGGTGGCCGATGTTGCGGGCGAGATGACCCCGGCGGCGCAGACCCGCGCAAATCGCGCCTTGGCGCAGCGGAAATCCCCTGAAAACATTGACATCCCGGCGCTGGAAGCGGAGTTTGAAGCGCTGTTGGCGTGAGGATTGATGCAGGGCGACGAGTTTCAGGAAGACACCATGAGTGTCAGCGAGCGTGTGGCCGCAGAGGCGCTGATTGTGGATGTCGGTGCCTATGAAGGCCCGCTTGATCTGCTGTTGACCCTGTCGCGCACGCAGAAGGTCGATCTGCGCCAGATCTCCATTCTGGCACTGGCCGAGCAATATCTGGCCTTTGTCGAACAGGCGAAACAACTGCGCCTTGAACTCGCTGCCGACTATCTGGTCATGGCGGCCTGGCTGGCGTTTCTGAAATCGCGCCTATTGCTGCCGCCTGATCCATCGGAAGAGGGGCCATCTGGCGAAGAACTGGCTGCACATCTGGCATTCCAGTTGGAGCGGCTTCAGGCGATGCGCGAGGCGGCGGCGAAACTGATGGCGCGCGATCAGCTGGGCCGCGACTTTTTTGCCCGAGGGATCACCGAGGATGTGCAGCGGGTCCGCCGGGTGAGCTATACCGCCACGCTGCTGGACCTTATGCAGGGCTATGCCCGCATCCGCACCCGCGATGATTTCCGCCCCTTTGTCATGGATCGCCAGCATGTCATGACGATGGAGCAGGCACTGGAACGGATGCGCAATCTGATCGGCTTTGCGGGTGACTGGACCGATATCTCCAGCTATTTGCCTGACGGTTGGGATGCCGACCCGCAGCGTCGCCGGTCGACTACCGCCGCGACTTTTGCCGCCTCACTGGAACTGGCCAAGGAAGGCAAGATCGAGATCAGACAGGGCGAAACCTTTGCCCCCATTCAAATCCGCAAGAAGGCCCCGCGTGATGAGTAAACCGCAGAATGACAGCCTGTTTGAAGCACCGCCAATGGGTGAACAGGAACGGATGGTCGAGGCCATCCTGTTTGCTACTGCCGACCCGGTGACGGTCAAGGAACTGACCGGGCGCATGCCCCATGGCTGCGACCCCGCCGAGGCGATTGCGCATCTGCGCAAGCGTTATGAAGGGCGGGGGGTCAATGTGGTGAAGGTGGATGACGCCTGGGCGATCCGCACATCACCCGACCTTGGGTTCCTGATGCAGAAGGAAACGGTTGAAACGCGTAAACTTTCGCGGGCCGCGATCGAGACGCTGGCCATTGTGGCCTATCATCAGCCGGTGACCCGCGCCGAGATCGAGGAAATCCGCGGCGTCAGCGTCAGCCGCGGCACGGTGGATCAGTTGATCGAAATGGAATGGATTCGTTTTGGTCGGCGCAAGATGACCCCGGGACGCCCTGTGACATTTGTTGTGACGCAGGGGTTTCTCGATCATTTCGGGTTGGAAAATGCCCGCGATCTGCCCGGGCTCAAGGAGCTCCGCTCTGCCGGATTGCTGGAAAATCGTCCGCCACCTGGCGCTGTTGCTCTTGGCGAAAAGGATGACGACGAAGACGAAGATGAGGATCAGACAGAGCTTTTCGAGGATTGAAAGAGGTCTGCTATGCGCGATTGTCGCACAGCAGACCGGAGGATTAATCTAAAAAGCCAAGATCTTCGCCAAGTACAGTGACATTGATGATCGCCGTGCTGCCGCCTTCGATCTCGTAAGTGAAGTTGGTGACCTCGGTCTGCCCACTACTGAGTGTGTCAAAATCGCCATTGGAAGAGAAATCCACAGTACCGTCGGCATAAACGATCAACTGGCCGCCGTTGTCGCCGTTAACGATTTGTGCAATGGCATTTGTATCGCCGTTTACGGCTGCTACGCCTTCGTTATAGACGAATGTGTCGGCTCCGTCGAAGGTAGTGTCATTTTCAAGGACGGAGATTGCACCTGTGGTCAGCGCATCGGTGCTGCCATCTGTTTCGAAGGCTTCTCCCTCAAAAACAATAAGGCTGTCCGCATTCGCCGTATTCACCAATTCGGGCTCTGGCGGCTGGTCGGGTGCATCGGGGGCGGTCCCACCGATTTTCAGCGAATCCTCGCGTGGCCCATCAATCTCGCCAACTGATGTCAGCCTGATGCCGAAGTCCTGCGCCAGAATGTCGTCGATGGTCAGCCCAACGCTGTCATGGCTCAGTACAAAACTGGTGCTTTGGATATCATCGGTCGCGATGCCCTGCGTGCCAAACTGAATTCCGCCATCGAACTTGCCGTATTCATTGACAATTTCACCATTCATATTTGTATGGGAGTCGATTTTGGTCACTTTGTTGGCAGCAAAATTTTCGTCGGTGACATCGGCGCCAGTCACAGTCAAGCCATCGACCATGCTGTCATCAGACAGATCGAAATACAGGGCATTGATATCGGCGGTTTGGCCCGCAGTTTCATCCACGGTCACGGTGAAATGAAGTGTACCGTCATCCATTTCGGTTACCGCAATGATGATGCCAAGGCTGTCAGCCAATTGGAACGTCACACTCGTCATAGTTGCTCCTTCAGGGTCAATTGATCTTGGAGTCGAGATGTCGGGTCGGTGCGACTTTTTCGGGTTTCGATTGCGGCAGAACGGCGACCTGAGCTTCCCGTTTGATGTATATTCGCGAAAAATTCGCAGCGTTCCCGAGAGAAGAAAGCCAGAAAAAATTGCAAGTGCGCAGTTGCTTTTGATGATGGCGGTTAGCGGATCTGGCATGAGCCGGATCTTCGGATCGTTCTCAATCTCCTCTTAATTGTCATCGCTTAAACTTCCGATGGAACTATCCAGATTGGACGGCCCGGCTTTGAACGATCCGCTGCAAATCACTCATGCGCACCAGCGGCGCTATCGGCACGTAAGGTCCGCGCATTTTTTGCGCGTGCCGCTGGCGATGATGTCGTTGGCCGCCGGGATCGTTGGGCTGATCGTCAATGCGCTCGACCTCACGATCACCTTTGGGCCGGGTGGAGCGGCACTGGGTACACATCCGATGACGGCCCTGTTGATCATTATGCTGTCTGTCGGGCTTTTGCATTTTCGCTTGGCGCGACCGACGCCCATTTGGCGGTATTGGATCGGGATTTGTGCCCTTTGCATGGTGCTGATGAACCTGATCCGCCCTGATGTGATCCACGATGCGTTCCTGAGCCTTGCGGCCACTGCCGATAGTCGTATGGGGCAGGATACGTCGGTCATTCTGGGGGTTCTGTTCGGATCGGTGGTGATCCGTCGGACAAGTCGGCGATTGGGGCTGGCGCTGGTGTTATTGGCGACGACGCTGATTGTGTTCAGTTTCATGGGTCACAGTTATGATGTGCATTATCTGGATGGGCAGATGGCCCTGACCACGCTTGTCGCCCTTGTGCCTGCGACATTCGCCGTTCTGACAATCTATGCCCACCACCCGATCTTGCGTCTGATGCTGGCCTCGGATGAAAACGGGACGCGAACGCGCACAATGGTGCTGATCGGGTTCATCGTGCCATGGTTTGGCGGTCTGGTGCTATATCTGGGCTACGGCGTGCCAGACCGCGCATATCCGGTCGAGGCGATGGTTCTGAGTGTCATTGCCTGCAGCATGATTGCCATTTCGCTGTATTCCGGCCTGATGCAGGAGCGTGCCGACAGATCACGGCGCGAAGTCGAGCGACAACTGGCTTTTGCTGCAGTCCATGATCGGCTGACCGGCACACTCAACCGGGCTGGTCTGAATAATGTCCTCAAGCAGCGCTGGGATCGGTTTCGCAGTACGGGCCGTGCTGTTGGCGTCGTGTTGATGGATCTGGATCATTTCAAGACCGTCAACGACACCTATGGGCATCCGGCTGGTGACAGTTTGCTTGCCGCGGTTGGTGCAGCTTTGTCGCCGATCCTGCGCAGCACCGATATCATCGGTCGCTGGGGCGGTGAAGAATTTGTTATCGTGCTGAGCTCTGTCGATCAGCCAAAACTGGAATCAATTGCCGAACGGATGCGTCTTGCCGTCAAAGACTTGCCGCGTGTGATTTCGGAGCAGAATGACGACACTGTCGTCCCGTTTCAGGTCTCTGCATCATTCGGCATCGGGGTTTTCAGACCCGAGGACGAGAGTGAGGCGGATGCGCTGAAGCGGGCAGATATTGCGCTTTATCGCGCCAAGGCCGGCGGACGTGATCGGGTCATGTTTCAGGATAGCGATGATCAGCCATCGGCCGCATGACGACCCCACAATGTTGGGCGGATTAACGAGTCGTCAGCGCGAAACTTCACAAGCAGCTTGGATATATGCGCTGATTTAGCTATCTATCTGGCAAGCGTGAACCCTTGGAGGGAGACACAATGAACCTTAATCAGATTATCAACATGGCCATCCGAATGATCATGCGGCGCGGCATCAATGCCGGTATCAACCGTGGTCTTGATGTGGCGTCCCGTCGGGGCAAACCGACCCGTGACGCCGCAAACGACGAGCGCGAGCGCATTGATGATGGGCGCGGTGGTTCCTAAACCTGTTTGCTGACTGACCTGGTTGTCAGGTCTTGAAGTGTTTGGACAGTTTCAGGCCCTGTCCCTGATAGTTCGATTTGATCTCGCGTCCATAAAGCGCATCGGGCAGGGCGGCCATATTTTCATAGACAAGGCGGCCAACGACTTGCCCATGTTCCAGCACAAATGGGGCTTCGTGGCAGCGCACCTCAAGCACGCCGCGTGACCCTGATCCGCCTGCGTCTGCATAGCCAAAGCCGGGGTCAAAGAAGCCAGCGTAATGCACGCGGAATTCACCGACCATGGCCAGATAGGGGGCCATTTCGGCCGCCTGCATCGGGGGGATGACAATCGCCTCGCGGCTGACGAGGATATAGAACGCGCCGGGGTCGAGGATGATCCAGCCGTCGTCGGTGTGGACCGGTTCCCAGAATTCCGCCGGATCGTAGTGGTTCAGTTTTAACAGGTCGATCACCCCGGTATGAGGTTTGGCCCGATAGCCGACCAGATTGCCCTTGTCCGGTCTGAGATCGACCGAAAATCCCAAGCCTTCCGAGATGACAGGATCGCCAGAAACGATTGGTGTTTTTGCGTGCAGATCGCGCAGATCGTCGTCGGACATCCGGGTTTTGCCTTGGCGAAAAATGATCTGGTTCAGCATCTGGCCGGGCTGCGCCACCACGGAAAAGGAGCGCGGGCAGATTTCGACGTAAAGCGGCCCATCATAACCTTCGGGGACACGGTCAAATTCAACGCCATAATCGGTGATGATCCGGGTCAGAAGGTCCAGCCGCCCGATGGACGATTTTGCACTGGCCGCGGCCGTCATGCCATTTGGTAGCGACAGCCGTTCCATCAGTGGGACAACATAGACGCAGCCCTTTTCCAGTACTGCACCGCCGTCCAGATCGACCGCGTGCATTTTAAAATCTTTCAGCCGTTCAGCCACGGTACGGTTGCGACCGGCCAGAAAAGATGCGCGGACACGGTAAGCGGTTTGCCCCAGGCGCAGATCAAGAGAGGCGGGTTGAATCTGATCGGCCCCGATATCGGCCGTGGCAGAGATGCCCCCCGATGCGATCATCGCGCGGATCTGGTGGTCTGCCAAAACGCCGGATGCTGTCATGTCCGCTCCCTTTCGGATACCAAAACGCCCGCTGCGCGGAAACGCAAACGGGCGGTTGTGATTGGTCGGGCTAGCAGGACTTGAACCTGCGACCTTCCGTCCCCCAGACGGACGCGCTACCAGGCTGCGCCATAGCCCGACTGAGCGCTTTCATAACGCAAATGGATGTGGGGGCAAGCCCGAAAACACGTCAGTGACTCTGCATCCGGTCGCGCAGTTGGGCAAGCCGTTGCACAAGCGGGGCGATCTGTTTTGCATGGGCGCGGATGCTGTCGGGTGCCGCCGCAATCAGGCCAAAACTGCGCGCTGGCAGGTCAGGCAGATCATCGGGCAAAGCGGGCAGGGTGATTTCGAAAGGTGCGTCGGGCTTGGTCTCTGCCTCTGCAGTTTCGGTCGCAGCAGTTGGGATGTCATCAAACGGGAAGGCATCCTGCACCGGGCCGTCGTCAACGGGAGCAGGCGGTTCCGCCGTGGCGGCGACCGTGCTTTCATCCTTGGCCGATGGCATTTCAGCTTCTTTTACTGGCGGCGGGGCTGGTTTCGCAGCCGCCTCGGCCGGTTCAGTCGCCGTCATTGACAGCCCCAGCGTGGCCACGTGTTTGACACCCTTTTCGCGCAGCAGTTTCTGGGTGCCCTTGATGGTCATCCCTTCTTCGTGCAGCAAGTGCTTGATCCCGCCCAGTAAATCCATGTCAGTTGGGCGGTAATAGCGGCGGCCACCAGCGCCCTTGACGGGCTTGATATGGCTGAACTTGCTTTCCCAGAACCGCAGCACATGCGTGGGCGTATCAAGCCATTCGGCGACTTCGCTGATGGTTCGAAAGGCGTCTTTGGCTTTTGCCATGGCTTAGGATTTGTTCCCTGCGGCCACCCGGTCCTTCATCAGATGCGACGGGCGGAAGGTCAGCACGCGGCGCGGATGAATGGGAACTTCTTCTCCGGTTTTGGGGTTGCGGCCTACGCGGGCGGCCTTTTCACGTACTGAAAATGTACCAAAAGAAGAAATCTTGACGGTTTCGCCGGCCACCAGCGCATCGGAAATATGCGACAGGACACTTTCGACCAGATCAGCACTGTCGTTGCGTGACAATCCAACTTCGTTATGTACGGCGTCTGCGAGGTCCATGCGTGTTAATGTTTTGTCGGCCATAAAAGTCCCCCTGAATATTGCGATGACCATACGCGCGGCGCAATTTCAGAGTCAATAACAAGGACTTGGCATTCGGCGTTGACAGTGCGTTTCTGCCTACCAGCGGATCACCACCGCGCCCCAGGCCAATCCGCCGCCAATCGCCTCTGTCACAACCAGATCGCCCTGTTTGATCTGGCCATTGGCCACGCCTACAGAAAGCGCGAGTGGAATAGAGGCCGCGGAGGTGTTGCCGTGGTCCTGAACTGTCACCACAACCCGGTCCATATCAACGCCCAGTTTCTTGGCGGTTGACTGAATGATGCGGATATTGGCCTGATGCGGCACGACCCATGTGACGTCGTCGGCAGTCAGCCCGACCTTATCCAGTGCTGTATGGGCTGTCTGTGCCAGTTTTTCGACAGCGTGCCGGAATACTTCCTTGCCTTGCATACGTAGGACACCGGTGTTTTGGGTTGAAACGCCACCATCGACGTAAAGCAGATCCTTGTAGCGCCCGTCAGAGTTCAGATCCGTGGACAGTATGCCGCGATCAGCGCTGGTGCCATTGCCGTCCTCGGCTGCAAGGATCACCGCACCGGCCCCGTCACCGAATAGGACGCAGGTGGATCTGTCAGTCCAGTCCATGATCCGGCTAAATGTTTCGGAGCCGATCACCAGCACCCGGTCGGCTTGACCGGAGGCAATCAGCGCATTCGCGTTGGACAAGGCATAGACAAACCCCGCGCAAACCGCTTGCACATCAAAGGCATAGCCGGTCGTATTGCCAATTGCCTGCTGCACCATGGTCGCGGCAGAGGGGAATGTCAGGTCGGCGGTAGAGGTGGCAAGGATGATGGCATCGATGTCGTTGCCGTCCATCCCGGCCATGTCCAGCGCGGCCTTGGCGGCATGGGTGGCCAGATCTGATGTGGTCTGATCGGGGGCAGCGAAATGGCGGCGTTCGATCCCGGATCGCGCCTTGATCCATTCATCTGTCGTGTCGAGGGTCTTTTCGAATTCCGCATTTGGCACAACCCGTTCCGGCAGGTAATGCCCGACCCCTTTTACGACTGCACGACGTATCATACTGATGAGCCTGTATTGGTGTCGGGATTGTCCGTTCCACCTTCTTGGATCGCATCTTGGGCAAGTGATGCTGCAGATGCAACCCGCGCGGCGAGTTTATCCGAAAATCCGCTTTGCGCCAGTTGATAGGCCAGTTGCAGCGCCGCTGCGACACCGGTGGCATCCGCCGATCCGTGGCTTTTGATGACGGTTTGGTTCAGTCCAAGGAACACGCCGCCATTCACGCGCCGCGGGTCGATCCGTTTGCGCAGACGCTTCAGAGAGCCACGGGCGAGCAGGGCGGCAAACATCGACAGCGGTGTTTTCATCAGAGACGCGCGCAGCAGTTCCGAGATCAGCGTCGCGGTGCCTTCGCCGGTTTTCAGGGCGACATTTCCGGTGAAGCCGTCGGTGACAATCACGTCGACCTTGTCGGATGGCAGATCGCCGCCTTCGATGAAGCCAACATATTCGAACTCACCTTTTTTCGCAGCACTTCCAATAAGTTCATGGGCGACCTTCAACTCGGCCCGCCCCTTGTGTTCCTCAGTGCCGACATTCAGCAGACCAACGCGGGGGCGTTTCAGATCAAGCCCGTTGCGCGCGTAAGAAGCCCCCATCAGCGCATAGGTCAGCAGGTCATCCTGATCAGCGCGGATATCGGCGCCTGCATCCAGCATGACGTTGAAACCGGACGGATTGCGCGATGGCCAGAGGCAGGCAATAGCAGGGCGGTTCACGCCTTCGGCCTTGCGCAGGCGCAGCATCGACATGGCCATCAGCGCGCCTGTGTTGCCGCAGCTGATACAGACCGCCGCCTTGCCGTCGCGCACCGCCTCGATCGCGGACCACATGGACGTTTTCTTGCCCTGGCGCAGCGCATTGCTGGGCTTGTCGGTCATTTTCACAACGTCGCTGGCGTCGTGAATAGTGACCCGGTCAGCGATTTTATGCTTGGACAGCAGGGGCTTAAGTTCTGTCTCTGGCCCGTGGACGATGGCATGCGCGTCAGGTGCCGAACTCATAAATGCCGAAAGGCCCGCAATGACAATTGCAGGCCCCTGATCGCCGCCCATGGCGTCAACGGAAAGCACATTTGATGCTGCAACAGCCGGCGTCGGAGCGGTGTCCGTCAGGCTTTCAGTCATCGGTTTGTGCCCGTTCGCGCAGCTTAAGCTGCGTCGTCGTCCAGATCGATTTCGGTCGTGTCGGCGATCACTTCGCGGGTCGCGTAGTGGCCACAAGACGGGCAGACGTGGTGGGGGCGCTTGAGCTCACCACAATTGTCGCATTCATTGGGGTTTGCCGCCACGAGAGCGTCATGCGCGCGCCGGTTGTTGCGGCGGGATTTGGATACTTTATTCTGCTGGACAGCCATGTCTCAACCTTATCATAGTTGGGCCGCTGGCCCTGATTTCCTTGCGTCTGTCGGGGGTCCTACGCCATTGCGGCAGCCCTGTCGAGACGCGATGTAAAAGAGGCCGCGAACATACTGCGATTCCGCATTTGTGCAAGCCTTTTTCCGCCCCTTGTCACGCGGCGTTATTCATCCTTGTTTTCAAGGCGATCGCGCAATGCGCCGAGCCCCGCAAAGGGCTTTGCATCATCATCCGTCAGGGGGGCGGTTCCGGGTTCGGTAAAGACGGCCTCGCCCAGATCGGCGTCAGGCGCGCGGGGGTAGAGCGGCAGCGCGAGCGCCAGGGCTTCGATCATCACCTGCGCGAGGTCGAGCGTTGCCGGCAACGGCTCGATTGTGTCGTCTTCGGGCATTTCGATTTCTGTGGCCTCGACCTCTGGCAGATTGGCCATGTAGTTGCGGCGCACGGCTTCGTCGATCCGGGTGGTGACCGGCGCTAGCGTGACCACGCAGTCCTGTACCACGGTTGCCCCCAGATCTGCGGTCAGCGTCCAGTCCGATTTTCCGACAGGTGCTAACTGCCCGGAAAATTTCAGTTTTTTGATGCCGTTGATTCCAAGGGCGTCGGCCACTGCGCGCCGTTCGTCCGCCGTTGGCACCAGATCAAACGATGTGGCTTGCCGGGTTGTCAGATCGGACAAACGCAACTGTGATTGGGGCAAATTAGCCACGGGTGCTTCCATTCTTGAACAGGGGGCGGGTTGTCATGTAGGGGAGATAAAAGGCATAAGATGCCAAAGCAAGAGGGCCGTGATGAGCAGCAAGACAGGCAAATCCATGACCGGGCTACGCGCCACGGGCCTTACCGTTGTGCTGGCGCTTGCCGTGGGCTGTACCCCGATCAACCGCTATCATGGGTTCGCGCCGTCCGCAGACGAGCTTTCAGCTGTGCAGGTTGGCCAGACGACCCGGGACAGCGTTGTCGCTACATTCGGTCCGCCGACCACAAATGGTGTCGTTCGAAACGATGCTTTTTACTATGTTTCCAGTCAGTTCCGCCATTTCGGTGCTTTCGCCCCGGATGAGGTGGACCGGCAGGTTGTTGCGATCAGTTTCTCGCCTGACGGCGTTGTACGCAATGTGGAGCGTTTCACGCTGGAGGATGGCCGCGTTGTCGTGCTTGACCGCCGCGTGACCGAGGATGGCATCAACGATGTGACCTTCCTCGGTCAGTTGCTGGGCAGCTTTGGCCGGATCGATGCCGGTGCGCTTTTGGGTGAGAGTCCGGAAGAGTTCTAAGCAACGTTCGGTGGTCGGGTAGGGCCCGCGCAACACTCGGTTTTCCGCGAATTGCCGAATCATTCGTAAACATTGGTGTTTTGTCCAATTCGGGCGGTCGGCATCGCGTCGGCTAAGCGTCGGACTTGCGTCGGACCCCAAACGGGTATTTTGCCCGGTTAATGGTGCGCGCGGTTTAAATGTAAACGCGGCGTTCATAATTGGCCGCGCCTGCAGAGCTTAGGTGGAGCTGACCATTGGCTTGCTGTTCTGGATGTGCCGCGCCACCAGATGGCGCGCTCGTTTTCCACGCGATAGCAGGTGGGGTGATACAGCGTTCGTCAGATTGTCGACCGTTCCTGCGAAGATATCGGGAAAGATTGCCGCGATTTCGGCGCGACCTTCTGCCGTCAGCCCCTTGAGGGCCTGAGGTCCCAGAAGCAGCGATTCTGTCGGTGTGCCGTTGGCCAGCATGATGCAATGATCATCCAGCAGAATGTGGAAATAGACCACATCCGCCGCACCATCGGTTTGCGTGACCCCATCAAGATCAATCAGGTCCTTTGCAGGTATCAGGCAATTGTCGGTCGCGAACATCCGGGCGACGATGGGTGACGACACGTTGATGCGGTGCTGTGGTGATATGGTCAGGGTTTTGTCGGGCACGCCGCTGCCAAGAGCCCCCACCGCGATACTGATGGGGCGGAGTTTGGTTTCTTTTGCCAGCCTGTCGCTTGTAATGATTTGCCGCCCGATCCAGCGGATGGGCCGGGCACCGCGATCAAGCGTCTCGACCACATCGCCGAACTTCAATTCCTCGATGCGCCTGTCCTGACCGTCCGCCATGCGAATAAACGTGCCCGCGCAGAAACAGATGGGCACACTGCCATCGTCCAGCAGGTCCACATCGTTGTCGTAGGCCTGCCCAGGACCCAGATTATAGTTGGGTTCCTGAACGAAGGCTTCCCAGCCCGGCAGGTCGGACACGGTATCGGGATTGACGATTTCCAGCGTTGTTCCCGGCACATAAAGGTCGGCGAGCGCATCGGTTCCGCTGTCAAACCCGCGAGAGATTGAAGCGCCCACATATGTGTTGTCGATGCTGATATGGGAGATGCGGAAATAGATATCAGTCCCAGGTATGCCCGCAATAAAACTGTAATCGGTTTCGACACGCTCCCCGGCCGGATAGGTGATGCCATCAATGGTGACTGCCTGAGAGAGTGATGCGGCCGGATCGTCTGTCAGAAAATCCTCATCAATCTCGACGCCGACATCGCCATTGGTGCCAAAGGTGATGGGTGATCCCAGCCCTGCTGAACCGGCGTTCGTTTCGCCGCCAAAAGCCAGATCAAGGGCTTCATTGGGGTCGGTGATGTTTGAAGCTGAAACGATCCCAAATCTAAATGGCACTGTGATCAATCCTCTTATCTTGGCGTTTTGCCGTTGGTTCAGGCAATTCCGCCGCTTTTGACTTTATCACGTGCGCCTGAGCGTCGTGGTATCGTGACTGTGCCATATCTCATGAAATGTGCCCAGAAAAATGCGCGCGCTGTCCCGGGTTGACTGCGATGCCGCCTGTGGTCAGGCATCAGTGTGGGCGACGCCGGATCGCCGACGTTGCCCGCTGCAGGATTGCATTGGTGCGCTCGTGATCTTAGGCAGCCGCGTCAATGGCGTGGGGCGTGCGGAAACCGACCGCGAGCCGGTTCCAGATGTTGATGACCCCGATCGCGACGCTGAATTTCGCGATTTCGTTATCCGAGAAATGCGCCTGCATCGCGGCATAATCAGTATCGGGCGCGCCGGATGTGCTGATCCGCGTCAGCGCCTCTGTCCAGCCGAGCAGGGCGCGTTCGCGGTCGTCGAATATGCTGGCTTCGCGCCATACGCTGACAAGGGCGATCCATTGTTCGCTGAGCCCGTCCTTGCGTGCTTCCTTCGTGTGCATGTCCACGCAATAGGCGCAGCCGTTGATCTGGGAGGCGCGCAGTTTGAGCAGGTGGATCAACCGGGGTTCAAGGCCGGATTGCGAGGCCAGATATTGTTCCAGCGCCAGGACGGCCTGAAACGCGTCGGGGGCAGCTTTGATGTAATCGAGGCGAGCAGTCATGATTGAGTCCTTTCGGGTTACGGTTTGGTTTTGGCGCGGCGCACATATTGATCAAAAAACGCGCAGCCGCGTGTGGCGATTGATCCGTCATCCGCCTCGGTCAGGTCGCGCATCAGGTCTGCGATGCTGACGGCTGCCAATTCGCGTCGATAGGCCCGTTCGGCCCGCAGCATAGCCGCATTGATCTGACAGGGCGCGGTGAAACTTTCAGGTGGGAGCGGGTCGAAACCCTGCTGCCGGATTTCCTTGCACCGGAAGGCGGGTTCGGGCCCTTCGACCGCAAGCACGATGTCGAGGAGTGTGATTTGGGACGGGCGGCGGCCCAGTTCGTAGCCGCCATTGGGTCCAGGCGTCGTTTTTACGATGCCAGCCCCTGACAGCGCCTGCAGGTGTTTAAGAAGGTAGCTGGTGGAGACCCCGTGAAACCCGGCCAATGCCTGCGCTGACAAGAGCCCGTCGGGCGGCAGCCCTGCGAGGAGAGTGACCGAATGGATCGCCTGTTCTACGCCGTCACCAAGTTTCATTTCTGTCTCCGGATCGAATCATGGATAAAGTTTATCTATGATTATGTTGCTGTCAAATGGTGAAATTGATTTACTATTGATGCATTTCTGATCCCGTCCTATGGTCGACCTGTTTCCCCGATTGGGGAGGCACGTTCTCAGGGCGGGGTGGAATTCCCCACCGGCGGTATGGGCCTTGGGCCCGAGCCCGCGAGCGCCTTTGGTTTTCCGAAGGGTCAGCAGATCAGGTGCGATGCCTGAGCCGACGGTCATAGTCCGGATGAAAGAGAGCGGGGTAATCGGGTGCATCTGCGCCCGGTCTGTCCTGTTTTGCCTTGGGTCACGCAAAGGTAAGGAAGGACAGATGCGATGATCCAGATGAATCTGATGATGCGGGGGGCGATTGCAGGCCCGCTTTGTTTTGTGCTTGCCGGGGCGCTGTTTGCCGGGGCCAATACCGCGGTGCAGGGGGCCGGAATGATCTATGGCGTGCCGTCCCCCACCATTGCGTTCTGGCAATATGCGATTGCCTGTGTCGTGGTCCTGCCGCTGGTCTGGCAGTCGGCCTGGCGCACCCGCCGCCCGGTACTGCATGGCGTCCGCGTGGTGCTGGCGGCGATCGGTGTGCAGTTATGGGTCGCGGGTCTGGCGCATGTGCCGATCTGGCAGGCGGTGGCGCTGATCCTGACCTCGCCCTTGTTTGTCACATTGGGGGCAGGGGCTTTGCTGGGGGAGCGCCTGACAGGGTCGCGCGTGCTGGCGGTGTTGACGGGGGCGTTTGGCGGTGTGCTGATCCTGGCCCCCTGGCAGGAGGCGTTTACCTGGGCCGCGCTGCTGCCGGTGGGGGCGGCGGCGTTCTGGGCCGCGTCATCGCTGGTGACCAAGCATCTGGCGGCCACCGAGGATGCAGGCACGCTGACGCTGTTGCTGCTGGTGTTGCTGGTTCCGGTTAACGGGCTGGCGGCAGTCGGGTCGGGCTTTGCGTTGGCAGACGGGTTGTGGCTGGTGGCGCTGGCCGGGCTGCTGGTGGCGGGGGCGCAGTATCTGCTGGCGCTGGCCTATCGGCTTGCGGATGCGGCGTATCTGCAGCCTTTCGATCATCTGAAGCTGCCGCTGAATGTGGCCTTGGGTCTGGCATTCTTCGGATTTGCCCCGCCGGGCCTGATGTGGCTGGGGGCAGGGGTGATTATTGCTGCGGGTGCGTGGGTCATGCGGGAGGAAGCGATGGTGGGGTAAACCCGACCTTACATTATGGGGCAACTGTCCTTAACTATATTGGATTATAACACCACAAGGGAGATGCCATTGCGCAATCACATCGTCACATTTTTTTCCATATCATTGGTTACATCATTTGTTCAGCCGGTGGTTGCCCAAGAGGCAACAAGGATCATTGCCGATAGCCCGAGCAATCGCTTTTTTGCGCAATATGAGGTCGTGGAAGATCACCCATCCTGTTCAAATGCGGATCAGGTCGCGTTTCGTGTCCCTTTGCTTGGCGACGCATTGGAGTATGGAGCGTATGACCCTGCCGCCGATGTCGCCGCGCTGGTCAGCGGGGGCGCGATCATCACCGACCGTGAATGCTACATTACACAAAGGTCTGGAACTGATCGTCGGCAAATTCCAATTCCTTGTGCCGGTGACAACGACGATGGGATGCTTCAGTTCTTTCAGACGAACCCAGTGTCTGTTGCGCTGGATGGGCATGCCGTCGCCTGCATGTCGCCATTGAGAACTGAGATTGTCGGTGGTGAGTGGAGCGTAACGATCACCAGTAACGACAGTGTTGAGGTGCACAGTGGTATGATTGGTCCGCGCTCGCCAACGCGGGTTGAATTAATCGATGTTGCGCCAGCGACCGCGTATTTTCATTTCCATCCAGATGGTTATGCCGCCCGCGAATGGCCTTGGGAGTCGCGAAGCCATCCTTTTGTCCGGGGTTTGAAGGGAACCAGCGCCATCCGCGTCGATATTCTTTGCATTCCATTTGAAACACTCGGGCATGACGAAGAGCCGCTGCTTTTGGCGTTTCGTGCCGCCTTTGCGATCACCGACGGAACTGACCAGTCTTGCACTGGCGAAGGATGCCCGTCATTTCATAGGACATCATTGCGGACCTACGAAGGCGCAGGGACAGTCTGTGCTAATCCTCGGGATGGAATTCCAAGGCTACTCCGTTGATGCAATAGCGCAACCCCGTTGGCTGCGGTCCATCAGGGAACACATGCCCCAGATGGGCGTCGCAGCGGTTGCAATGCACCTCGGTCCGTTTCATGAAAAAGCTGCGGTCGGTGGTTTCGCCGACCATTTCGGGGTCGAGCGGTTGGTAGAATGATGGCCAGCCCGTGCCGCTGTCGAATTTGTGCGCCTGGTCAAAGACCGGGGCGCCGCAGCACACGCACATATAGGTGCCGGGTTCCTTGGGGAAATCCTCGTGCGTGCCGGCCCGTTCGGTCCCGTGTTTACGGGTGACTTTGTAGGCCAGATCAGAGAGTTGCGCGCGCCATTCGGCGTCGGATTTGACAACTTTGTCCATGAGCGTTTGACGTCCTTTCCTCGTGTTGCCGACTAACGTAGGGTGCGGGGGTGGCTTCGCCAAGGTGATGAGTGATGACAATTCCGTTTCAGACAGGTCGGTATCGGGTCCGCTTTGCTGCGGGCCGGGAGGATATGCAAGCCTGTCAGCGGTTGCGGCATCTGTGTTTTTTTGATGGCCCCGGTGTTGACGCGGATGGGTTCGATGATCGGGCCCGGCATGTGATGGTCGAGGACCCGGTGGGTCGGTTGGTCGCGACCTTGCGCTTGCTGGAGGGGTCTGATGGCTATGCGGCACAGTTCTATGATTTGTCCGGGCTCTCTGCGTTGGACCTGCCGATGCTTGAGGTGGGCCGGTTCTGCGTGGCCCCTGATGTGCTGGATGCGGATATCCTGCGCGTCGTCTGGGGTGCGCTGACCGCTTATGTGGATGCGGCAGGGTTCGCGGTGCTGTTTGGTTGCGCCAGTTTTGCGGGGACGGACCCGGTGGTTTACGGTCGCGCGCTCGCACGGCTAAGGCGGTTTGCGGGGCCGGATGGTCTGCGCCCTGTTGCGCGATGTGATGCCGTGCCTTTGGCTGATTGCGCGCCTGCGGGCAACGGGCCGTTGCCGCCGCTTTTGCGCACCTATCTGGCGATGGGCGGCTGGGTTGGTGATGAATTGATCATCGATCCGGTGATGCGGACAATGCATGTCTTTACCTGTCTGGAGGTCGCGAAAGTTCCTGCCGCCCGTGCCCGCGCGCTGCGTGCTCTTGCGCAGGAGCCCGTGCTGTCATAGCAGGCGGGCATGGCACGTGCTCCTTTACTTCAACTGTCCGATATCGCGCTCACTTTCGGGGGTGATCCCGTGTTTGAGGACCTGTCTTTGGTGGTCCAACCGGGGGATAGGGTGGCGTTGGTTGGCCGGAATGGGTCGGGTAAATCGACCTTGATGAAGGTGATGGCCGGGCTGGTGGAAGCCGATAGCGGTGCGCGCGTTTTGTCGCCAGGTGTGACCGCGGGCTACATGGAGCAGGACCCGACCATGGCGGGGTTTGCGACGCTGGGCGACTATGCGGCGAGCGGGCTGGAACCTGACGAGGCCTATAAGGTCGATATGGTGGCCGAAGGGTTGAAATTCGATCCAGCGGGTCCGGTTGAGACCGCTTCGGGCGGGGAGCGTCGCCGCGCGGCATTGGCCAAGCTGATGGCCGAGGCGCCGGAACTGATGTTGCTGGACGAGCCGACCAACCATCTGGATATCGAGGCGATCGCCTGGCTGGAGAATGAGCTGAAACAGACCCGCGCGGCGTTTGTGCTGATTTCGCACGACCGGGCGTTTTTGCGCGCGCTGACGCGCGCGACGCTTTGGATTGACCGCGGGCAGGTCCGCCGGGCCGAGCAGGGGTTCGACCGGTTCGAGGAATGGCGCGACAAGATCTGGGAGGACGAGGACCAGCAGCGTCACAAGCTGAACCGCAAGATCAAGGCAGAGGCGCGATGGGCGGTTGAGGGGATTTCTGCCCGGCGCAAGCGCAATCAGGGCCGGGTGCGCGCCTTGCAGGAGTTGCGTGCGGAGCGGGCGAGCCAGATCAAGCGCCAGGGTACGGCGGCTATGTCGTTTGAGGGCGGGCAAGTGTCCGGGCGCAAGGTTATGGAGGCGTTTGGGCTGACGAAAGCCTTCGAAGGCAAGCAGATCGTGCGCGACTTTGATCTGACAGTGCAGCGCGGTGATCGGATTGCCTTTGTTGGGCCCAATGGTGTTGGAAAAACAACGCTGATCAAGATGTTGCTGGGGCAGGTTGCGCCGGATGAAGGGCGGGTCAAGCTGGGCACCAATCTGGATATCGCGGTGTTCGATCAGAACCGCGCGGCGCTGAACCCGGAAATGTCGTTGTGGGAAAATCTGGCCACCGATCCTGAACTGGGTGTGTCCGGCAAGTCCGATCAGATCATGGTACGCGGGCAGCCGAAACATGTGGTGGGTTATCTGAAGGAATTTCTGTTTGACGAGGCGCAGGCGCGCGCGCCGGTCCGGTCGCTGTCGGGGGGCGAAAAGGCCCGGTTGCTGCTGGCGCGTCTGATGGCGCGGGAGAGTAACCTGCTGGTGCTCGATGAGCCGACCAACGATTTGGATATCGAGACGCTGGATCTGTTGCAGGATATTCTGGGTGACTATGACGGGACCGTCCTGCTGGTCAGCCACGACCGGGATTTTCTGGACCGGGTGGCGACGACGACGATCGCGATGGAAGGTAACGGGCAGGCGGTGGTCTATGCTGGCGGCTGGTCGGATTACCGCGCGCAGCGGGGTGGTGATTTCGCGGAGGCGGCGGTGGCGACCAAGCCGCTGGCGAAGAAGGAAAAACCGGCGGAGAAGAAGCAGGTTGCGCCAGGCTTGTCATTTACCGAAAAGCACCGGTTGGAGGAACTGCCCGGCGTGATCGACCGGCTGGGGGCAGAGATTGCGAAGCTGGAGGCGTTGTTGGCGGACCCGGAATTGTTCACCCGCGAACCGGTGAAGTTTCAGAAGGCCACAGATGCGCTGGTGCAGCGGCAGGCGGCGCTGGCGGCGGCAGAAGATGAGTGGTTGATACTGGAGGAGAAGGCGGCGGGATGATGGGTGGGAGTATCCATCCTACGGGTGGTTGTCTGGCGGCGGAAGTGGGGAAAGTGTGACGACCGTTGGCAAGGTTGTCTTGCGATTGGCCGGTTAGGCCCTCCGCGCCATCCAGATTTCTAGCGAGATAGACATTTAGTGAGCCTGCGATTGAAGTTTGATGCCTGATATCCAACTAAGAGACGTCCCCCTATGATGGAATAAGGAACTCAAGTTGAAGGATGAGATAACCTTTGCGCGATTGCCCGAAATCGCGCCAGGCGAAATCATTGCTCACATGTCCGATCCCCGGGTGGCCGAGCATATGCCTCTTTTGACGTTCCAATGGGATGAAGCTGCTGTGGCCAAATTTGTCGCGTCCAAGGAAGAATGCTGGAACCGCGATGGGCTTGGGCATTGGGCAGTATTGTCGAACGACCGCTATGTGGGATGGGGTGGTTTTCAAAAGGAAGGAGATGAGTGGGACTATGGATTGGTTCTCAGGCCCGAAGCTTTTGGGTTGGGCGTTCGTGTCTCGCGAAAGGCAATCGAATTTGCTATTGCTGATGAGCGAATTCCATTCGTGACTTTTCTGCTGCCTCCATCGCGCACGAACCTAAGTGCGCTCGACCGGATCGGGGCAGTATTCGTTGGAAAGGTGGACTACGACGGGTCAACATTTCTCAAGTACCGGCTTGAGACTCCGTAACGGATTTGTCCATCTTGCCGATGCCTGATCGGCAATTGCGTGCCTCTATGATCATTGCTGCTCTCACGGCATCCGCAGTGCCCCATCAAGCCGGATTGTTGTGCCGTTCAGGTAGTCGCATGTGATGATGAACTGTGCGAGCGCGGCGAATTCGGCGGGGTCGCCGAGTCGGGCGGGGTAGATGACGTCGGCGGCGAGGGTGTCCATGACCTCTTGCCCAAGCCCTTCGAGCATGGGTGTTCGGAAGATGCCGGGGGCGATGGCCATGACCCGGATCTTGTTCCGCGCAAGGTCGCGGGCCATGGGCAGCGACAACCCGGCGATGCCAGCCTTTGAGGCGGCGTAGGCGCTCTGTCCTTTTTGCCCGTCGAAGGCGGCGACTGAGGCAGTGTTGATGATCACGCCGCCGTCGGTCATGCGCGCGGCGGCGAGGCGGGCCACGTTGAACGTGCCGTTAAGGTTGATGTTGATGGTCCGGATGAAGCTGGCCTGGGTGTGTGGGCCGTCGCGGCCAAGGGTCTTTTCCGCGGTGGCGATGCCGGCGCAGTTGATGGCTGCGTTCAGCCCGCCCATCGCGCCGACGGCGTTGTCGAGACCCTTTTGCACGCTGTCTTCATCGGTCACGTCGACCTGCGCGAAATAGGCGCCGATTTCATTGGCATAGCTTGCCCCACCGGGGTTCTGGTCGAAGATTGTGACAAGTGCGCCCGCCTCCATCAGCCCTTTGGCGGTGGCGGCCCCGAGGCCGGAGGCGCCACCGGTGACGATGGCGCGGGTTTGTGTAATGTCCATGCTGGCCCCTCCTGTTTGGGGCAAGGTGCCTGAGCATGAGGCGAAAGGGAAGTTGCGATCAGTCGAGCCCCGCCACAAAACCACCTGCGCCGATAACAGCGATGCCGTCGCCATTGGCATTCTGTTTGGTGATGTCAAACCCGACAATGCCGCCGATATTGTCGGCCTCTGGCCCGTAGAAGACGCCGCCGATTTCTGATGCGGACGTACAGGTGAAACCGGCCCCGCAATTGGCCACCGTCAGATCGCCAGCAAAGCCGTTTCCGATGATTGCGGTGGGCGCGAGTTCAAGTTCAAACACCTCTCGGGATACTGACGTCTCGTCTTCGAGATCGATGGTGTAGGATCCGGTGATGTTGCCGCTACCGAAATCGGCTTCGAAGAAAGCGCTGGTGCTGCCGCGAAAGCCATCGTCCAGAACGTTGCCATCAAGATCGGATACGGTGCCTGCATAGAATGACGTGCCGGCGTAGAACACGCGACCGGTTGTACTGGCAATCTCGGCCGGATTGGTTTCAAATCCGACGATGGTATAGCCGACGGTTTCCTCATTCACCGGATTGACGGAAGCGCCGCTGTTGAATTCCAAGACCTGGGCGAAGTTGCCGTCAAGTGTTCGGCTGCGGATTGATGATCCGTCGGCCCGAAATGCCTTTCGCTCCACGAACGTGATCGTTTCATCGGCAAAGCTGACAGTGAAATTTTCGCTATCGATCTGTTCAAGCACTTCGTCGGAGGTCAGAAACCGGGCGGCACCCGTATTGGGGTCGCGCACATAGCGCACTATGCGGAGCTTGCTGGTTTGCCCGTCAAGATCGTTGAGCTGGCTGGCATCATCTGCATAGCCGAGCCCGTTGCCGCCGGTGTCCGGATCGGCGCTGCCAAAGAAGAAACCGGGTGGTTGAGCCACGTCTGTGCCACCACAGGCGGCGAGTGTCAGGAGTGCGCCGGTGAGCGTCAGTGATCTGGTCATTCGTTTACCCTTTCGATGATCTTGCGGCGGAAGGCCGGGTTGTCATCAGGGTTACGCGCGGACGCGCGGCTTTATTCTGATATCTCTTTTTTGGCTGCGTTTGTCAGAACCAGAGTGTCACGCCCAGATCGAGCCCGGTGGCTTCGTATTCATCCTGTCCTAGCCCGTCGACGAAAAGCCCGGCCGAGACCTGCCAGACATCGGCGTTGTAAAACTCTATCCCGAGGTCGACCCGTCCGCGCAGATCGTCGGGCACCTGTTCCCCTGCGGATGCACCAAAGCCCAGGATACCGGCGCCACCGATCACGATATCGCCTTGCGCCCGACCAAAGGTGATGGGCACATAGGCCTTTGCGCCCAGATTGGCCTGTCCATATTGGATCGTCTCGGCCTCGACCGGTGTGATGCCAAGCGTGTAGGCATCCATCCTGTCCTCGAACCAGCTGACGCCGCCATTGGGGACCAGAAGCAGGCCGTCAGACAGTTCCTGGGTGGTGAGAAGCTGAATCGCGGCGAGCCAGCGCTGGCTTTTGACGTCATCGGCCCGTGCCCCGAAATTGGCGATGTCATTGCTGGTTTCGCCGGCCAATAGCCGCGCATCAACCGTCAGCCCCGCCCATTGCTGGATGCCGTAAAGCCCGGCCATATAGCCGGTGGCGTCGAACGTGCCGCCGTCAGACCCGTCTTGAAAGGCGAAGTCGTTTTGCAGCATAATCCCAAAAATACCGTTTGGTCCGCTGACGATATCCCCACCAATCGTGACGATGCCCAGATCCAGATCATCGCCACCCAGCGATGACCGCCGTCCGCTGAGCGAAAACCAGGCCGGGCCGTTATACCCTTCCAATTCCGCGACGCCTGTCCCCTGGGTGGTTTCGATATCATCAAGAAGGCCAAGCGGACGCGACAGCCGGTCGGTCTGGCTGAACAGGATGGTCGAGACGCGCGAATCGAGAAAAATCCGGGTCGATTTTTCCTGACTGATCTGTTCATCGGATTTGGCAGGGACTGTCTGTGCCACCGCCGGGGCCGCGAAGCCCAGAAGCGTTATTCCTGCCACCAGTGTCAGGTATTTAAATATGCGCATCAGGACCCCATCCATTTGATTTTAATGGGGACTGGTAGCCATGATTATACAGGCGGGGCAATGCCCCGGCCTGTTTTGCGCGGTTCCTTGCCGGTCAGTTCTGTTTTCCAGACCCGCGCATGCCAGCGGTACTCCCGCAGACCTCAGAACCAGAGCATAACGCCGAAATCTGCGCCGAATGCCTCATATTCGTCCTGGCCCAGCCCGTCGGCGAAGATCTTGCCGGATACGGACCAGGCATCGGCCCGGAAGAGTTCCAGCCCAAGGTCGACGCGTCCGCGCAGGTCATCGGGAATCTGGTCGTCGCCATCGGCCCCGAACCCTTTGATCCCGCTGGCGGCCAGAAGCAGATTGCCATCTGTAGCGCCTAGCGTGACCGGGATGAGCAGGGTGCCCCCGATATCGGCCTGACCATAGCTGACTTTTTCCTCTGCCACATTCGTGAAGCCGAGTGTATAGGCGTCCATCTCGTCCTCAAACCAGCCGACGCTGATATGGGGGACCAGAAAGTTGCCATTGTCGAACTGGTTCTGTCCGGACATCTGAACGGTGGCGAGCCAGCGTGAGCTTTCGACATCGTCTGCCCGGTTACCGCCGCCGCTGACATCGGTTTTGGACTGCCCCGCCAGCAATCGCGCGTCGAAATTCAGCGGTCCGCTTTGCACGATGCCATAGACGCCGAGCATGTAACCGGTGGCGTCATAGCTGTTGCCGGTTGGTCCGTCCTGAAATGAAAAATCGTTTTGCAGCATGACGCCGAGGATCGTCGTTTCCCCCACGAAGACGTCACTGCCGATGGTGGCGATCCCCAGATCGAGGTCAGCATCGTCGCGTGTTGACCAGCGCCCGCTCAGCGTGGCCCACAGCGGTCCGGAATAACCGCCAAGGTCCGCATCTGTGTTCTGTGTTGCTTCGATGCCGAAATTCTGCGCTGCGCGACGGGCCAGCACATCGGGCTGTTCGCTGATAATGGCGACCGCCCGGCTGCCGGTGTAGCAACTCGATGCCTCAATATCCGGTTCGTTTTCCTCTCCGCGGATCAGGTCGGTACATTGTGCGACCGCCGAGGTGGCGCCGCCAAACCAAAGGGCGGCCATAAGTGCAGTTGATGAAAATGTCTTAAACAAGCGGGTCATGATTTTACCCCTCCATTTACTAGAATGCGGCGATTGTCCGCGAAATGGGGGGTAAAATCAATTCTTTAGGCGGTTTTGTTTCCGCAATGTGACTTATGGGGCCGTCATTAGCCGTCGAAGTTCACTTCTTCCATGATCCGCAGGGCGGTGGGCCGATTGGCCGCCAGTTCACTGAGGCTGGTGTCATCGGGTGTGAAACCGCCCCAGCCTGCGACCAGATCAGAGACTGGCGCGCCTTCGAGGACCGGGTATTCGTAGTTGAGCTCTGCATAGATCGACTGGGCCTCTGGCGAGACCAGGAATTCCATCAGCTGCAACGCCTCGTCCCGGTTAGGGGCCGCGTTGGTCATGGCCACGCCGGAGACGTTCACATGGGTGCCCCCATCCGCGAATTCGGGGAAGACGATGCGCACGGAATTGGCCCATTCGGTCTGTTCGGGGTCTTCGAGCATCTTGCCCATGTAGTAGGTGTTGCCCAAGCTGATGTCGCATTCGCCTGCCCAGATTGCCTTGACCTGTGCCCGGTCATTGCCTTCGGGTTTGCGCGCCAGGTTGCTTTGTACGCCAGCCGCCCAATCCCTGGCGGCGTCTTCCCCGGCATGGCTGATCACGGCGGACATCAGGGCTAGGTTATAGTTATGCAGGCCCGAGCGGGTGCAAATCCGGCCTTCCCATTTTCCGGAGGCGAGATCCTCGTATGTTGTCACCTCGCCTTCGGCGACGCGGTCATTGGAGGCATAGACGATCCGCGCGCGCGTGGTCAGACCGAACCACAGGTTTTCATCGCTGCGCAGGGCAGCGGGAATGGCGTTGGTCAGAACCTCACTTTCGACCGGCTGAATGACACCCGCATCGACGATCTGTTTGAGATTGGCGATATCGACCGTCATCACCAGATCGGCGGGGGACCGTGCGCCTTCGGCGCGCAGCCGTTCAACGAGGCCGTCATCAACAAAGGCAAGATTGACGGCGATCCCGGTTTCGGCGGTGAACGCATCCATCACCGGCTGGATCAGCTCTGGCTGGCGGGTTGTGTAGACGTTGACATCGGCCAGCGCGGGGGCGGCGATGGCAGCGCATGTTGTGGCAAGAAGAAGAGTACGCAAAGACATTTTCCAAGCTCCGGTTAATGATGCTTGCTATAAATCCGACTCTTTTGGTCAGGTCAATACCTGAATAAATTAGTCGGGCATTATTCCGCGGCTTTCTCCTGTGCCTTCACCGCGTCCCAGAGCGCATCCATCTCGGCCAGATCGCTTTGCGCCGGGCTGCGCCCCTTGTCGGCCAGTGCGTCCTCGACGGCGGCAAACCGTCTAGTGAATTTGGTGTTAGCGCTGCGCAGGGCCGCCTCTGGATCGATATCCAGATGCCGCGCCAGATTGGCCACAACAAAGAGAAGATCGCCGAATTCTTCCTCGATTTCCTGCTGTGACAGGGTGTTGCGGGCTTCGACCAATTCGCCTGCTTCTTCGACGATCTTGTCGATCACATGGGTTGTGTCGGGCCAGTCGAACCCGACCCGCGCGGCCCGTTTCTGCAGTTTGACCGCGCGGGTGAGAGCAGGCAGACCCACCGCAACCCCGTCCAATGTGCGGGTCTGTTTCTTGCCGGCCCGTTCGGCGGCCTTGATTTTTTCCCAGTCCGCTGTTTGCTGTTCTGCGGATTTGTCCCGGCTTTCGTCGCCGAACACATGCGGGTGACGCGCGACCATCTTGTCGCTGATTGCTTTGACCACGGTGTCGAAGGTGAAGTGCCCGGCCTCTTCGCCCATCTGAGTGTGGTAGACCGTTTGCAGCAGCAGATCGCCAAGCTCGCCCTCCAGATCGGTCCAGTCGCTGCGGGCGATGGCGTCGGCGACCTCGTAAGCCTCTTCAATCGTGTAGGGGGCGATGGTGTTGAAATCCTGCTCGATATCCCACGGGCAGCCGGTGTCGGGGTCGCGCAGGCGGCGCATGATTTCCAAAAGACGCGGCATGCCGCCGTCGGGATCGTGGATCAGAGTGTCGTTCGTCATGGTCCCTCGCTTTCGTGAGGCGACGCTAACGAAATGGCCGGACCGCGCCAAGGGGCGGGGCGTTGTCATATAAGTAAAAGCAAAGCCGCGCTTCTGCGCGTGGCTTTGCTTCTGCTTGTTGACCTGCTTAGAAGTGAAAGGCCGCCCGGATTTTCAGTGTATCGGCTGTCGCATCAAGGTCGGTTAAATCGAATTCCTGGGAGCCTGAGCGCGTGATGTATTCAGCGCCAATCTCGAAAGTGTCGCCAATAATGAACGCGGCACCCACGCCTGCGCCAAAGCCGGTCGCGCTAATGTCATTGGGTCCATATTCGCCGCTGATCGACGACAGAGTCAAAATGCCGTAGAGCAGAACGTCACCGGCAGGGACACCGGCTGTTGCCTTTAGGTCAACGACAAAGTCAACAAAAACCTCGCCGTCGGTGTTTTCCGCTTCAGGTGTAAACTCAACAGCGAGTTCGCCGCCGTAAACAAAGCCACTGGACTGGGCCCTTGACCCAAAGAAAACACCAAAGCCTTCGCTATCTTCGAAGTCGACATCGGGATCGATATCGGTTGTAACATCATAGCTGAGGTTTGTTACGGTTCCGAATGATACACCGGCATAATACCCGTTCCAGTCAGCCAGTGAGGCCGTGGGGATCAGGCTGGCGAGGGCAAGAGCAGAAATCATTTGAAGACGAGCCATGTCTAGTGGTCCTTTATGTGCGTCAAGGTCAATTGCCGGTGCAGATAAGCCGATACCGTAGACCTTGGAATGCCCGAATTCTGGCAATTTTAAGATGTGTTTCGTAAGCCACACTTGCACAAAGGCTGTGTTGATTGATCATCATGAACTGCCTTGCATTACGGGCGCTTGCACGACATCCTTTGCGCTCTCACAGGGTGGTGGGGAACGCCGTATGCTGGTTTAGGAGTGTCTGATGCCCATCATCAACCGCATCGCTGATTTTGCTGACGATATGACCGCCTGGCGCAGGCATTTGCATGCCCATCCCGAGTTGCGGTTTGAGTGTCATCAGACCGCGGCATTCGTGGTGGACCGTTTGCGGGAGTTTGGTGTGGACGAGATCCATGAGGGTATTGCCACATCCGGTGTTATTGCCATCATCGAAGGGACAGGCGGGGGTCCGACCATCGGGTTGCGCGCCGATATGGATGCCCTGCCGATGGATGAGATTACAGGGCTGGATTATGCCTCGACCATACCGGGCCGCATGCATGCCTGTGGCCATGACGGCCACACGACGATGCTGCTGGGGGCCGCCCGTTATCTGGCCGAAACCCGGAATTTCGCTGGCCGTGTCGCGCTGATCTTTCAGCCGGCTGAGGAGGGCGGCGGCGGGGCTGAGGTGATGGTGAATGAGGGGGTTCTGGACCGGTTCGAGATTGCCGAGGTCTATGCCCTGCACAATGCGCCGGGTACGCCGGTGGGGGCGTTTTACACCACGCCCGGGCCGATCATGGCGGCGGTCGATACGTTTCATATCAATATCAGCGGCCGGGGCGGACATGGCGCGATGCCGCATGAGACCGCCGATCCGATTGTGGCAGCTGTGGGCATGGTGAACGCGATCCAGACCATCGTCAGCCGCAACCATTATGCGCAGGATGATCTGGTTGTTTCGGTGACCCAGATCCATACCGGGTCGGCTGACAATATCGTGCCGGAAACTGCCTATATCAATGGTACCGTTCGCACCTTCAAACGCGGGGTGCAGGGCATGGTCATGGCCCGGCTGGATCAGATCGTGGCCGGGCAGGCGGCGGCCTATAGTGTTGAGGCGGAGCTGGACTATGAGGTTGGTTATCCCGCAACGATCAATGATCCGGATCGTACGGCCTTTGCCGCGGGTGTGGCACGTGAGGTCGCGGCCGAGGTGATTGACGATGCGGGCCGCGAGATGGGCGCGGAGGATTTCGCCTATATGCTGGAGAAGCGCCCGGGGGCCTATCTGTTTGTTGGCAATGGGGACACGGCGGGTCTGCATCATCCGGCCTATGATTTTGACGATGCGACGGCCCCGGCGGGTGCGTCGTTCTTTGCCCGGCTGGTGGAGCGTGCGCTGCCGCTGGGATAATCAAATTTCCAGAAATTTGATCCCTCCGGGGGGAGTATTTTGGGAAGAAAGAAGAGGGTCGCATGGCGCTTGAGGATGCAAAAGGGCAGGTTGATCTGGCGTTTACGCGGGCTGATCGTCGTGGGCTGGCCTATGAGAACGCATTTGGCGGAGCGGTGTCGTTTCTGCGCCGTGCCTATAGCAAGGATCTGACCGGCGTGGATCTGGTGGTGACCGGTGTGCCGTTCGATCAGGCGGTGACCCATCGCCCCGGGACGCGGTTTGGCCCTCGTGCGATCCGTGAGGCGTCGTGCCTGCAGCCTTATGATCCGCCCTATGGCTGGGACGGGTTTGATCCGTTGTCGGCGTTTTCCATCGTCGATTATGGCGATGTAGCGTTTGATTACGCCAATGTGCCGGGGGTGCCTGCGCTGGTCGAGGCGCATGTGGCAGGCATATTGGCGGCGGGGCCGGGGACCGTGACATTGGGTGGCGATCATTTCATCACTCTGCCAATCCTGCGTGCCTATGCCGCCAAATATGGCCCGATGTCAGTGATCCAGTTCGACGCCCATTCCGACCTGTGGCCGGATGATGATATGGACCGGATCGATCACGGGACGTTCATGTATAAGGCTGTGAAGGCGGGGTTGGTGGATGTGACCCGGTCGGTGCAGGTGGGTATACGCACCGAATGCGCCGATTATCTAGGGATGCCCTATATTGATGCCCGGACCTGTCACGAACTGGGCAGCGCTTATGTCGTGGATCGTGTGAAGGCGATTGTGGGCGATCATCCGACTTATGTGACGTTTGATATCGATGCGCTTGACCCTGCCTTTGCCCCCGGTACCGGCACCCCGGTCTGGGGTGGTCTGGCAAGCTGGCAGGCAGCGGCGATCCTGCGGGATCTGGCGGGGGTGAATGTGGTCGGCGGTGATGTGGTTGAGGTGTCGCCGCCTTATGACACGACAGGGGCGACGGCAATTGCGGGGGCGCATGTGGCGATGGAGCTTTGCTGTCTGGCGCTTTGGAACAAAAGGAAAAAGTGATGCCGAACCAGCCTATCAGCGGGAATGATCTGGCGCGGTTTTCGGGGCCGCAGACATTCATGCGCTTGCCGGAGGCGGCGTCGGCTGCGGGCCTTGATGTGGGATTTATCGGGATTCCGATGGATATCGGCACATCCTGGCGGTCGGGCACCCGGATGGGGCCGAAGCAGTTGCGCGAGCAATCCGCGATGATCCGTCCCTACAATATCCAGACGGGTGCGGCGCCGTTTGACGCGCTGCAATGTGCCGATCTGGGTGATGTGCCGATCAATACGTTTTCGCTGAGCGAGAGTATTCGCATTATTACAGAAGCTTATGCGGCACATTTGAAGCATGATTTCGTGCCGATGACGTTGGGTGGCGATCATACATTGACGCTGCCGGTGTTGCGGGCGGTCGCGGCCAAGCATGGCCCGCTGGCATTGATCCACGTGGATGCCCATGCGGATGTAAATGACGAGATGTTTGGTGAGCGCGAGACCCATGGTACGGTGTTTCGGCGGGCCTATGAGGAGGGTCTGATCACGCCCGACCGGGTGTTTCAGATCGGGTTGCGCGGCACCGGGTATACGGCGGATGATTTTACCGAGGCTGCCGGGTGGGGGTTCAACCAGTATCTGGCCCCGGATCTTTGGCATAAGTCGCTGACCCCGCTGGCGGCTGAAATCATGGCGAAGATCGGTGATCAGAAGACCTATGTGACCTATGATATCGACAGTCTTGATCCGGCTTATGCCCCCGGGACGGGGACGCCGGAGATTGGCGGACTGACCACGCCGCAGGCGATGGAACTGATCCGGGGCTTGCGGGGCCTGAATATCGTGGGCTGTGATCTGGTCGAGGTGTCGCCGCCTTATGATCCGTCGGGCAATACCGCGCTGACCGGGGCGAACCTGATGTTCGAGATGCTGTCGATCCTGCCGGGAGTGACGTATCGGTAGCTGTGCAAAGCGCCACCTTGCCCCAATACCGCACCTGATGCAGACTGATATGCGGGGGAGGCATGTGTCATGACATCCAAGACCGCAGGTTCCACACCACAAGGCAATCTGACGCCGCAGCAGCCGGGCAGGCCCGCCATCAACAAGGTGACGGCAAATGATATCGCGGAGGCGCTGAAGGCCGGATTTTCCGACTTTCTGGCACGCCCGGTCATGAGCGGCTTTTTCGGTCTGTTCTATGCGCTGTTCGGCATTTTGTTTGTTTGGGTCCTGTTCTGGCTTGGCGAGGTCTGGATGGTCATTCCCGCCGCAATCGCCTTTCCGCTTGTGGCCCCCTTTGCAGCCGCCGGGCTTTATGAAATGTCGCGCCGGTTGCAGAAGGCAGAGAGCTTTGGCTGGTCGGACATACTTTCCGTCATGGCCCGGCAACGCAAGCGCGAGATGGGCTGGATGGCCTTTGTCACCCTGTTCATTTTATGGGTGTGGTTTTACCAGTTTCGAACCGTGTTGGTGATCGTGCTGCAGAATGCGTCCTTTTCGGATTTGGACGGGTTTGTGAACACCGTGTTCTTCACATCCGAAGGCTGGACGTTCCTTGCAATCGGCACTTGCGTTGGCGCGTTTTTGTCGGCCGTTCTCTTTTCGGTGACGGTCGTGGCCATGCCTATGTTGCTGGACCGGGACATCGATTTCATTTCTGCGATGCTGACGTCGCTCCGTGTTGTTCAGGAAAATCCGGCGGTCATGCTGGGATGGGCGGCGATTATCACCGTCACCATGCTGTTGTCGTTGGTTCCGGCGTTTCTGGGCCTGATTTTCACGCTGCCGATCCTGGGGCACACCACATGGCATCTTTATCAGCGGGCTGTGGCCCCGGCGGAGAGATGATCCTTGTAGCGGGTCTTCAGCCCGACACTACCCGTCGGTCAGATAATCGGCCGAGACGTAGCCGCTGACCTCTGGTGCGTCGGCCAGTGAAACCTCGCACCAGAGTTGGCCGACTTCGGTGAGGCATGTGCGTCGATTAAGAACTGTGCCTTCCGGCAGGCCCATGATGATGTTGAAACCCAGGCTGGGGCCGGATCGCAGTTTGAGCAATTCATCGCCCGTGCCGGCGACAACGACCCTGTCTGTGCCAAGCGTGGCGCAGCCAGCGGCCATAGTGAGGGCAAAGAGTGTGCTAAGGGTTTGGCGCTGCATGATATGACCTTTTTGTTTTGCCTTCGATAGCGCGGCCATTGCCCAAAGCCTAGTGTGTTCTTTCGGCATGGTTTGGGCTGGCAGCCCGCGCGCAGAATGCGTACACAGCGCGTAGACCTGTTTTACATGCCCCGAGCTGAAGGAGCGATGCCGATCCATGCGAATTCTAGCCTTTCTGTTGGTATTTGTGCTTGTGGTTGTGGCCTATATCCGGCTTGCGCCGACCAACGCGGCACGCTGGCACAAATTGCCGGATATGGCGGAGCCGGGCGATACGTCCGAGGAGGGTGGGTTTTTATCGGTCCGCCGCATTACGGCCCCCGCTGATGAGGTGTTGAAGGCGGTGGAGCAGCGCGCGCTGGCCACGCCGCGCACCCGGCTGATTAAGGGCAGTGTGGATGAGGGTATGATGACATTTCAGAGCCGTTCGCTGGTCATGGGTTTTCCCGATCATACGACGGTGACGGTGCAGGGGGACCTTCTGGTGATCTATGGACGCCTGCGCTTTGGCCGGTCTGATCTGGGGGTCAACCGTGCCCGGATCGCGGGCTGGCTGGAAACGCTTGGCCCCTTGACCGAGCCGCTGTGATGCGCCAATCGGTGCCCTATGATAGCGCCTGAAAAAATCGAACAGATCATTGACCGTTTCCAGTTTCTGGAGGCGAAGATGGCTGATGGCGCGGCAGGGTCCGAGATTGCCGCGTTGGGCCGCGAATATGCCGAATTGCGCCCCGTGGTGGAGACCGTGACGGCCTACAAGGATCTGGTTAGCCAGATCGCCGATGCCGAGGCGATGCTGGCCGACCCGGAGATGAAGGAACTGGCCGAGGCGGAACTGCCGGAGTTGAAGGCGCAACTGGAAGCGTCTGAGCATGATGTCCAACTGGCGCTGTTGCCAAAAGATGTGGCCGATGCCCGTCCGGCCTTGCTGGAAATTCGGCCCGGCACTGGCGGTGATGAGGCGTCGCTTTTCGCGGCTGATCTGCTGCGGATGTATCAGCGCTATGCCGAAAAGCAGGGCTGGCGATTTGAAATCCTGGAAGAAAGCCTGACAGAGTTGGGCGGTATCAAGGAAGTTGTCGCGCGGATTGCGGGCGATGGTGTCTTTGCCAGGATGAAATACGAAAGCGGTGTGCATCGCGTCCAGCGCGTGCCGGAAACGGAAAGCGGGGGGCGTATTCATACCTCTGCCGCGACCGTTGCGGTGCTGCCGGAGGCAGAGGATGTCGATATCGAGATCAACCCGGCTAACATCCGGATTGATACGATGCGGGCGTCCGGGTCGGGTGGCCAGCATGTCAACACGACCGACTCAGCGGTGCGTATCCTACATGAGCCGACGGGGATCATCGTGGTCAGTTCCGAAAAATCGCAGCATCGCAACCGCGAGATTGCGATGCAGGTCCTGAAAACCCGGCTGTTTGATCTGGAACGTCAGCGGGTCGATAGTGAGCGCTCTGCCGATCGGAAATCGCAGGTGGGGTCTGGCGACCGGTCGGAGCGTATTCGCACCTATAACTTTCCGCAGGGCAGAATGACGGATCATCGCATCAATCTGACCCTGTATTCGCTGGGACAGGTGATGCAGGGCGATCTGGATGAGGTTATCAACGCATTGCAAGCCGATGCGCAGGCCACGCTGTTGGCCGAGATGGGCGCGTGACCCGTCCGCTGACAGGCAGCCAGATGCTGCTTGCAGCGACCAAAACCCTGAGTGATGCCGGTGTGCCGGATGCGGCGCGTGATGCGCGCAAGCTATTTGCCTATGCGTCAGGGGTCGAGGCATGGCGGCTGACCCTGACCTTGCCCGAACCTGTGACCGACGAGGTGCGAGACCGGTTTGATCTGCTGATTTCGCGCCGTGCCGCCCGCGAGCCTGTGTCCCACCTGATCGGCACGCGAGAGTTTTATGGTCGCAGTTTTGAGGTCACAGCAGATGTGCTTGATCCGCGTCCTGAAACCGAAACACTGATCGACGCGGCGTTGCGCAATAACTTTGCTCGGGTTCTCGATCTTGGCACTGGGTCGGGCTGCATTCTGGTAACGCTTCTGGCCGAGATGCCCCATGCGATTGGTGTGGGGGGTGATGTCTCTGCCGCCGCGCTGGCGATCGCCGAGCGGAATGCCCGCCGTCATGGTGTCGATGATCGTGCCACATTTGTGCAAAGCGACTGGATGGCGTCCATTCCGCAGCCCTTTGATCTGATCGTGTCGAACCCGCCTTACATTGCGGCGGATGAAATGGCCGACCTGTCGCCCGAAGTGCGCGGGTTTGAGCCGCGCATGGCGCTGACGGATGAGGGTGATGGGTTGTCGGCCTATCGGGCGATCATCGCGCAGGCAATCCCGGCCTTGATGCCGGGCGCATCGCTTTTGCTTGAAATCGGCCCGACACAGGGACATGCGGTGGGGCAACTGATGCGGGATGCCGATTTGCGGAACGTGACGGTCATTCCCGATCTGGACGGGCGGGACCGGGTGGTCGCGGGCCAAATGGTGGGATTTGACGCGGCAACCCGCCGATAAGTGGCAAAAACCTGCATTTCGACCAATTTATGCTTGTCTTGCGTGGCCTGCCATGCTTATTCAATGGCATCAGCAGGAACGAGGGCCGTTCGGACCTCTCCGCCGATTTGCCGCCAAAACATCGCAAGGCCATATTTTTGAGACACGCATAAGGCGTGATGCACGGTCAGCGAAACGACAGCCAAAGGCTTGAAAGCATATCAATGAGATCATCGAAGTCACGGTCGCGGAATAAGAACCGCAACAACCGACCCTCGGGCGGGAATATCATCAACCGGGTGTTTGACAGCTCGGGTCCTGATGGCAAGGTGCGCGGCACCCCGCAACAGATCATCGAGAAGTATAATCAGTTGCACCGCGATGCGTTTTTGTCGGGTGACCGGGTGGATGCCGAAAACTTTGCCCAGCATGCCGAGCACTACACAAGGATGCTGGCCGAGGCGCAGCGCGAGGTGGATGCCAAGCGCGAAGAGCAGGAAGAACAGAACCGTCAGCGTCAGGCCGAACGTGATCGCGAACGCAATGAACGCCTGAAAGCACAGGAAGCCGCGGCCAATGACCCGTCCGCGATGGATCAGCCAGCAGTTGATATCCCCGAGCAGGATAGCGGTCTGGTGGAAACGCCGGAAGAAAAACCCAAGCCGCAGCGGGCCCGCAAGCCACGCCCGCCACGCAAGCCGCGTCCGAACCCCGATGAGGGGGACAACCCGGGGGGTGACAGCGCCCCAGAGGCCGCAGAGTGATAGATCAGCCCTCCGATTTCGGGGGGCTTTCTTTTTGCAGGGTGGTGGTTGTGGGAGCCAATGGCGCGGGCAAGACCTGGTTTGCGCGGCGGCTGTCGGATCGCATGGGCGCGTCGGTGATCTGTAAGGATGCTTTGGCTTTGAAGACTGGTTGGGTCCAGCGCGCCCGCGCCGATGTACGGGCCGACATTGTTGATCGCATTTCGGCGGAGCGTTGGGTGCTAGAGGGCGGGCCATCGGTGTTAATTCCAGAGGTTCTGGCGCGAGCCGGACTGGTGATCTGGCTGGATATATCGGCCGGTTTGCGATTCTGGCGGATTATACGCCGTAGCCTGCGCTATGCCGGTCGTGTGCGCTCGGAACATCCGCCGGGCAATCGTGACTGGCCCGGTTTGCGGCAGTGGCGGTTTGCCTGGGGCGCGTTGACAGGCGGTGACCGGTTTCGCGGGGCGATTGAAGCGGGGTTGGATGGGGTGGTTATCCCGGTGGTGCGGCTCAGGACGCGGGTGGAGGTTGTCGACTGGCTTAACGCTCATCCCGGCGGCTGAGTATGAGGTCCCGGATCAGGTCCGGGACGGTGTCAAGCGAGACTGCGTGCGAGGGCGCAAAATTCCTCAAGCCCGACCTGTTCGGCCCGTTCGGTGGGTTTGATCCCCACGACGGTCAGGTGATCCTCGATCTCCGGGCTTACGGATTTGAGTGCCGAGCGCAGCATCTTGCGCCGCTGGTTGAAGGCGGCGGCCACGACTGTGTTCAGTATTCCGGGGTCAGCCGGATAACGAGGCGCGGGTAGGGCGGTCAGATGGACCACGGCAGAGCTGACCTTGGGCGGGGGGGTGAACGCCTCTGGAGGGAGTTCCATGACGATCTGCGCGTCGGCGCGCCATTGCGCCAGCAGAGCGAGCCGCCCGTAGGCTTTGCTGCCCGGTATCGCCACGATCCTCTGTGCCACTTCGCGCTGAAACATCAGTGTCAGGCTGTCCCAGAACGGGGGCCATTCCGGCGGTGTCAGCCAGCGCACGAGAAGTTCGGTACCGACATTGTAGGGCAGGTTGGCTGCGATCTTGATCGGTTTGGTCAGATGGTCGAGCGGGTTGACGGTGAGCGCGTCGCCATTGATGACCTGCAGCCGCCCCGGATAGGCGTTGGCGATTTCGGCAAGGGCCGGCATGCAGCGCGGGTCCTTTTCGATGGCCAGCACCTTGCGCGCGCCCTCGGCCAAAAGCCCACGCGTGAGCCCGCCGGGACCGGGGCCGATTTCGAGGATGTCCGCTTGCGTCAGATCCCCCGCCAATCGCGCGATCTTGGCTGTCAGATTGAGGTCGAGCAGGAAATTCTGCCCCAGCGATTTCTTGGCGGCCAGATCGTGTTTCGCAATCACCTCGCGCAGGGGAGGCAGCGCGTCGATCCCGCTCATCCGCGTGCTTGTGCCATTTCGGCGGCCATGCGCAGCGCTGCGATCATTGAGGTTGGATCAGCAACCCCCTTGCCCGCGATGTCGAAAGCCGTGCCGTGATCGGGCGAGGTGCGGATAAACGGCAGCCCAAGCGTGACATTGACCCCGCCTGAAAAATCCAGCGTCTTGATCGGGATCAGCGCCTGATCGTGATACATGCAGACGGCCACATCATAGGTTTCGCGCGCGCTTGCGTGAAACATGGTGTCGGCGGAAAGCGGGCCAGTGATATCCATCCCCTTGGCCCGTAGCGTGGTCAGGAGTGGCGAGATCAGGTCAATCTCTTCGCTGCCCATCTTGCCGCTTTCGCCAGCATGGGGGTTGAGACCGGCCACCGCAATGCGTGGGTTGGCGATGCCGAAATCCTTTTGCAGCGCCTGATGTGTGATCTGAAGCGTGTCGGACAGCAGTGCTTCGGTCAGTTCGGTCGCAACGGCGGATAGCGGGATATGAATGGTTGCCGGAACCACCTTCAAAGCATCGCAAGCCAGCATCATGACCACCCGGTCAGTTTCAGCGAGTGCCGCCAGATATTCGGTGTGGCCGGGGTAGGAAAAACCGATACCGTCAATGAGCGCGGCCTTGTGAATGGGGGCGGTGCACAGTGCACTGGCTTGATTGTTCACGACGAGTTCGACACCGGTCCGGATGGCGTCGATCACACCCTGCGCATGTGCCGGATTGGCCATGCCGGGTGTGGCGGCAGAGCCGAAGTTTTGCACAAGAACCGGCAAGGCGTGACGTACGATTGCTTTGGCGTCCGCAGCCTTGCCCACGGGCTGAAACGGTGTGCCGGTTGGCAGGTGCGATGGATCGCCGATCCAGACAAGCGGCAGTTCATCCTTGAGCGCCTGCCATGCGGCGACGGCGATTTCAGGCCCGATCCCGGCGGGTTCCCCGCAGCTGATTGCGACAGGTTTCATCGGAATGTGATCACGGCAGAGGAGCGCAAGTCTTCGAGCAGGGCATCTGCAAAACCGGCAAGCCGCTGGCCGCGGATCTGGTTGCGCACCGCATCCGGATCAGCCTCGCCCTGACCGGCGGCGGTGCGTCCACATAGCATGAGGAAAACCAGTGTTTGCCCGTTGTTGCGGGTCAGGTTGTAGGACGCTTCGCCGGGATCAAGCCGGGCAAGCTCAAGCGCCACGTCCTGCGGGATTTCGGATGGGGCCACATCGCTGCGGTCCAGCACCTCTGCCGGTTGGTTCCGAGCGATCCCATAAAGGTCATCGCAGGTATCCACGCTGGCGGCAATCTGGGCGGCGGTGCGCAAGCCGGCGTCTGATTGGCCACCGGGGATGTAGTAGGCCGCATAGTCAATGCTGGCAGGTGAGGCGACGGTCTGTGCGACCTCGCGTACCCCACGCATCTGAAACAGTGCTACGCCATTGGTGATGTTGATCGGATCGGTGACTTCGCCAGGCCGTAGATCCAGCAACAAGCCCCGCAATTGTGGCGGGTAGTTGGTGATTGGCAACCAGCCGAGCCGTCCACCCTGATCGCGCGATGGCAGGGCAGAAACTTCGCGTGCTGCGGCTTCGAACGCGCCGAAGGAGCGCAGTCGCGAAATCCGTTCAGCGGCGGCTTGCGCCTGTCGTGCCCGGTTTGGCGGGGCCGGAATGATGATTTCGGACAAGAGTACTTCGATCGCGGTGGTGCTGTTGCCGCGCCCTGCGATAGCCCGTTCCACATCAGCATCGGTGATGGTGACCTGCCTGCTGAAGCGGCTGCGAATATAGTCGCGCCAGCTGATCCCGATCTCAACAAAGTCGCGCAAGGTTTGGAAATCTATGCCATTTTGCTGCAGGACCCGTGTGAATTGATCGAGATCCTGATTGGCCCGCCCGGCGAATTCCTCAAGTGCTGTATTCAGCGCCTCTTCGGTCAGGACCAGCCCGACACGGTCAAGCTCCTGCTGTTTCAGCCGATCCTCGATCAACCCATCGCGGGCCTGTTGGTCGAGGTCACCGGGCGTGCGGAACAACTCCAGCAAACGTTTGCGTTGGTCGATCTCGTACTGGCTGATCGCCCGTTCATTGACCGTGATGGCCGGGGCGAATTGCCCTTGGGCGCCAGCGGTGCCTGCAAGGGCAAAACCCAGCATCAGGGCCAAAAGCGTGGCAAGTGACAAACGTGCGCGCATGCGGTTCCTCATCTTCTTCGTTCAGTTCGTGCAACGGGCTGCGGGGCGGCCCCCGGACCGGCCTGCGGAGAACCCGCTGATCGACCCGCTGAGCCCGAATGATGTTGTCGGGTCTACCGTAGTGGAAGACGTGTACCTGCGCGAGGCGGAAACGTCGATGGTCACGCATTCGTTGCGCCATTCCAGCCCGATCCCGCCGCGTACCGGCCGGTCGGCGGCCACGTCATAGCGCGCATCGAGGCTAAGCGACCACGCCTGACTGAGTTCGAAAGCTGCATCAAGCGTCCATTCCGATACCGTGTCGGGTCGGTTTTCCGCGGCATCCTTGGCCTGCCAGATATAGGCGGCGGAGAGCGAAACCGTTTCGTTTTGCCAGCGGATCAGGCTGGCGGCCCGTGTGGGTTCCAGATTGTCGTCGAACAGCGTCCGCGCGTCGAACGCGAACCCGTCGGGGATCTGCAATTGCCCGACCACAACCCAATCGGATTGGTTGTTGGCCAGCCCTGATGACCGGGTGAAATCGGCGTTGTCTTCGGTGCGTGAGACTCGCCCGAATGTTAGGGTTGAGATTGTGCCCGCAGATCCGGTACGTGTCCAAGTCACACCCGCTGCGACTTGTCCGCCGGTCTCAACCGCGTCCTCGCCAGCGAAGCGCGAGATTGAGAACAGGTTGGCCTGATCGAATTCGCTGCGCGTGCTGTCCTCATTCGGGGGGATATCGCCGAACTGATCTGATCCGGCGATCAATACAGTTGGTTCGATCAGATGCGACGTGCCGGTATCGGTGGTCATCGCCCAGGGCCAGCGCAAGGTCACGCCGACATGTGGCACGATCCGCAGGTTGGTATCTTCGAATGCCGTGTCGTCCTGCACGTCGTAGATATCGGCCCGGACGCCTGTTTGCCATTCGCCGACGATGCCGTAGCCCAGCAGCCGGTCCTGTTGCCACACCGCGCGCGCGCCAGCACGGGTGACATCCCGACCCGCATCCCCATTGGTGTCGCTATAGCGATATGCGGCGTCAAGGCTGGCCCCAAGCGTCAGCGTGCCGCCGAATGTGGGGCGGGTCCGCGTTTCATAGCTAAGATCGGCCACGATGGGGGGCAGGGACGAATTGTCTTCGTCGTCGCGCAGCGTCTGGTAATAGGTCAGATTGACCTGGGTCAGCGTGCTGTCGGTGACCCGCAGCAGCCCGATGGCGCTGTCCAGACGGTCCTTGCCCGAATAGCCGTAATCCAGCAGATACGCCCGGTCGCTGACCGCTTCGATATCAAAACTCAGCTGGTAGTCGCCAGACAGCCTGAATGTCCCTTCGGCGAAGATATATGACCGGTTTTCGTCTTCGAGTGTGTCATCGCTGACCGCCCCTTCGGCCCGGAAAGTCCCGTTCACAAAGGCCTGCCGATAGATCAGTTCCAGTGTCCGGGTTTCGGGTGAGAGATACGGCGTGACGGTGATATCCCGGTGATCCCCGAGCGTGATGAAATAGGGGACTTTGATCCCTGTTCCGAGTTGCGTCGTGTTGGCCTGTTCTGGGATCAGGAGACCCGTGGCCCGTTCCAGATTTGGGTCCGGCAGGCGCATGCGCGGGATCCATGCCACAGGCACGTCGCGGATCAGGAAGGTCGCGTTTTCGAAATAGAGCTGTTGCTCGGTTTGATCATGGATGACCCGTTCGGCGCGGATGCTCCAGATGGGCGGCCGGTTGCCGCAAACAGCGCAGGATGATGCGACGGTGCGATAAAGTTGCGAGTATCGCCCATTGCGCCGGTCGAGTTGGTTGGCCGCGACCTGCAGTTGTTGATCCAGTACCAGTCGCGCCCCTTGCAGAACGCCGTTTTCAAGCTGGGGATCAAGGCTGGCCTGATCAGCCGTTAAAAGCGTGCCGTCAGCGGCCTGAAGAACAATCGGCCCTTCGATTGTGAGTTGGTCGGTGGTCTGGTCATAGATGATCCGGCTGGCGCGTAGCCTGTTGCCTTCGTACAGCACCTCGATATTGCCGCTGGCGATCAGTTGATCCTGACCGTTCAGGGTCACGTTGTCGGCCACCAAGGTCGCAGCCCCTTGCGACAGCGCCAACGTGGGCAGCAGCATCAGCAGAAGAGCGAGGATGCGCATTATCCGTCCTCGTTATGCAGAAGAAAGCCGAGCGACAGGGCGATGGCCGCAAGGGGCGGTGCCCAGGCGGCGAGCACCGCGGGCAGTTGACCGTTTTCGCCGAGGATTTGCGCGAAGTTGCGGATAAAATAGATCACGAAGGCCAGAATGATCGCAAAAAGCACCATCAGCCCGGTCCGCCCGCCGCGCTGGTGGCGCAGGGTGAAGCTCGCCCCGATCATGACCATCGATACCAGAAATGCGGGCAGTGCCAGTTCGGTGTGAAACCAGACCAGATGCCGCTGGGCGGAGAAACCTGCCGTGCGCAGCCGGTCGATAAAGGCTGGCAGTTCCCAGATCGGGATGGATGCGGGCGTGCCGAAACTGTCCCTGATCTGATCGGGGGTCAGGCTGGAGGGGATTGTGAGCGTGTCGTGCAACGTCGCCGAAGCTTCGGGTGTCTGTTCCCCATCCAGTTCCCAGAGTTTAGCGCTGGCCAATGTCCATGCGCCATCATTCAGGATGGCGCTGGTTGCGTCGACCCGCTGCACCAGCCCACCCTCTGGTGTGAATTTGATGAAGGTGACTTCGTTCAGGGCGGTGCCATCAAGATTTGCGCTTTGCGCCCGGATCACTGTCTGGCCCTCCCGGTTGCCCTGCCGCAGCCAAAGGCCGGAGGAGCCAATCGACAGGACCGAACTTTCGCCCTTGAGCGCGCCGCTGCGCGCCTCAAACTGTTTGAGTGTACCAGCCACGATAGGGTTGAAGATGGCCACCGACACAAGCCCGATCATCAATGCCACCAGCAGCGGCGCCCATAGGGCCCGCAGCGCCGAACGCCCAGCTGCCCGGGTCACAACCATTTCCGACGACCGAGCAAGGCTGAGAAAGAGCGCGATGGCCGTCAGGATCATGATCAACGGCATGATCCGATAGATCCCTTGCGGGACATTGAGCAGGGTCAGTGCAAAAACCTCGACGAAGCTGGCGTCATTTGCATAGCGCCGCAATTGTTCGACAAGGTCGATGAATACCAGCATCAGAAGAAATACAGCGAAGATGCCCAGAAAGGTCATCAGGAAGCGCCGGGCAAAGTAACGGTGCAGGATCATGATGGTACGCTGTCCCTGATCCGGCGTTTGAACAAAGACGGCCTGCTGGCGGCAAAAAGCAGGCACCAGACGATGAAGAAGCCCGCAATACTTGGCAGATAAGTGGCAAACCACAGGTTTTCATTGGTTCGCGCCGCGTTGAGGCCAGCGGTTTCGATGCCCTTGACCACGATGATCAGGAATATCGCCGCAACGATTTGCCGCCAGACGCCAAAGCGGCTGAAGCCGCCGATAAGCAGCGTGGCAAAGCCAAGTAGGGCTGCGACCGTGCCAAGGATCGACTGGCTGAACCGGTCATGCCCGCGCGACAACAGGCGTGCAGCGCTGTTCCCCGTCTCTTCCTCTAGCGCGGGCGTTGGGTTCAGCAGCTCCCATGTGGGAACCTGCGAGGCCCGCCGCCCGCGGCTGGTGCCGGTAGTGATCAGGCTGCCGATATTGTAGGCAAAATCGTCGAAGGACGTCGTGAACAACCGTTGGTCGGCAGTCCGCAGGGTTTGTGCCATGCCGTCCACCATCACCAATTGGGTGTCGTCCCCGTCGCGGACCAGATAGGCCTGAGCCGCCGTATAGGTCACTTCCTCATCAGGGTTGCGCGTGTCGGACAGAAAGATGTTCAACAACTCACCCGCCGGTGTGATTTCACGGACATAGAAGGTCACATTCTGGATCGGTTCAATGAACTGCCCCTCGGTCAGGAGCCGCGCTGTTGCGTTCTGGGCGATGTCGTTTTGTCGCTCTGCCAGCCGGGCGGTGCTGATGGGCACTAGGAAATGCATGAGAATGGACATCAGCAGCGCCACGATCAGTCCGAAGTAAAGGACCGGCCGTGCCAACCGGAAGGCGGAATATCCGGTGGCCTGTACGACGACCAGTTCGGATTCGGTTGTCATCCGGTTGGTCACGTAAATTGCCGCTGCAAAGGCTGCCAGCGGCAGCGCCAGCCGGATCACGGCGGGGAGTGTCAGCGCGGTGAATTCCAGAAAAACCCATGCTGACTGCCCGTCGGCAATCAGTTGGTCAAACAGGACGACGGCCCGATTGATCCAGTAGATCAGCACGAGGACAAGGCTGAAGAAGCCAAACAGCACCATCAGTTGCGACAGCATATACCTGTCAAATCGTCCCAATGCTGCATCCTTTGCCGATATGCCTGCCTGATTTGCGGCAAACTAGCCCATCCGCCAGATGGATTGAACAGCTATCTGGTCATTGCGCCGGGTGCGGGCTACCTATTGCGACAACCCATCAGAAAAAGGAGCCACCATGACCACGCCCATCGAAATTCAGTTCAAAGATGTCGATCTTGATGCCGTGGCCACCGCCGACGGTCTGGTAGCGGTATTTGTGGATGGCGATGGCAAGCTGGATGCGGGAGCGCGGAAGGTGAACACGCTGACCCGCAAGTCGCTGGCCCGTTTTGTGGAAAGCGAAGCCTTTGAAAAGGCATCACCGGGTGATGTGTCGCTGCTGTCCTATCCGGTGGGCATGGCCGCGACCGGTGTGTTGGTGGTCAAGCTGGGGCGTCGCCCGTCATCGCAGGAGGCCCGCAAGGCCGGTGCGCAGATCGCCAAGCGGTTGGGCGACAAATCGCTGCTGGTTCTAGCCGGGTCGATTGGCCGGGCGGATGAAATTGCGCTGGGTCTGATGCTGCGCGCCTATGATTTCGATACGCACAAGACCGGTGACAAATCCGGTCGCGGTGCGGTGACATGCATGGCCTCCAAGCCGGATGAGTTGCGCAAGGCGCCGTTGAAGGCCATTGCCGAAGGTGTGTTTTTTACCCGTGATCTGACCAATGAGCCTGCCAATATCCTGACCACCACCGATTTCGCCGACCGTCTGGCGGCCATGCGCGATCTGGGGCTTGAGGTCGAGGTGCTTGAGGAAAAGGACCTTGCCAAGCTGGGCATGCGCACCTTGCTGAGTGTCGGGCAGGGGTCGGTCAGCCCGTCTAAAGTTGTCGTCATGTCCTGGAATGGCGGCAAGAAGAAAGACGCCCCCTTTGCGCTGGTGGGCAAGGGCGTGGTGTTCGATACCGGGGGTATCAGCATCAAACCTGCCGCCGGCATGGAAGACATGACAATGGATATGGGTGGTGCCGGTGTTGTGGCCGGGGTCATGCGCACGCTCGCCCTGCGCAAGGCCAAGGCCAATGTCGTGGGCCTTGTGGGGATCGTGGAAAATATGCCCTCTGGTTCGGCCACCCGCCCGGGCGATGTCGTCACCTCGATGAAGGGCGATACGGTCGAGATCATCAATACCGATGCCGAGGGGCGTTTGGTACTGGCTGATGTGCTTTGGTACGCTCAGGACCGGTTCAAGCCTGCGGGGATGATCAATCTGGCGACCCTGACCGGTGCCATTCTGGTCGCTTTGGGCAACGAAAATGCCGGCGTGTTTTCCAACTCTGACGAATTGAGCGGTGATTTCATCAAGGCGGCGAAGGCCGAGGGCGAAGGCGCATGGCGCATGCCCATGGCCAAAGCCTATGACGCCCTGCTGAAATCGCGCATCGCGGATATGAAGAATGTGGGTGGCCGCAATGCGGGGTCGATCACAGCGGCCCAGTTCCTGCAGCGTTTCGTGAAAGATGACGTGCCTTGGTGCCATCTGGATATCGCCGGGGTGGCCAGTGTGAAATCCGAAACAGCACTGGCCCCTGCGGGAGCGACAGGCTGGGGTGTCATGGCGCTGAACCGTCTGGTGGCCGACAAGTACGAGGGCTAGATGGGCGCCGCCTATTTCTATCATCTGACCGACAGCCCGCTTGAGGCGACGCTGCCGATGCTGATTGGCAAGGCCCGTGGTGCGGGCTGGCGGGTGTTGGTGCGCGGGTCTGATCCCGCGTTGCTCAAACGCTTGGATGACGTGCTGTGGCAGGGGCCGGATGACGGCTTTCTGCCCCATGGCATGGCTGGCGGGCCGCATGATGCCGACCAGCCGGTGCTATTGGGTGATGTGCCAAGCGACGGTTTTGCATGTGTGATGAGCGTGGGTGGCGCGGATGTCAGCGCGGACGAAGTGACAGCGGTCGAACGTGTCTGCATCCTGTTTGATGGCCATGACGGGGCGGCGCTGGAGCATGCGCGGGGGCAGTGGAAAGCCCTGACCGATGCCGGATGCGCAGCCCAGTATTGGGCGCAGGACGGCGGGCGCTGGATTAAAAAGGCAGAGAAGGCCAGCTAAGGCGCGGGTTTATTTGCCCCTTGTCTGCAAGGCCGCTTGGCCGCGCCAACCCAATCAAAATACTTGATATTTTCCGGTTCGGGTTTATCGTTCGACTGTTGTCAGTTGACGTAGGGGAAATATGTACCTCGGCCTTTTAGGCCGATTGAACATTCTTTTGGGGAGGAAGTTATGCACGACCGATCAATCCAAAGACCTGCCGTCTGGCTTATGCCAATGGCCGCTGCCGCCGTCCTGACGGCTGCACCCGTACTTGTCGAAGCCGGGCCGAATACGACGAGTCTTCAGCATACTTATGTGCTGTCCGATCTCGAAAATCCGTGGGATATGGCGTTTCTTGACGATGGCACCATGTTCTTTACCGAAAAGTGCAAGGGGCTTTCCGTGCTGATGCCATCGGGTGAGGTCAATGCCCTGTTGGGCATGGATGGTAGCGAGGGTTACGGGACGACAGGGGATGACCTGTTCTGCGATGGGCAGGCCGGAATGAATGGTGTCGCCGTTGATCCGGATTTTGCCGACAATCGCCGGATCTATGTCTATTCGACCTCCAACCTGTCTGATCCACAGACCAACAGGCTGATGCTGTTGGTCGTGAACGAGGACTTCACCAATGTTTCGGATCGTACCGATATCGTTGATGATGTGCCTTACAAGACGGCGGCGACCGATCACCCGTTTGGTGACACCGGTGCCCATAATGGCGGTCGTGTGCGGTTCAATCCGGCGGATGGCTTCCTCTATCTGACCACGGGCGATACGCATAACGGGGAAGTGCCGCAAAGCCCCACGCTGATGGGCAGCAAGGTGCTGCGCATCGACACCGACGGCAATGCGGCCCCCGACAACGCGCCGCCCGACGGGTTTGATCCGCGCACCTATACCTATGGGCACCGCAACATTCAGGGCATCGCGTTCCACCCGGAAACCGGGGCGCCGATTGTGGCGGAGCACGGTCCTTGGCATTCGGATGAAATCACCGTGCTGCAAAATGGGGGCAATGCTGGATGGGACCCACGTCCGAACATGGCTGGACGCGGTGACTGCCCGGACAATTACTGCGGCTACATGCCAAACCAGATGGACGGGATGAATCGCTACGAGCGCGCATCTTTCATGCCAATGACCGACCTTGCCACTTATCCCGACGCCATGCCCCCGATCTGGGACAATAACGGCTGGTCGCAAGGCACATCGTCAGCCGCGTTCCTGGTTGGTGACCAGTGGGGCGATTGGAATGGCAATATGGTGGTTGGCATCATGGGGATCGGCTTTGGCGGTACCCCGATTGGTCAGCGGATTGATGTGATCGAACTGTCGGACGATGGACAGTCCGTCATCGACGTCACCGAGATGACCCTGCCAATGGAGGCCGGGCGCTTTCGTTCGGTCGTGCTGGGGCCCGATGGCAGCCTTTATGCCGCGGTGGACGAAGGCGAAATCCACAAGCTGACACCAGGCGGCTGATAACACCTGCCCACGCCGCGCTGCGCGGCGTGGGCGTTAGGCGGCGTCTGCATTTACCACGCGCCATCTAGGCCGCGGACAGGATCAGCGCAGGTAGACCGCGCAACACATCGGAATTGCGGGTCGCACGGGCGAGGGTCCAACCGCCCTGAATAGCAAGAAAGAGCCGCTGCGCGTCGGCGTCCGCCTGCGCGGGCGTTTCGCCCAGCCGGATCGCGTGGTCGCGGATGCGGGCCATCCAGGCATTGAAAATCTCTTTCAATGCCAGTTGAAAGGTCGCGTTTTCCGGGCCTTCCAGCAAGGTAGCCGAGACCGGGCATCCGATCTTGCCCTCCTGAATGTCAAAGAATTTCGCTAGCTTGTAGCATAGCGTCGTGGCCCCGTTTGCGTAATCCGTTGCCGGGCTGAACGAGTCGTCAATGATCCGCAGCATCTCGGTCGAGGCGATGTCAGCGGCGGCGAGGGCAAGGTCAGCCTTGCCGTTTGGGAAGTGATGATAAAGCGACCCCTTCGGCACGCCCGCCTCTTGCAGGATCTCGGCGACGCCGACCCCGTGAAATCCCTTTTGCTGGAACAGCAGCCCCGCTTTGAGGGCCAGTTTGGTACGCGTGTCTTTCATGAAGAAAGGGTATTGCACGATTAGACCGATCGGTCTACCGTCGCAATTAGACCAAACGGTCTAGGGGGGGTGACGATGAATATGCATGTCGATATCGGCCCGGAGCCACAGCGGTTCTATTCCGGCGGGCACAAGCTGCAGGGTCAGCTTTTCCTGCCCCCGGCACGTCCGCTGGCGGTGGCGGTTCTGAACCCGGCCACAGGTGTGCCGCAAAGCTATTACGCCGCATTTGCCCAATGGTTGGCCGCCGAAAAAGGGATTGCCTGCCTGACGTATGATTATCGCGACTTCGGGGCGTCGGCTCGCCGGGCGGCCCGCCTAAGCCGGGCCACAATGGTCGATTGGGGTGTGCATGATCAGCAGGCCGCCCGCGATCATCTGGCAGAGCTGTTCCCGGGCGCACCGCTTTGGGTGATTGGCCATTCGCTAGGCGGGTTGTTGTTATCATTTCAGCAGGGTCTGGACCGGATCGACCGGGTGATCACCGTGGCGAGCGGTCCTGTGCATTTCTCGGACCATCCGTTTCCGTATCGGGTTGAGGTGGGCGCCTTCTGGCATCTGATCGGCCCGCCGCTCACGAAACTTATGGGTTACGTGCCCGGGCGCCGCTTGGGTTATGGGTTCGATCTGCCTGCGGGCGTGTTCTGGCAATGGCGCCGGTGGTGCACATCGCGTGGGTTCTTTGCTGCCGATATCGGCCACCGGATGCCCATGCCGGACTGGAACGGGTTGAAGGCCGAGATGAAGGTGGTGGCGATCAAGGATGATGTCATGGTGCCGCCTGCAGCGGTGTGGCGGCTGATGCAGTTTTACCCGTGGGCCCGCAAGAAGCAGCTGGTTGTTGATCCGCGTGCGCATGGATTGCAGAAGATCGGCCATATCGGCCCATTTGCCACCCGCAACAAGGTGATCTGGGACGCGCTGATTGCCTAGTCGGGCGCGATGAAGAAGGCGAAGGTGGGGTCGAACCCTTCGGGTAGTTCCGGCGGGGTGGGGGTGCAGGCGGCCAGCAGGATCAAAGCGCAAAGGAGGCTGGCACCTTTCATCGGGTCAGCACCAGCCGGCCATTGGTGATTTCAATCCGGTCATAAAGCCCCAGATAGGTCATGCCCAAAAGCGAGCCTTCCATGTCGCCTTCATTGACAACCGCAGGCAGATTGCGGTCGAGGATATCGCCCATCGCCACGGTTTCAAGCTGCACCAGGGCGGTGCGCACGACACCGTTAGCGGTGCTGGCAGAACCGAAATAGTTGAGCGTGTCGGGATCAAGCCCGATCCGCGCGGCATCCCGCCGGGTCAGCACCACCTGGCTGGCCCCGGTATCAACCACGAAATCGACAGAGACGTCGTTGATATCGAGGGTCAGATAATAATGGCCATCACGGCTGCGTGGTACTTCGACGCGGGCATCGCCGATAAAGGTCTGGCGCCCGGTCACGTCATTGCTGATCTCGTCCCACAGCCCGTAGGCCCCCACGACACCGACAAAGATCAGAAGCCAGATCAGCGCCTGCTGGGCCATCTTGCCCAGATCATTGCGATTGGCGGCGATATAGGACCCGGCAATGGCCAGTCCCAAAAGGCCCAGATAGATGGTTTGCATGATCTGATCAGTGGTCATGGAAGTGATATAGGACCTATCCGCCGATCCCAAAACCCCGCAATCCGTCGAGAACGAATTGCACGGCCAAGGCGGCAAGCAACATCCCAAGCACGCGGGTAACGATGTTCAGCCCGGTCTTTCCCAGGGCACGCTCGATGGCGGGTGCGGCGAGAAAGGCCAGGAAAGTGATCAGCAGAACGGCCATCAGAACCCCGGCAATGGCCCCGAAATCAGCCGCGCCCTCGGCTTGACCCGCCAGCAGGATGATGGTCGTGATCGCCCCTGGTCCCACGATAAGCGGCAGGGCGAGAGGGAAGACGGACGGATCGTCGTGGTGTTCGGCCTGACCTTCGGCGGCGCTATCCTCGCGCCGGGCCTGCCGCCGCTGAAACAGCATGTCGAGGGCGGTGAGGAACAGCAGGATACCGCCCGCGATCCGGAACGCATCCATCGAGATACCGATGAAGCCCAAAACTGTTTCGCCAAGGAACAGGAACAGAATCATCAACACCGCCGATACGAGGCAGGCGCGGACCGCGATGGCGCGCCGTTGGGCGGCGGTCATGCCTTGTGTCAGCGCGATGAAGACGGGGGCCAACCCAGGCGGGTCCAGGATGATGAACATCGTGGTAAAGGCGGCGATGAGGGCAGGGAGTTCGGTCATGCGGTTCTGTCTGACAGGGGGTGGATCAAAATTCTAGAATTTTGATGCCTCCGGCGGGAGTATTTTTGGAAGAAAGAAGAGTGTAGATCAGGCTTTTTCCGCCTTCTCCAGTTTTTCCAGCGCGGCCATCCACATGGCCTCGGCCCGTTCCAGACCGTCCATGATTTCGGCGTATTTCTTGTTCCACGTCGCCAGTTCACCTGCCTTGCCGTCCTCGTAAAGCGCAGGGTCGGCGAGTTTCTTGGCGAGTTTGTCGCGCATCTCGTTGATTTTGTTGACCCGTTCTTCGTTTTTGCGCACGTCTGCCCGCAGGCTGAGGATCTGGTCGCGGCCTGGTTTTGCCGCCTTGGTTGGTTGCGGCTTATCTTTTTCGGCGGGCTTGTCCGCGGTCAGCAGTAATTTGCGATAGGTTTGCAGGTCTTCAGCGTAAGGTTTCACATGCCCGTCTTTGACCAGCCAGAGCCGGTCGGCGACCATCGACAGCAGGTGCATGTCGTGGCTGACGAGGATGACGGCGCCGGAATAGGCGGTGAGTGCTTCGACCAGCGCTTCGCGGCTTTCGATGTCGAGGTGATTTGTAGGTTCGTCGAGGATCAAGAGATGCGGTGCGGGCAGGGTGGCCAGCAGCAGCGAGAGCCGCGCCTTTTGTCCGCCGGAGAGCCGCCCGACGGCGGTTTCTGCCTGATCTGCACCAAGCCCAAAGCCGGCCAGCCGCGCGCGAAGTTTGGCCTGCCCTTCGTTCGGTCGTTCGCGGAAGAGATGGTCGAGCGGGGTTTCTTCGACGCGCAATTCCTCGACCTGATGCTGGGCGAAGAAGCCGATGCGGAGCTTGTTGGAGCGAACCATTTTACCGCGTGCGACGGGCAGGCGGTCGGATAGCATTTTCGACAGTGTCGATTTGCCTTCGCCGTTGCGCCCCAGAAGGGCGATCCGGTCGTCCTGATCGATGCGCAGGTTCAGATCGTGCAGCACGATGTGGTTGCCATAGCCAACAGCGGCACCTTCGGTGGCGATGATCGGGGGCGACAGCTCTTCAGGTTCGGGGAAGGTGAAGACTGTGCGCGCGGCGTCTTCGGGCGCGCGGATCGTTTCCATCTTTTCCAGCATCTTGACGCGTGATTGGGCCTGCTTGGCTTTGGATGCCTTGGCTTTGAACCGGTCCACGAAGGATTGCAGGTGCGCGCGTTGGGCATCCTGTTTCTTGGCCGCGGCCGCCTGGACTGCGCGTTTCGCCGCCCGCTGTTTGGCGAAGCTGTCATAGGGGCCGGTGTAGTAGGTCAGACCCTTGTCTTCGAGATGCAGGATACCGCCGACGGAGCGGTTGAGCAGTTCCCGGTCGTGGCTGACGATCAGGACAGTGTGGGGGTATTTGACGAGGTAAGCCTCGAGCCACAGCGCGCCTTCGAGGTCGAGGTAGTTTGTGGGTTCGTCCAGCAGCAAGAGGTCGGGTTCGGAGAACAGAACGGCGGCAAGGGCGACGCGCATCCGCCAGCCGCCGGAAAAGGCCGAGCAGGGCATTTTCTGTTCGTCATTGGTAAAGCCCAGACCGCGCAGGATGGTGGCCGCCCGCGCCTCTGCCGACCAGGCGTCGATATCGGCAAGCCGGGTCTGGACCTCTGCGATGCGGGTGGGGTCGGTGGCCGTGTCCGCCTCGGCCAACAGCGCCTCGCGTTCGGTATCGGCGCGCAGGACGGTGTTGATCAGCGACACCTCGTTTCCCGGCACCTCCTGGCTTACGCCGCCGATTCTCCAGCCTTTGGGTATGCTGACTGACCCGGTGTCGAGCACCATTTCCCCCCGGATCACCCGGAATAGCGTCGTCTTGCCGGACCCGTTGCGGCCCACAAGGCCGACCTTGTGACCGGTCGGGATGGTGACGGTCGCGTGTTCGACCAGTGTGCGGCCTTCGACGGAGTAGGTGATGTCTGAAATCTTGAGCATGAGGAGCGCTATGCTTGAGGAATGCTGCGGGGTCAATCGCTGCACCTGGTGACGGTGCTAACCTTTTTGAAACTCTGATTTGCGACCGTGTTGCCAGCGGGCTTTTTGCAGGGTGCCAACATGAATCTTTATCACTGTTCGATCGATCTGGCTGACAATGCCAAGGCGGTTGCCTTTGCGGTCGCGGTGGAGGCGTGGATGGATCATCTGCAGCAAAACGGGGTGATACAATCATGGCGGCTGTGTCGCCGGAAACTTGGGTTTGGTGCGCCGAAGGCCCGGGATTTCCTGCTGGAGATCGAGTTGCGCGACATGACCCAGCTGGATCAGGCGTTTCGTTTTACCGGCACCGGGGATGAAACGGTGGAGCGTCTTTACACCACCGTGCATCAAATGGTGGGGGAGGTGGATACGGGGCTTTATCGGCCGTTCCCCGATCCAGAGCGGGCGGAGCGGATGGCTTTGATCTGATTTTGCTTCTTGCTGGCGTTGGGGAGCAACCAAGCCTGAGGCAATGGTGATGGTCTTGTGCAGGTCCGGGTGCGCTTAGGGTCAAGGCACGCTCGCTGTGGGATGCGGGCCTTGCTGCATTGAGGGTTGGCCTGTCAGCCGTTGGTTGGCCAGGCGTGGTGTTCGTCGTCGATGATCAGCGCATGCGCGTGCTGTTGCCCGCCGCCTTGCAGATGCGGGTGATCCGGTGGCAGGTCGGGATGGGTGTGGGGCACGATGATCGGGTCGCCTTCGGGCCAGAGGATGGATGCGGCCACAACACCGATTGCACCAAGAATGGCGAGGATGCCGAGCGTCGGACCTGCGCCAAGGGCGGTCATCGCGCTGCCCGCCAGTGGGTAGGTCACCAGCCAGCATGCGTGCGACAGGGCGAATTGCGCGGTGAAGACGGCGGGCCGGTCATCGCTGTGGGCCGACCGCCGCAGAAGTCGCCCTTGCGGTGTCAGCGTGGTTGAATAGCCGATCCCGGTCAGGCACCAGAGGACCAGGAAGGTGGTCCAGTTGGGCGCGAGGAAGGCCTGCGCGCCCATCAGCGCGGTCAGCAGCAGAGCGCCGCTGATCATGACCGGCCGGTCGCTGAGCCGTTTCAGAAGGCCGGGCAGGGCGAGCGCGGCGAGCATGGAGCCGCCGCCGAACGCCGCAAGGGCGAGGGCGACATCGCCGTCTGTGCCGCTATAGCCATCGCGCACAACGACGACAGTATTGACGATGACAAAGGCGCTGGCGGCTGCGGCGGTGAGGGTGAGCGCGAGCAGCCCCCGCAGGCGTGGTGTGGCCAGATAGATGCGCATGCCGCGCGTCAGCCTTTCACGAAAGGGGCGGTCCTTACCGGGTTTGCGCAAGGGCAGTGTTGTGACCCATACCAGCAAGGCGGACAAGGCAAAGCCGATAACGGTACCGCCGAAAAGCCAGTGATAGCTCATCATCAGCAGCAGAATGCCAGCGAGTGCCGGACTGATCAGGTTTTCAGTGTCATAGGCCAGACGTGAGAGCGAGAGGGCTTTGGAATAGTCGTCTTCATCCTCCAGCACATCAGGGATGGTCGCCTGAAAGGTGGGTGTGAATGTGGCCGAAGCGGTTTGCAGTAGGAATATCGCAACGTAGATCTGCCAGATTTCGGTGATGAATGGCAGGGCAAGTGCGACCCCGGCCCGGATCAGATCAGCACCGATCAGAACGGGCTTCCGCGGCAGGTTGGCTACCAGCGCGCCAGTGATCGGCGACAGGCCGACATAGGCCACCATCTTGATCGCGTAGGCAATACCGAGGACCGCCGCCGCCGCCGCCCCGGCCAGATCGTAGGCCAGCAGGCCGAGTGCCACGGTCAAAAGCCCCGTGCCTAGAAGCGCGACGACCTGTGCTGCGAAAAGCCTGCCAAAGACCGGATGGATGATAAGCTGCCACATGCATCGACGCTAGCGTGTGAGGCTGATGCACGCAAATGGTGGTGTTTGCCGCAGGCCCCTTTTCATAGGCATTGCTGCGTGTTAGGGGACCGCCAAAGCAAACCAATCTAGCAATGAAAGACAGTAAAACATGGCTATCCAGCGCACGTTTTCCATCATCAAACCTGACGCCACCAAGCGGAACCTGACCGGTCAGATCATCGCGAAATTCGAAGAGGCAGGCCTGCGGGTCATCGCCTCAAAGCGGATCCATCTGACACTGGCGCAGGCGCAGCAGTTTTACGGTGTTCACAAGGACCGCCCGTTCTTTGACGAATTGTGCGAGTTCATGATTTCCGAACCGATTGTCGTGCAGGTTCTGGAAGGTGAAGACGCCATCGCCAAGAACCGCGAAGTGATGGGCGCCACAAATCCGGAAGATGCGGCACCGGGCACGATCCGCAAGGAATTTGCGCTGTCGATTGGCGAAAACTCGGTGCATGGTTCTGATGCGCCGGAGACGGCTGCCGAAGAGATTGCGTTCTTCTTTTCCGGGCTGGAACTGGTGGGATAAAATCCCACCCTACCTCAAGCTGCGAGGGGGGCGTCCTTTGGGGCGCCCTCTTTCGTTTCCATATGGTGGCGCAGCAAAGCTACGTTTTTCTTGTTGGCCTTGTTGCCGATGTCGAAGATATCTCCGATGAGGGGTATTGATCCGATGATAGCGTCGATGGCGGTGTTGACAGCCATGCGCGCGATCACGGGTCTGGACGCGCCCATTTGGCGAGCGCGGTAGATGATGTATCCGGCGGGCCCGAGAGCGGCAATATCGCCGATGCCCGGGATCAGGCCGAGGATGGAATCGAGTCCCACCCGCACCCCGACAATAGGCAAGCGGACCAAATTATCCATCCGGTCCGCTATCCGGTCGAGCCGGTCGATTTCAGTTATCTCAGACACGCGCCGGTTCGTCGCGGGCGATGATGTAGACGGCGTGCACGATGCCCGGAAAATAGCCCAGGATCGTCAGCAGGATGTTGAGCCAGAAATGCTTGCCTAGACCAACCTGCAGGAAGACCCCCAAGGGAGGTAGAAGAATGGCGAAGATGATGCGGATGAGGTCCATGACGTTTCCTTTCCTGTTACATTGATTGACAACATAATGCGCCGACCGCCATTTGGTTCCCCATCAGATCATGCTGACCATCAATGGCTCGCGCTCCCGGACAGGTTTGGCATTCTGCGCGCGTTTTTCAAGATTGCGCTCTAACGCTTTGTAATTGCGGATATTCGCGTTGTAGAGCGCGTCAAAAACATCGCCAATAAAGGGGATTGCGCCTATGGCCGTATCAAGCGTGACATTCATGGCCATATAGGCAAGCGCACCGGGGGTTGCCCCCAGCTTATGCGCCCTGTGGATCATCCATACGCCCGGCAGCGCCGCCAGAAGGTCACCCACAACGGGGATCAGACCGACGATGTTGTCCAGACCGATCGAAATGTTCGTACCGGGGATGAAGAAAATTGCGTCCATCCGGAAGGCCAGCTTACGCAGACGGGCGAGTTCAAAATCGATATCTTGTTCTATGTTCATACCATTAACATACCCGATTCTGATGGCCATGTGAAGGGTATTTACTTTATGTCAGGTAGATCTGACCGTTATTGCCAAGGAAGTGCGCTTTGTCGCCGTCATAGCTGATACAAATAGGGGATACTGATATGCGCTTTGCTTGCGTTTTATGTATATCTTTTGCGGTTTCGATCCCGCAGGCGGCATTGGCCTTGCGCTGTCAGATGTCGTCTTTCGATGATTTCGCGGTTTTGCCGAGCACTTGTGATCGGATGATGGTCGTCGGAAAAGTAGACGCGGAATTTGTATTTGACGGGGTGATCATTGGCCCAGATTTGCCGGACAAGCCCCTTCGCGTGCGGATCGCGCCGCAGTTCCGGGAGCCGCCGCATCCGGTTTGGGGCGGTCCGATACTGCCGACGGATTTTCCCTTGTTGGCGCCGCTGGTGCGTGGTGATGATGGCGTGCTCCACTTTGTCGGGAATATGTGCCAGTTATTGACAAGGTCTGCAAATGAAGAGGCAATTGCGCGGGTGAGGGCATGCCAGCGTACAGGTATTTGTCCGCCCTAGCGTCGCTTGCCGACCCCGATACTGTCCAGAATGCGCTCCATCTCGGACAGGTCCTGGTCAAAGCTTTGTGCTTTGATTCTGTCGAATTGCTTGCGCAGGGCTTTTTTCTCTTCGCCTTTGCAATCGTTCCAAGGGCGTCCCTGCAGCGCCATGTGCAGCACGTAATAACCGATAAAATGGGGTTTAGAGCCGTTTTCCAACAATTTGGTATAGGCAGCGTCCGCACCCATCTCGTGCAGTTGTTCTGCGGTGCTGATCCCGACCTCTTTCAATGCTTTTTCGAAGGCCGGGCCAATGTTGCGGATGGTGGTCAGGGCTGCCATGGCGGCAATCTAGCCAATGGTCAAAAAAAGGGCCAGAGGGGTGAGGCGAGATCGGGGAGGACGATCTGGCGGCAGCATACCCCGCTGGCCGAATACTTCTTTTTATCAGCGCAAGCCTAGATGCTTGCGTAATCGGTAAAGACTGGTGCCGACGGTTTGCCGTTTGACTGAAGTGCTGCTGCACTTGGCGTCTTGGGCTGTGGTGTCGGCGACTGCTTCTCGCCTTTTGGTTTTGAACTGGCCATGTCTCTGGTCCTTTTCTCAACTGAATAATAAGTCACTAACTATGTAGGTAGTGTAGTCAGCTTACCTCGGATCAGACTAGGACATTTGGCACATAGCGTGCTTGTGACGTGACAAAAATGTGACCAGTCCCCTTGTTTTTAGGTTTTTCCGCGTCTGGGTGCGGCAGTGCCGCCCTTACCTAACCCCTTGCGAGGCTTGGGTTTTCCGCCGGGCGGTGTGAACCGTTTTGAGGTATCATTGGCGTTACCAGAAAATTTCCCGCCTGGTTTGCCTGCTCTCGCTTTTGGCGGTTTTGTTTCGGAATTGTAACCGGATTTTCCCTTTTGTGACGGCTTCTTGCCGACAGATTTGCCAGTGTTCGACGGTTTGGCGCGTTTTTCAACCAATGCATCACCGTGGTCGCGCCGGGCTGGCTTGGCGCGTGGCTTTCGTGCCGCCCTGTCATCCGCAGCACCGGGAACGGGTTTGACCGCAGGCAGGTCGTCCTGTTTCGAGGGCGGCGGTGCGGACCGGTCGCGTGGCCGCTTGTCGTAATCCCGCTTCGTCTTGCGCGGTCCGCGTTCGCCCAGTTGCGGTGGCCCGTCAAGCGCGCGCAGCTTGGCCTGGTTTTCCAGTGACATGTCAGGGCCCACGGATTTGAGGAAACCCTGCACCGCTGGTTCTGATATTTCGATGAATGTCTCGTTCGGCTGGATGCGGATCGCCCCGATTTCCTTCTTGGTGATCCCGCCTGCCTTGCAGAGCATTGGCATCAACCAGCGCGCCTCTGCCTTGCCTTCGCGCCCGATGTCGATGGCAAACCACTTTGACGGGCCAAAGGATTTGTGTTCGCGCGGCGGGCGGTCGTCGCGGGCGATATCCTTGATTTCGCTGAGATCTTCTGGGGCGGATTGCTTGCCCGCATAAAGCCGGAAATAGGCGGCGGCGATCTTTTCGGCTCCGTGCTGATCAAGCAGTCGCGCGGCGAAGGCCTGTTCGGCTTCGCTGAAATCCTCAGACCAGATCGGGTCGGTCAGTAGCCGTTCTTCGTCCTTTGCGTTGATTTCGTCCGCACTGGGTGGTTTGCCCCAACTGGCTGTCAATTTGCCCCATTTCAGCAGGTTTTGCGCGCGTTTATACATTTTCGCGGGCACGATCATGGCCGAGATGCCCTTGCGCCCCGCGCGTCCGGTGCGCCCTGACCGGTGCAGTAGCGTTTCGGCATTTGTGGGCAGTTCGGCGTGGATCACGAGTTCCAGATTGGGCAGGTCGATGCCGCGTGCGGCCACATCGGTTGCCACGCAGACGCGCGCGCGCCCGTCGCGCATGGCTTGCAGCGCGTTGGAGCGTTCAGTTTGCGTCAGTTCGCCGGAGAGGGCGACGACGGAGAAGCCCCGGTTTGACAGCCGCGTGGTGAGGCGCGTGACCATGGCGCGGGTGTTGCAGAATACAATGGCGTTGGGCGCATCGTAATAGCGCAAGGTATTGATAATGGCTGCATCTGTGTCGTGATTGGCGACGCTGAGGGCGCGATATTCGATATCGGCGTGCTGGGTTTCTTTGGTTGTCGTTGCGATCCGCACCGCGTTTTTCTGGTAGGATTTTGCCAGTGTCGCGATCATCGGCGGGACGGTGGCGGAAAACAGCAAGGTGCGCCGGGTTTCGGGCGCTTGATCGAGGATGAATTCGAGGTCTTCGCGAAAGCCAAGGTCGAGCATTTCGTCGGCTTCGTCCAGCACCACGGCCTTGATATCGCTGAGATTTATCGTGTTGCGCATGATGTGGTCGCGCAAGCGGCCGGGCGTGGCCACAACGATATGCGCGCCGCGGTCGAGTGTGCGCCGTTCGTCGCGGAAATCCATGCCGCCGACGCAGGAGGCCAGTGTTGCGCCGGCACCGGCATAGAGCCATTGCAGCTCGCGCTTGACCTGAAGTGCGAGTTCACGGGTGGGGGCGATGATCAGGGCGAGCGGATTGCTTGCGGGGTCTAACGTGCCGTTTTCATTGAGGATTGTGGGGCCAATTGCGAGGCCGAAGCCGACTGTCTTACCAGAGCCCGTCTGGGCGGAGACAAGCAGATCCTGCCCTTCAAGTTCCGCGTCGGTGACAGCGGTCTGGACAGGGGTCAGATCGGTATAGCCCTGTTTGGAAAGGGCATCGGCGAGGGTGGGGATCATGGCTGCGGCTTTCTTCGACGTAAGCCCCGCGCAGTACGCCTGTCGGCGACGTTTGTATAGGGGGCAGACGCAACGTTCGGTGGGGTGTGCTGTGTCGTGATGGTCGGGTGGTGAAAGAATCATCCGTTAACGCTGATCTATATGGGGTTTGGGGCGGTCGGCATCGCGTCGGCGATGCGTCGGCAAAACGTCGGACCCTACCGCGCGGTGGGGGTGGGTTAACGGGGCGGGCGGTGGATGTGTGAATGGGGCGTTAAGGTTTTGGTTTGGCGGGGTGGAACCCCACCCTACGGGGTTATCTGACCGCGTGTAACGTCAGTTGATGGAACGGTTGATGAATTCGTCTTCTATTCCGTCACAGTCGGAAGCGGTAAAGGTGCCCATTTCCGTCACGATCGCGCCGTCTGCAAAGGCCCATTGCCGCAGTTCCTCGAACTGGTCGCCATCGACCGAAACGGTGCTGGTTCCTGTCAGGAACGCGCCATCAAGAACGCCCGTAAAGGTCACCAGGAATCCCCAGCTTTCGCCTTCAGCCGTCGTGACATTGCCATAGCCGCTGACGTCGATGGCTTCGCCTTCGATTTCCTCGAGAAGCACGGCGGCCGAGAGGGTGTCGGTTTCTGTGCTGTAACATGTCGGCGGCAGAGGCCGGTCGGGTGCCGTGATGATCGGGTTGCCGAGGTGGCCGTCTGCCCAGGCTGGGCCAAGCCCGAGGAGCGTGGCAAGGAGGAGCGCCGCGGCTTTGGTCGACATGCTGACTATCCTTTGAGGTGCGCTGGTGCGCTTTGTTTTGCATCTGCGGAATTATGCGTGAGCCTGTCTTTTTCCACAAGACGCGCGGCAGGCATAGGTGCTGATCCTTAGGCCTGACTGGAAAACCAGAAGTCGATGCGCGTTCTCAGGGCAGCCCAGATGGCAGAGGCGCCGCGTTGGACCTTGGCGCCGACCCGGGTTTCGACCTGTTCGCGGGTGACTTCGTAGTCGATCCAGCTTGTCCCGCCGCTTTCGAGGTTGGAGACCACGGGCTGCACCCGGTCGATGGATTTAGCGAAGATCGCGTCGTCGGTTTCTGCCGCTTCGAATTCGTCCCAGAGGGCGCGGAAGGCACTGGCCTGATCGGCGGGCAGCAGGCCGAAGATACGGGTTGCGGCGGCCTGTTCGATGGCTTCGGTTTCTGCCGGGTCGTGGTTGCCGTGGATGGGATTGTCGCCTGCGTCGATTTCCACGATGTCGTGGATCAGAAGCATCCTGATGACCCGGTCGAGGTTGATGGCGCGATTGGCGTGTTCGGCCATGACCATCGCGTAGAGCGCGATGTGCCAGCTGTGTTCGCCGGAGTTTTCGCGCCGTGATCCGTCGCAAAGCGTGGTGCCGCGCAGAACGGATTTCAGTTTGCAGGCTTCTGTCAGGAAGGTCAGTTGGGCGTTGATACGGTCAGTCAAAGGCACGACATCCTTTTTCATGGGTTTGGGCGAAGGGTGCCGCTGTTAAGCCAAATGAAACGATGCGAGTCTATGGTGATCGAAGGTTATATGGACCGACTGCAATATGCTGAATGTGTATGGCGGGATGGAGGGAGAAGACGAGACAGAGCATATATGGGGCGAAGCAACTGGCATCGTCGTCTTCGTTTGTGATCGACGGGGTTTGGGCGCGAGGTCAGGCGCAGACAAGGATGTCGAGTGAGCTTAGTCTGTGCAGGGGTGCGGCAGAACAGGGATGTTTTATCGCCTCCGCCGAGATCGCGTGCATCACCGATGCTTGCGGCGTTCGGTTGCGGGTCAACCAAAAGAAAGAAAGAACGGCATCACCAGAGGAGGGAATAGGACGGCACGGCCAAAGGACGGAATAGAACGGCGCCACCAGCGGACGCAATGGGACAGCACGACCAAGGGACGCAATAGGATGGCACCACAACGGAAAGGAATAGAACGGCACAAAAAAATGAATGCCAGCCAGTGAACTGGATCGTTGATTAGCGTGTTACACGTCTGGGCATGGCAGGGGATTTGTCGGCCTGCTCGCTTTTGGCAGGGGCAGTGGCAGTGGCTGGGGCTGAGGGCGCGGGTGTCGATGCGGCGTCGTCTTCCAGATCCCAGGGGCCGACAACGGGTTTTGCGGCTTCGGCGGCCTTCTTTTCCGCTTCGGCTTTGGCGGCTTTTTCCGCTTCTGCCTTGCGCGCGGCGGCGGCTTTGCGGGCTTCTTCCTCTGCGGCTTTTTTCGCTGCCTCTTCTTCGGCTTTGCGGGCCGCGACGGCTGCGATCTCGGCCTCGATTTCGGCGGCTTCGCGTGCGGCTTCTTCCGCGGCTGCCTTGGCGTTGTCGACCGGTGTCGTCTCTGCGGCCTTCCGTTCGATTTCGGCCTCTGCGGCTTTCTTGTCTTCTTCTGACAGGCCTTGCAGCGGTGCCGCCTTGGGCGGTGGTGCGTTTTTGAACCCGTTGGCCTGCCGCCGCTCCAGCAGTTCGCGCGCGCGTGCTTCGGCCCGCCGGACGCGCACGGCGGTCAGATAGGTCTCTTGCAGGGTTTGCGAGGATGCCCCAAGCAGTTTGCCGATTTCTTCCACGATCCCGACATCACCCGATGCTGCCTGATCCGCGAGGGCGAGATCGGCAAGTTCATTGGCAACTCTGTCGACATAGGATTCGGCCATGACTACCTCGTGTTTTCGGTCAATCGCCGCCGGACATAGGCCTTAACTGTGTCAATCATTGGGTCCATATATGGATCTTCGAAGAAATGTCCGGCCCCTTCCATTTCATCATGGGTGATCGTGATCCCTTTTTGCTCGTGCAGCTTGTTGACAAGGCTGACTGTGTCGCGCGGCGGAGCGACCCGGTCGTTTGAGCCGTTGATGATCAGCCCCGAGGACGGGCAGGGGGCGAGGAAGCTGAAGTCGTACATATTTGCCGGTGGGCTGACCGAGATGAACCCGGTGATTTCGGGCCGCCGCATCAAGAGCTGCATGCCGATCCACGCGCCAAATGAAAAGCCCGCCACCCAGCAATGTTTGGCGTTGTTGTTCATCGACTGCAGGTAGTCGAGCGCGCTGGCGGCATCGCTGAGTTCACCAACCCCCTGATCATATTCGCCTTGGCTGCGCCCCACACCGCGGAAGTTGAACCGCAACACGGTAAAGCCCATGTTATAAAAGGCGTAGTGCAGGTTGTAGACGACCCGGTTGTTCATCGTACCCCCGAATTGCGGATGCGGGTGCAGCACGATGGCAATCGGTGCATCCCGATCTTTTTGCGGGTGGTAGCGCCCTTCGAGGCGCCCTTCGGGTCCGGGGAAGATGACTTCGGGCATTCTTGATCCGTCACTGCTATGGCCCAAGTGCATTGTTGACGAAAATGCTCAGGCACTTTAGAAAGATTCTAAATTCGGGGATGACCCCAAATCTTGTGTTCACGGTGAAGTAATGACGCGAGGCTGCGGCGTCAATGAAATTGCGTGTCGCGCGCGAGGGGGCTGGCATGAAATTAAGTACAAAGGGCCGCTATGCGATGGTGGCGCTGGCTGATCTGGCCTTGCAGGAGGGCGATGGCCTGGTCAATCTGACGGAGATTTCCAAGCGTCAGGATATCTCACTACCGTATCTGGAGCAGCTGTTTGTGAAGCTGCGCCGCGCCGGCCTGGTTGAATCCGTGCGTGGCCCGGGTGGCGGTTATCGTCTGGCCCGGTCGGCGGCGGATATTCGGGTGTCAGAGATCCTGGGTGCCGTGGATGAGACCGTATCAGCCATGCACAAGGGGGCAGGGGCGTCGGGAGCGACCTCTGGCAGCCGCGCCCAATCCATGACCAACCGGTTGTGGGAGGGGTTAAGCGCCCATGTCTATGTGTTTTTGCATCAGGCCCGCCTGTCGGATGTGGTGGGCAATGAATTGGCCCCCTGTCCGGCCGTTCCTGCGCTGTTCGAGGTCGTTGATGAGGCGTGATCCAAAGGTGCGGCTGCGCCGCGAGACATGTTTAGCCGGGGCCAGCCCCGGACCCCGGGATATTTCTGCTCGGAAGAAGGGATGAGGGTGTATCTGGATCATAACGCCACGACGCCTTTGCGGGCAGAGGCGAGGGCGGCGATGCTGGCGGCGATGGATGTGGTGGGTAATCCGTCCTCTGTGCATGCCGAGGGGCGTGCGGCAAAGGGGCTGGTTGAGAAGGCGCGGGCGCAGCTGGCTGAGGCTGTGGGTGCCTCGGGTGCGGATGTGGTGTTTACATCTGGTGCGACCGAGGCCGCAGCGCTGGTGCTGGCGGGGCGTGGGCTGAAGGCGGCACCGATTGAACATGATGCGGTGCATGCCTGGGTTGATCCGGTTTTGCCGGTTGTGGACGGTGCCGTGCAGGTGGACGATCCGGGCGCGTCGGTGCTGCAACTGGCCAATTCGGAAACAGGGATTGTGCAGGAATTGCCGCAGGGATTGGCGGTGTCTGATATCACACAAGGGTTTGGTCGCATTCCCTTTGCCTTCAACTGGTCAGGCGTGCGGATGGTGTTTTTGTCGGCCCATAAATTTGGTGGCCCGAAAGGTGTGGGTGCGCTGATCTTTCCGGCCGGTACGGACGTGGCCGCGCAGATCAAAGGTGGCGGGCAGGAGATGGGGCGCCGGTCGGGCACTGAGAATGTGGTCGCCATTGCCGGTATGGGCGCTGCTGCGCAGGCCGCGCAGGCCGATCTGGCAGGTGGAAAATGGGACCGGATCGAGAAACTTAGAAATATTCTAGAAAGTGCTATTGAGGCTGCCGAAAACAGGACTATTTTTGTCGGGAAAGGGTGTCGCCGTCTTCCGAACACGAGTTGTTTTGCCACCCCTGGGTGGAAGGGTGAGACGCAAGTCATGGCGATGGATCTGGCGGGGTTTGCGGTTTCGGCAGGATCGGCCTGTTCATCAGGCAAGGTGAAGGTGAGCCGGGTTTTGAAGGCCATGGGACTGGATGATGAAGCTGCCGCGAGTGCGCTGCGCGTGTCGCTGGGGCTGGAGACAACAGAGGATGAGGTCATGCGCTTTGCGCAGGCCTGGACAGAGAAACGCGCCCGCAGGCGGGCAGCTTGAGAGAGGTCGAGATGAACGCGATGGATGCAGTTGAAGTCAAAGAGGGCGTTGATCAGGAGACGGTTGATGCGGTCAAGGAACTCTCGGGTGCTTATAAGCATGGTTGGGAGACCGAGATCGAGATGGAGTATGCGCCCAAGGGCGTGAACACCGATATCGTGCGTCTGATCTCAAACAAGAATAATGAGCCCGAATGGATGACCGATTGGCGTCTGTCGGCCTTTGCCCGCTGGGAGCAGATCGAGGAGCCGACATGGGCCATGGTCAGCTATCCCGATATCGATTTTCAGGACATCTATTACTATGCCCGCCCCAAGAGCATGGAAGTGAAGCCAAAGTCGCTGGATGAGGTCGATCCCAAGCTGCTGGCGACCTATGCCAAGCTGGGTATCCCGTTGAAAGAGCAGGCTATTCTGGCAGGTGTTGAAGGGGCTGAGGATATTCCCGCCGAAGGCCGCAAGGTGGCTGTGGATGCGGTGTTTGACTCTGTGTCCGTGGGCACGACCTTTCAGGCGGAGCTTGAGAAGGCGGGCGTCATCTTCTGTTCGATTTCCGAGGCGATTGAGAAGCATCCGGAATTGGTGAAGAAATATTTGGGGTCCGTTGTGCCGCCATCGGACAATTTCTATGCCACGCTGAACTCTGCCGTGTTTTCGGACGGGTCGTTTGTGTATGTCCCGCCCGGGGTCCGCTGCCCGATGGAGCTGTCGACCTATTTCCGCATTAACGCGGAGAATACCGGCCAGTTTGAGCGCACGCTGATCATCGCTGACAAAGGGTCTCATGTGTCCTATCTGGAAGGCTGTACTGCGCCAAAGCGTGATGTGGCCCAGCTACATGCTGCCGTTGTCGAGATCATCGTCGAGGAAGATGCGGAGGTGAAGTATTCCACCGTACAGAACTGGTATCCGGGCGATGAGAACGGTGTCGGCGGGATCTATAATTTTGTGACGAAGCGTGCCGATTGCCGGGGTGACCGGTCAAAGGTGATGTGGACGCAGGTGGAGACCGGGTCGGCGATTACCTGGAAATATCCAAGCTGCATTTTGCGGGGCAATGACAGCCAGGGTGAGTTTTATTCCATCGCCATTGCCAACAATATGCAGCAGGCCGATACGGGCACCAAGATGGTCCATCTGGGCAAGAACACCAAGTCGCGGATTGTGTCCAAGGGGATTTCTGCGGGCAAGGCGCAGAATACCTATCGTGGCCTTGTGTCGATGCATCCGAAGGCGAAGAATTCGCGCAATTATACCCAGTGTGACAGCCTGCTGATCGGCGATAAATGTGGTGCGCATACGGTGCCTTACATCGAGGTGAAGAATAACTCATCCCGGGTGGAGCATGAGGCGACCACATCGAAGGTCGATGACGATCAGCTGTTCTATTGCCGTCAGCGCGGCATGGATGAGGAAGAGGCTGTGGCGCTGGTCGTGAACGGGTTCTGCAAGGAAGTGCTGCAGGCGCTGCCGATGGAATTTGCCATGGAAGCACAGGCGCTTGTGGCGATTTCGCTGGAAGGCTCTGTCGGCTAGGTCATGCGCACGATTTCGCACCGATATCGTCGCGGGTCCGTCACCGCGCGGCCCCGTTTCCGCCCCGATTGGGTGGGACACTGCATCCTGAGTAGGGATGGCGGACCGATAGATGGCGCGAAAATACGACATCAACGATTTCAATGCGCGGGTGAAGCGCATCAACAATCCGCGCAACAACGCCTATTACGATCCCGAACTGAAGATGCATGTGCCCAAGCACACATCGCAAAAAGAGATCCGGCAGACCGTCAAGCGCAGCAAGATCAATATCTCCAAAATTCTGGTGTCGTTGATCATTGGTGGCGTGGCCATGATGGCCGGGCAGGCGCTGCGCATTCGTTATCTGGGAATGACCGAGGTGACCGATGCCTCGATCTTTACCGACATACTGCTCAGCCTTCTTGTTATGCTGACGCTGGCGGCGCTGATGCATCATCGCAAGATGGTGTTGCGCGTGGCACAGGTGGCCGGCGCAGTGCTGATGTTTGTGGCAGGTCACAATCTGATGTGGGCCTATCCGGACAAACTGGCGATTGTCTATTCGCCGGAATATGTCGAGACCGTGCGCGCACAGACAGTGCCGATGTCGCTGGTCTTTCGGGACGTGACAATCAGTCTCTGACCCCTGAAAATTTATTCCACGCAGCCTTTGCCGGACCCGTCCGCGCGAAGGTTTTTGCCGTGACCGAAACATATACGTATTGAGGAGAAAAGAATGCTGGATATCAAAGGCCTGAAGGTCAAACTGGAAGAAGAAGACAAGCAGATCCTCAATGGTGTGGATCTGAAGATCGAACCCGGATCGGTACATGCCATCATGGGTCCCAACGGGTCTGGCAAATCCACCTTGTCCTATGTGCTGTCGGGCAAGGACGGGTATGAGGTGACGGATGGGTCGGCCCAGCTGGAAGGTGCTGATCTTCTGGATATGGAGCCGGAAGAGCGCGCCGCGGCAGGTCTGTTTCTGGCGTTTCAGTATCCGGTCGAAATACCCGGTGTGGGCAACATGACGTTTCTGCGCACGGCGGTGAATGCCCAGCGGAAATCCCGTGGTGAGGAAGAGTTGAGCGCCGGCGATTTTCTGAAAGAAGTCCGTGCCAAGGCCAAGAGTCTGAAGATTGATGCCGATATGCTGAAGCGTCCGGTCAATGTGGGCTTTTCCGGTGGTGAGAAGAAGCGCAACGAAATTCTGCAGATGGCAATGCTGGAACCCAAGATGTGCATTCTGGACGAGACCGATTCAGGGCTGGATGTCGATGCGATGAAGCTGGTGGCCGAAGGTGTGAACGCCCTGCGGTCCGAAGGCCGGTCGTTTCTGGTGATCACCCATTATCAGCGTCTGCTGGATCATATTCAGCCCGATGTGGTGCATATCATGGCCGATGGTCGCATCGTAAAAACGGGCGGTCCCGAACTGGCGCTTGAGGTCGAGAACAACGGCTATGCCGATATTCTGGCAGAGGTGGCCTGATGGCGCTGGCGAAACTAAAAGCGGATGTGACAGAGGCCCGGCTGGCGCGATTGACCATGCCGGACGGGGCCGGTTGGGCCAATGCCGCGCGTGCTGATGCGCTGGCACGGTTGCAGGCGATGGGTCTGCCGAGCAAGCGCGACGAGTATTGGAAATATACCGATCCGACGTCGCTGAATGCCCCGGAAGCGCCCGAGGCCGCGCTGTTTCACAGTGATGAAAGCCCGCTGTTTGATGCGGTGGATCGTGTACGGGTTGTGTTTGTCGATGGTGTCTTTGATGCAGATGCGTCTGATGATCTGAGCGGCGAGGGTGTCGAGATTGAGCGTCTGGCCGATGCGATGGCGGCCGATATTCATTGGGTCAAGGACGTTTATGGCGTGCTTGAAGCGAGGGGTCAGACCCCGGTGAACCGCCCCTTTGCCGCGATGAATACCGCCTTTGCCAGTGATGGTGTGGTGATCCGCGCGACGGCGAAGGTATCCAAGCCGATCAACCTGATTTATCTGCATCAGGATGTGGCGTCGGACGCGATCCTGCATAATGTGGTCAAGGTTGAAGCAGGGGCCGAAGTGACCTTGCTGGAAACCGGACCGGCGGCGGCCCGTTTTTCCAAGCAACTGGAGGTCGAGGTGGCGGATGGGGGGACGTTCCATCATGTCCGTGCGCAAGGTCGCGACCATGAACGTCGCGCTGTAACCCATTGTTTCGCAAGGATTGGTGCGGGGTCGACTTTCAAGTCCTTTACGCTGACCTTTAACGGTGTGCTGACCCGCAACGATTGTATTATCGAGATTGTCGGGGATGAGGCTGTGGCCCATGTGGCTGGCGCCTGTGTTGGTGATGGCCGCGATTTTCATCATGATGATACCGTTTTCATCACCCATGACGCAGTGAATTGCGAAAGCCGTCAGGTGTTCAAGAAAGTGCTGCGCAATGGGGCGACGGGCGTGTTTCAGGGCAAGATCCTGGTGAAGGCCGGTGCCCAGAAAACCGATGGCTATCAGATCAGCCAGTCGCTGCTTCTGGATGACGACAGCCAGTTTCTGGCAAAGCCGGAGTTGGAGATCTATGCCGATGATGTGGCCTGTTCGCACGGCTCCACGTCGGGCGCGATTGACGAGGAGGCGTTGTTCTATCTGCGCTCGCGCGGCCTGCCCGAGAAGGATGCGCAGAGCCTGTTGACCCTGGCCTTTGTTGCCGAGGCGCTGGAGGAGATCGAGGATGAGGCGTTGGCGGATGACCTGCGGGACCGGCTGGAAGGCTGGTTGGCGCGTCACACCTGATGCCTGTCACAAGTGACATCGTGCGCACTTGGCGCGCGCCGCGTGCTGTGATCCGCAGCATTCTGGATCAGGGCAGGCGGGAGGATCGGGCGATTGCCTATCTGATGATCGCCTGTTTCCTGATCTTTGTGGCCCAGTGGCCGCGTTTGTCACGTACGGCGGCCGGTTTCGACCTGCCGCCAGGGGCCGAGGCGCCGGATTTGACCCGGCTTATGGCTTATGAGTTTCTGGCCTGGATCATGATCTGGCCGCTGTTCTTATACTTCCTTGCGGCGATCACCCATATGATTGCCAAGGCGCTTGGCGGACAGGGCGACTGGTATGGTGCGCGTATCGCCTTGTTCTGGAGTATGTTGGCAACGGTCCCTGTTCTTCTGTTGCACGGGCTGACCGCCGGGTTTATTGGCCCCGGACAACAGACCAATATTGTCGGGGCGATCTGGGTGATCGGATTTCTGGTGATTTGGTTCCAATCCTTGCGCGAGGCGGAAAGCAGACCATGAGTGTTGATTTCCAAAGCTGGATGCGGGCCGTCTGGATGAGTTTGCTGGAACCGGCTGACATGGCCCGCAAGGCCATTGATTTGCGCATCGACATGCGCACCTTGTGGATGGGTCTTGCGCTGATCGTGATCCTCAATGTGCTTTTGCTGGCGCTGATGCAGGTGATCTCGCCTGTTCCTGACAATGCGCCGCCAAGTCCACTGACGCTGAGCCCGTGGGCCTTGACCGGCGTTCTGGGGCTTTTCATGGTTCTGATGGTGTATGGCACCTATTTCGCCGGACAGATCATGGATGGCATCGGTGATTTGCACGCGACCCTGACGATCATTGTCTGGTTTCATGCGATCAATCTGACACTTGAGGTCATCCAGATCGGTCTGATCCTGATCAGTCCTCAGATAGGATTGCTGTTCGGGATGGTCGCGCTAGGTGCCTTGTTGTGGTGTTTTCTGAATTTCATCAACGTCCTGCATGAGTTCAACAGCTTGGGCAAATCCTTTGTCGCGTTTGTGTTGTCCCTTTTTGGCGTTGGCGTGGTCGCCCTAATCATACTGGCAATGGTGGGCGTATCGCTGTCCGGAGGAACGATATGACCTATGATGTGGCCAAGATCCGCGCTGATTTCCCGATCCTTTCACGCGAGGTGAATGGCAAGCCGCTGGTTTATCTCGACAATGGTGCCTCTGCCCAGAAACCGCAGGTTGTCATTGATGCGGTCACTCGTGGCTATGCCGATGAGTACGCCAATGTTCATCGCGGTCTGCACTACCTGAGCAACCTGTCCACCGAGCGATATGAAGGCGTGCGGGGGATCATTGCCCGCTTTTTGAATGCGCGGTCCGAGAATGAGATTATCATCAACTCCGGCACGACAGAGGGCATCAATATGGTCGCCTATGGTTGGGCTATGCCCCGGTTTGAACCCGGTGATGAGATTGTTCTGTCGATCATGGAACATCACGCCAATATCGTGCCCTGGCATTTCCTGCGCGAACGGCAAGGCGCCGTGATCAAGTGGGTCGATGTGGATGCCAATGGCGATCTGGACCCGCAAAAGGTGATTGATGCCATCGGCCCGCGGACGAAACTGGTGGCCGTGACCCACATGTCCAATGTGCTGGGCACGGTTGTGGATGTGAAGGCGATCACGGCTGGTGCCCATGCCAAGGGTGTTCCGGTGCTGGTCGATGGCAGCCAATCGGCGGTGCATATGCCGGTTGATGTGCAGGATATTGGCTGTGATTTCTTTGCGATCACCGGCCACAAGCTTTATGGACCTTCCGGGTCCGGCGCGATCTATGTCCGCAAAGAGCGGATGGCCGAGATGCGCCCGTTCATGGGCGGTGGTGACATGATCCGCGATGTGACGCGGGATGAGGTGACCTGGAACGACCCGCCGATGAAGTTCGAGGCGGGCACACCGGGGATCGTCCAGACCATTGGGCTTGGTGCTGCGCTGGAATACATGATGGATGCGGGGATGGATCAGATCGCCGCGCATGAACGGGGCTTGCGTGATTATGCCCGCGACCGTCTGGACGGGTTGAACTGGCTGAATGTGCAGGGCGTGTCAGCCACCAAAGGCGCGATATTCTCCTTCACCTTGGAGGGGGCGGCCCATGCCCATGACATCTCGACCGTGCTGGACAAAAAGGGCGTCGCAGTGCGCGCCGGGACCCATTGCGCGATGCCATTGATGGAACATATGGGGGTGGGGGCGACCTGCCGGGCATCGTTCGGGATGTATAACACGACCGAGGAAGTGGACGTGCTGATCGACGCGCTTGAGCTGTGCCACGAGTTGTTTGGGTAAGGGGCGGCGGTAAAGGGGCAGCGTTCACCGCCTAAGCGCAGTGCTATCCGTCACGTCCCGGATCGTCAGGGTTGCTGGAGAATAGGGCGATCTTGTTGCCATGCGGGTCACGCAGGTAGCCCACATAGAATTGCGGGCCGTATGAGGCGCGAAAACCCGGCTGCCCCTCATCAATTCCCCCGGCGGCAAGTGCTGCTGCGTGAAGGTCGCGCACCTTTTGTTGGCTTGATGCCTCGAACGCGATCATCGTTCCGTTCCCGGCTGAGGCAGGGCGTCCATTGAAGGGTGATTTGACGTAGAAATCCGGCGGGGCCGCTGACTGACCGGGCTGGCGGGGCAAGATGTAACTCAGGTCGCCGTGATATTTTTCCAGCTGGTAGCCGAGTTTTGGCAGTAAGGCGGAGTAGAACCGTTCCGCGCGCGCGATGTCGTCAGCACCGACCGTGACATAAGCGATCATTTTGGGCGTCCCTCTCTGGACAGGCGGCGGTCGGTTTGCGTTTAACGCGATTTTGCGGCGCCAACACGTTGTCCGCTGCTTGAATGGCCCATTGAATATATTGAAAACCGGTGCTTTGCCATAGTCAGCGGGATCGGTCCTGAGAGAGTGGAAAAATCCGGCAGACCAGGCCGGTTTGGATGCGCGCCGGAACGCGCATCCGATTGTTTAGTATTGCTCTGGACCGCAGTAGAGGTCTTCGCGGTTCTTGACGTGATCGCGGTGCTTTTCGACGAACTTCATGACATTCGCCATGGTGCATTTGTCGCCAAAGCCTGACCAGGGTTCGAACCCGTGCAGGTTCAGGATGCTTTCTGGGTCTTGCCGAAGCAGACGCACAAAGACAGAGGCCACGATCTTGCCACCGACACCTGTCAGGCGACCGTTGCCCTTTTCCTGCGCTTCTTGCAGGCAGTAGAACCAGAGCGGGGTCTTGTCGATGTGATGGTCTTTCAGCACTTTGGGCGTTTTCAGGACATGCAGCCCCAGCTTATGCGCCATTTGCTGACCTGACGGGATTTGCATCGCCGTCCGGTCACGCAGGATGTTGCGCAAGGCAAGCTTTTTGGCCTGTGCGACCGGGATGTCATGATCACCCCATTTCAGGCCGGAGCCGACGATATTGTCGGGCAGCTCAAACAGGGTTTCGGCCATTTTGGTGCCGACCGGCAGCGCCTTTTGTGCATGCGCACCAAAGAACTGATCCATTTCGATCGTGGCACCAGGATCACGCGGGCCAAAGCCGCGCAGGGCAAAGAGATCAAGTGCTGCCTCGCCTTTGCGCAGCACATATTCCGGCTGCACGGTGGCATGGCCAAACCGGTAGGCCGCCACCGAAAACTCGGCGGGCATCATCGGCCCATCGGGGAAGATATCATGGTCGAGCGCATGGTTGATATCGTCCTGATCCACGAAGGATGGCAGGAATTCATGCAGCACGAGCCACTGATAATGCAACCGGATGAACCGGCGAACCTGTTCGAAATCCTGCAGTTTTGGCGGCAGGATGTCGTGCCAGACATCGCGGCGCACGCCCATCTGGGCGCAGTTGGCGATGTCATGTGCTTCATCCTTGCCTTCGTGGATATGCGTCATCAGAATGTTGTGCAGGCAGACGAACGCCCCCTGGATCTGGCTGACGAGGATGTTTTCGTCATTGCGGAAATCGCCGATTAGGGCGGTGCCTTTGCAGTTCCGCGCCAGATCGTAAGGGTTATCCTTGCGGCCAAAGAGCAGGAAATTTTCTGTCCCTTCGGCGTGGGAATAAAGATAGTTCGAGGCCTCGGGCCCGTCACCATAGACGCAATCAAGATCAAGGTTCGGCGTGCGGACATTGCGGATCGACCGCGGATCAATCGCCGTACCAATGGCGCTGGTTGTATCAAGCGTGATGTCGTGGTCGATGAACTGGCCGAAAAAGGTCATGCCGGCATCGGCATCGCCATCATCAACTTTCGCAGTCCGCATCGTTTCGACAAGGCTGTCGAACGCATTGACAATATGTTCCTTGGTCAGATTACCGGTCACCGGGTTGGGATGGCCGAGATAGCCAAAAACCTGCGGTAGCGGGCTTGGGTCATTGGTTGCGTGGTGCTTGAGGCATTCGTTCAAAAACAGATCGTAACGGGACATCCCGTGGGCTGTCTTACTCATATCATTGCTCCAAAAATTGGTACTCAAAATGGTCTGTCTTGTGCATTTAGAAATAGAGAGATGCACGTCGCGATTATGGCCCGGCGGCGTCATAGCGCAAGTCAGGTTTTGCCTACCCGCGTTTGGGCATTGCAGCAGGACTGCGACGATGCTAGTTGGGCGACAGGCACCCGTAGCTCAGCTGGATAGAGCGCTGCCCTCCGAAGGCAGAGGCCAGAGGTTCGAATCCTCTCGGGTGCGCCAATTCATTGTTCAAGATGAAGCCGAATTTCTGATTGATTGTAGCCCTCGAGTATAGTTGCTCTTTTGTTGTTGCATTTATCATAGGCAGACAGCGCGGCAGACTGTCGCGGTTGCGGTCTGCCTTAGGCTATTGTCCGCAGACCTGACCCAATGGCTGTGTGACCGAGGGATTGTCATGACCTTGCCTTGATTGGGTCACAATACAGAAATAGAGAATTCAACAAATATAGCCATCCAGATGTCGAGAATTGTAATGGAAACGACAGTCGAATTTCTGAAGAAAATTTGGGAACTGACGGGTGGCGTACTGTTCGATCATGGGCACTTTTTAAGTATTGTGCCACTTATCGTAGCCTTGGTGATTGCCACCATTGTTGTTGTCGTGCGGCTATCGCGAAAATCAAAAGGTCGTATCCCATCCGTACGCCGTGTGTTCGCGATGCTGTTTCCGCGCAGGATTTTCCTGCATCAATCGGCTAAACTTGACTATGCAGTGTTCGGCATCAACCAGATCGTGTTGTTCGTTATCGCGATTTCTGCTGTGATCAGTCCGACAATTGTTGCCGTTATTGTCAGCAGCCTTGTTGAAGCGATTGGGCTTCAACCTGCAGATGGCGACATCACGATGACCGAACGTGTCTTGTGTTCTATCTATCTGGTGCTGCTTTGGGATTTCAGTGCCACCTATGCTCACTATCTTAAGCACAAGGTTCCGATTCTGTGGGAACTGCACAAGGTGCATCATTCCGCTGAAGTGATGACACCAGCCACGGCATTGCGGCGCCATCCATTGGAAGCAATTTTTGGGGCACTCGTTTCCGCCATCGTGATCGGTCTAGGCATTGTTGTCTGGCAATATGTTTTCGGGCTGAACGTGTCATCGATCAACATATTCGGTACGTTGCTGGGTGTCTGGCTGTGGCGGGTTGCCGGCTACAACCTACGCCACAGCCATGTCTGGATTTCCTACGGTGATTTCTGGAACCGTATCTTTATCTCCCCTGCTCAGCATCAGGTGCATCACAGCAAATCGCCAGAGCACTACGATACCAATTTTGGTCATATTTTCTCTTTCTGGGATAAGTTGTTTGGTACCTTGTATCTGCCCCGCCATGACGAGCGGATGAAGTTTGGTATTGATGATGAAGAGATGCACGAGTACCGGTCCCTGTTTGGACTTTACATCACGCCGTTGATCAAGATCTGGCGCCGAATTCGACCTTCAAGACGTCAATCACCTGTAACGCCGCCAGCCGAGTAGGCACACCGCATGCTGTTTGCGTCACTGACGTTTCTACTGGGCTTTCTGCCCTTCGTGATCAGTGGCGCATTTCTGACTCGCCGGCTTTTTGGCTTGCGAGCCTGTCTGGGCTTTCTGGTGTTGGCGTCGCTTGTTTTCTACGGCTGGCATTATCCGCCTTATGTGCTGTTGCTGGTCGGTAGTGTGCTTGCAAATTTTCTGCTTGCGCTGACCATTCACCGCGAAGGTCGAAAGTTAACCCTTGTGATCGGCGTCATGTTGAACCTTGGCCTGCTCGGCTGGTTCAAATATGCTGGCTTCTTTGCTGAAATGCTGGAGGCGATATCGGGCACGTCGATTGGTCTAGCGGCCATTGCGCTGCCGCTTGGCATCTCCTTTTTCACGTTCCAGCAGATTGCCTATCTTGTTGATATCTATCAGGGCAAGGCGCGCCCCGGTGATGCCCTGCAATATGCTTTCTTCATTACGTTTTTTCCGCAGTTGATTGCTGGACCGATTGTGCATCACAGCCAATTGATCGGGCAACTGAGTGACAAAAGATTCGCCGCATTTCGGACCGAGGATGTCGCGGCGGGTGCGCTGCTGTTCTGCATTGGTCTGGCCAAGAAAGTGCTGATCGCCGACACCCTTGCCGTCGGGGCCGATACCATGTTTCTGACGGACAGTCTGGGCATCCCGCTTAGCATGGCTGAAAGCTGGTTGGGGATGCTGTGCTATACATTCCAGATCTATTTCGATTTCTCGGGATACACTGATATGGCGCTGGGGCTTGGGCTGATGTTTGGATTGGTTCTGCCCGAGAACTTTCGCTCGCCATACAAATCACAGAGCATCATAGAATTCTGGCGGTGCTGGAATATGACTCTTTCTGCCTTCCTGCGGGACTACCTGTATTTTCCGTTGGGAGGAAATCGGCGCGGCCCCATCCGGCGCTATGCCAATTTGTGGATCGTCATGTTGTTGGGCGGTCTTTGGCACGGGGCGGGGATGCAGTTTGTCATGTGGGGTGCGCTGCACGGGTTGTATCTGACGGTCAATCACGTCTGGAGCCGACATCTGCCCGGTATCCTACCGCGCGGCGTTGGCTATGCGCTGACCTTTCTGGCGGTGGTGATTGCCTGGGTGTTCTTTCGTGCTGACGGGATCGGGCAGGGGTTGTCGGTCTTGGGGGCGATGTTCGGCAATCATTCCGCAGATGCGCTGGCACTGACGATCTTTGCGGATGCACCGCAGCTGATCGTGATGGTTCTGTTTGCAGCAGTTTTGTGCTTTGTGGCGCCGAACGCCCTGCAGATCGTCAGCGGGTTGCGCGAAGGGCCGCGCCAGACGGTGTGGTACGGTTTGGGCGGGACGCTGGCGGCCTTTGCTCTGTTCAACATTTATGCGAGTGGCAGTTATGCGTTCATCTATTTCCAGTTCTGAGGTGCGACCCGCCACGTCCGCCGTGGCGCTGCGGATCTTGGTGGTGTGCTTCGGCATGACACTGCTTATTGTGACTGTCGCGACCGAGATGCTGGTGCGCGCGCAAGTGGCCCCGCAGGACAATCGCCCGCAGCATCTGGCGCTACTGGAAGCCACGGCGAGTGCTGACGTCGCCTTTGGTGACAGTCACGTGGCCCGCGGGTTTGATGCGCAGCAAGGGTTCATCAATCTGGCATATCCGTCGGAAAATATCGCCGATATGTTGATCAAGGCGCGTCATTATTTTGCGGATCACGCACCTGAGCGGGTGATCTTGCAGGCAGATCCGCATTTGTTTGCTCCCTATCGCCTGAACGCTGCACCCGCCGTATTGGAAGAGAAGACACCCATGCTACTGGCTGCGACACCGCGTCACCGCCCGCAGTTATTGGCGTATTGGACGTCATACTTCGAAAATGGCGGGCAGTTGCGGTCGACCGTTCAGCAGACGCCAGCGGGGTCATTGTTGTCGTCTGGCGATCTGTCGCTTGATTTGCCGCGTCTTCAGATGCGCGATGCCCGTATGCGGATCGGGTCGCATCGCGTGGCGCGGCCCGATCAAGTGGCTATAGGACAGGAACAGTATCGTGCGCTTGTGGATTTTCTGGCGGGGCAGGGCGCGCGCATCTGTTTCGTGACCTTTCCGGTATCGCCCGCTTATGCCGCGGCGCGCGAGGCTTGGCCATCGAACGGCCACGCAGAGATGATTGCATTCTTCGAAAGCGAGGCAGCGCGCGTTGGAGGCCAGTATTGGGACGCGCGGACCCATGTCACGGACTTGTCTTTGTTCCGTGACATCGACCATTTGAATGCCAAGGGTGCGGTTGGCTTTTCGCAGGATCTGCATACCGCTTGCGGTTGGGGAGTCGACTAACGCCTTTGTGTTTCGGCGGCTTGCCTTACCACTTCGCTGACTTGCGCCAGTTGTTGGGCCAGCGGGTTGGTTTTGCGCCAGATCATCCCGATGGTGCGTGATGGTTTGGGCCTGTCAAACTGTGCGACATCGACCCGGGCGGTTCCGGTTTCAACCGGCACGGCCATTTCGGGGATCAGAGTGACGCCGATACCGGCGCCGACCATTTGCACTAGCGTGGACAATGAGCTGCCGTCCAGACCATCGCGCGGGAGACCCGATTGCAGGTTGCAGAATGACAGTGCCTGATCGCGAAAACAGTGGCCTTCCTCCAGCAACAACAGCCGCATCTGGCGCAGTGTTTCCCCGTTGGGGATCGGGTTTCCTGAATCGCTGTCCGGTCGGACCAGCACAAAATCCTCGGAAAAGAGTGCAACCTCTTCAAATGCGGGTTCAGAGACGGGCAGGGCGACGATAGCGGTGTCGAGCCTTCCTTCCGCCAGTTCCTGAAGCAGTTTTGGCGTCAGTGTTTCGCGCACATGCAGATCAAGATCCGGAAATTGATGGGTTAGGCGCCCGATGATGGCGGGCAGCAGATAAGGGGCGATGGTAGGGATGACACCAAGCCGCAGCCGTCCGGCGAGTGCCTGCCCGGATGCCCGGGCCAGATCGCCAAGCTCATCCACTGCGCGCAGAATATCGCGGACCCGCTGCGCGAACTCCTCGCCAAAGCGGGTCAGGCGCACCTGCCGTGCGCCGCGTTCGAAAAGTTGCGTGCCCAGTGTTTCCTCAAGCTCTTTGATCTGCATGGACAGGGCCGGCTGCGAGATTGCGCACGTCTCGGATGCGCGTCCGAAATGCCCGTGCTTTGCCAAGGCCTCGAAATAGCGGAACTGTTTGAGGGTCAGGTTTTTCATAAGGTGATCTTATGGCGCCAATCAGGAGATTCAACTTAAACTAATGAAACAAACTTGGTACAAACGAAACATAGTAAAGCAATGCTGCAGCGATGTGGCCGATTTGCGAGGCCTCGTTTGCAGCGCAGCCCAACAACAGGATCGGAGAGAGAAATGGACGGAAGTGATGTCGGCAAATGCCCGGTTATGCATGGCGGGGCGATCAATACGACCAATGCAGTGCGTTCAAACAAGGATTGGTGGCCAAATCAGCTGAACCTGAAGATCCTGCACCAGAACTCACCCAAATCCGATCCGATGGGGCCGGATTTCAACTATGCCGAAGAGTTCAAGAAGCTTGATCTGAAGGCGCTGAAGAAAGACCTGACCGCGCTGATGACGGACAGTCAGGATTGGTGGCCTGCCGACTATGGCCATTATGGTCCGTTCTTTATCCGCATGGCTTGGCATAGTGCCGGGACCTACCGAACCGCTGATGGTCGTGGTGGTGGATCGACTGGACAACAGCGCTTTGCCCCGCTTAACAGCTGGCCGGATAACGGCAACCTCGACAAGGCGCGCCGTCTGCTTTGGCCTATCAAACAGAAATACGGCAACCAGATTTCATGGGCTGACCTGTTTATCCTGACGGGGAATGTGGCGCTTGAATCCATGGGGTTCGAAACCTTTGGTTTCGCTGGTGGCCGCGCTGATGTGTGGGAGCCGGAAGAGGACGTCTATTGGGGCGAGGAAGATGTGTGGCTGGGCGACAGCCGCTATAGCGGAGAGCGTGAGTTGCAGAACCCGCTTGCGGCCGTGCAGATGGGCCTGATTTACGTCAATCCCGAAGGTCCAAATGGCAATCCTGATCCGTTGGCGTCGGCTCGCGATATTCGTGACACGTTCGAGCGGATGGCGATGAATGACGAGGAAACCGTCGCATTGGTGGCGGGTGGCCATACATTTGGCAAGGCGCATGGTGCGGGCGATCCGTTGATGGTTGAGGTCGAGCCGGAAGGTGCGCCGATCCATCAGATGGGTCTGGGTTGGACCAACGGCTTTGAAAGCGGCAGGGGTGTTCATGCGACCACCAGCGGCATTGAGGGCCCATGGACGCCGAACCCGACCAAATGGGATATGGGGTATTTCGATGTGCTGTTCGGCTATGACTGGCAGCTGAGCAAGAGCCCCGCCGGTGCCAACCAGTGGGAGGCCAAGGATTTGGGTGCGGATGACCATGCCCCGCAGGTCGATGGCTCTGGTCAGCCGGTCAAGCTGATGATGACCACCGCCGATATGGCGATGCGTATGGACCCGGCTTATGAGAAAATCTCGCGCCGGTATCACGAGAACCCGGACGAGTTCGCAGATGCGTTTGCGCGTGCATGGTTCAAGCTGACCCATCGCGATATGGGCCCCAAGACCCTGTATCTGGGTGAAGAAGTGCCAGAGGAAGAATTGCTGTGGCAGGACCCAATCCCGCCTGTCGATCATGATCTGATTGATGACAGCGACATCGCAGACCTGAAAGCGCAGATTTTGGCGTCTGACCTGTCGATTTCACAGCTTGTTGGCGTGGCCTGGGGCTCTGCCTCGACCTTCCGCGGGTCTGACAAGCGTGGCGGCGCAAATGGTGCACGAATCCGGCTTGAGCCGCAAAAGGATTGGGAGGTCAATCAGCCCGATCAACTGGCCAAGGTATTGGGCGTGCTGGAGGGCATCCAGTCAAAGTTCAATGATGGGCAATCCGGCAGCAAGGCTGTGTCGATGGCCGACCTGATTGTCCTGGGTGGGTGTGCTGCGGTTGAGCAGGCCGCGCAGAATGCTGGTCATGCGATCACGGTTCCCTTCACGCCGGGCCGGACGGATGCGACGCAAGAGCAAACTGATGTGGAGTCGGTTGCTGTTCTTGAGCCTGCCGCTGACGGGTTCCGCAACTATCTGAAAGACACCTACACGGTGCCAGCCGAAAAGCTGCTGCTGGATCGTGCCCAATTGCTGACCCTGACCGCTCCGGAGATGACCGTGCTGGTCGGTGGCCTGCGTATGCTGGGGGCCAATGTCGGTGATGCCTCGCATGGGGTGTTTACGGATAAGACCGATACGTTGAGCACTGATTTCTTTACCAATCTGATGGATATGGGCACGGAATGGGTGCCGGCCTCTGAACATGAAGATGTGTTCGAAGGCCGTGATCGCAAGTCAGGTGACGTCAAGTGGACAGCGACCCGGGTTGATCTGGTCTTTGGGTCGAACTCCCAATTGCGTGCCTTGGCGGAAGTCTATGCGCAGGACGATGCGCAGGGTCGGTTTGTCGGTGATTTCGTGGCGGCATGGACCAAGGTGATGAACCTTGATCGGTTCGACATCGCCTGATCTGAAGTGATCGGAAATGAGGCGCGCGATGTTGTCGCGCGCCTTACGCGACCGCCAGCCCGGCGTTCGTATTCAGGAAATACTGCGAAAAAACCGGTCCGCAGGCCGCGCCTATGGCCCGTGCATTGCCGCCGATATTGCCGCTTTCAATGGTGGGCAGGATCAGGCCGCGCGTGTCCTGATCCCTGATGTGATGCCGGACCCGTTCAACCAGATCGCCGCGTACCGCACTTGGAAAGGCCCCGTCGATCAGGATCGCCTCAAAGTCAATCACGGCGCAGGTCGACAGGCTGGCCTTGGCCAGTTCCAACCCGGTCTGGTCCAGCCAGGGATCGACGTGATCTGTGAATGCACCCCAGTCCTGCGGCGATTGCCAAAGGAGGGCGGGGTCGATGGCTGCCTTTTTCAATCGTGCCTCAAGCAGATGAAGTGAGGCCGTATCGACCAGTTGCCGGTTTTTCCCGTCTGGTCCAATGCTGCGCAGGGATCCCAGGGCACCGGCATTGCCTTGGCGCCCTTCAAAGACAGAATGGTTCAGAACAATGCCCCCGCCGACAAACGCCCCGACAAAGAAATACGCGTAATCGCGGAAGGCTTTGCCCCGGCCATAGACATGTTCGGCCTGGCAGGCGGCGGTGGCATCATTGACGATCAGAACGGGCAGACTGGTGATCTGTGCGATCCGGCTACGGATGTCTATGTTTTTCCATGACAAAAATGTTTCGGCGGCGCGCCCTGTCAGGTCGCTCCAGTTCCACATCTCGAACGGGGCGGCGACACCGATGCCGCAAATACGGGCTGCAGCTCGCGGGCCAAGCAGGGTGGTGATGTCTGCCACGCTGTCGGCCACGAACCCAAAGACATCCTCTGGCATGGGGTAGGGATAGGTGGTCTGGCGCTGGTGCCTGATCCGGCCTGCGAAATCCATGACCAGCAGATCGGCGGACCGTCTGCCGATTTTGAGGCCGAATGACAGAACCCCGCCGGGAGACAGTTTCATCGGGACGGATGGTTTGCCGACCTTGCCGCGTTGCGGTTCGCCGCGTTCAAGAAGCCCGTCATTTTCAAGCCGTTTGAGGATGGCCGACACCGTAGGCGGTGACAGGCCGGCCCGTCGCGCCAGATCGCTGCCGGGCATGTCGCCGTGCCGCTGGAGCAGGGACAACAACAGCCGTTCGTTATGATCACGCACGCCCTTCTGGCTCAGCCCTGCGCTGATTGACCTTATGTCGGGAATGTCATGGCCGCGTGTCATCGGGCATCCTCCAACCGTTACATTACATGGTTTCAATTAATAAGGAAAGTTAACTAATTAATTGACAGGTTCGTGAGAATCGCGTTGGGTAGAGACATTCGCCCGATAAATCCGGGCGTGTCGGGGAGGGGGCTTCCCTCACCAAAAACCGCGTTTCTGGGAGGAAATTATGAAAAGACTGCTAATTGGAACTGCGCTTGTTGGCATGACAACTGCCGGGTCGGCCATGGCCGATGCTCATGGCACATCGGCCTGTTTGATCACCAAGACTGATACCAACCCGTTCTTCGTCAAAATGCGTGAAGGAGCCGAGGCCAAAGCGGCGGAACTGGGCATCACGCTGAATTCTTATGCCGGTCAGATCGACGGCGATAATGAGGCGCAGGTGGCGGCCATTGAAACCTGCATCGCCAATGGCGCGTCGGGTATTCTGATTACCGCTTCTGATACGGCGGCCATTGTTCCATCGGTCGAGGCGGCCCGCGAGGCCGGTTTGCTGGTGATCGCGCTGGATACACCGCTCGACCCGATTAATGCCGCCGACGCGACGTTTGCCACCGACAATTTCCTTGCCGGTGAATTGATCGGTCAGTGGGCGGCCGGTGCCCTTGGCGATGCCGCGGCTGACGCCAAGATCGCGATGCTTGATCTGGCAATCAGCCAGCCAACGGTCGGCGTGCTGCGTGACCAGGGTTTCCTGCAAGGGTTCGGCATTGATCTGGGCGATCCGTCGCGCTGGGGTGACGAAACCGATGAGCGGATCATCTGCAATGAGGTGACAGCCGGCAACGAAGAAGGCGGGCGGACGGCGATGGAAAATTGCTTGGCGATCGATCCCGACATCAACGTCGTCTACACCATCAATGAACCTGCGGCGTCCGGCGCTTATGAGGCGTTGGTGGCGGTTGGTCGTCAGGAAGATGTGCTGATCGTGTCGGTTGATGGCGGTTGCCCGGGTGTGGCCGACGTGGCCGATGGTGTGATCGGTGCCACATCGCAGCAATATCCGCTGCTGATGGCATCGCTGGGGATCGAGGCGATTGCGGCCTATGCTGCCGATGGCACCCTGCCAGAGAACACGGAAGGCAAGGAATTCTTTGACACCGGAGTAGCGCTTGTCACCGATCAGCCGGTTGACGGCGTCGAGTCGATCTCGGTCGAGGAAGGCACGGATCTTTGCTGGGGGTGATCTAACCCCTGCAAGCTAGCCAGTCCTTGGGGGCGGACCACTGGCCCGCCCCTGAAACAGGACTGCAAAACCAGACGCTCAGGGGAGAGTTGCAGATGACTGACAAGAGCGACAATTACGAAGCCGTTCTGGAAGGTGCTGAACAATCGGTGGCGGCGTTCGCGCAGGAGCGCAAGACGCCGCTGATCATGCTGCAATCCACCTTGCATCGTACGCCGTCGCTGGTGCCGCTGATCGTGCTGCTGGTTGCGATTATCATCTTTACCGGATGGCTTGGCCCCCGGTTCCTGCCGCAAATGGCGCTGGTCTTTCAGCAAATTCAGATTGTTGGTATCCTGGCGTTAGCTCAGTCACTGATCATTTTGACCGCTGGTATCGACCTGTCGGTTGGGGCGATTGCCGTCTTTTGCTCTGTCATCATGGGGCAGTTTACGTTTCGATACGGATTTCCGCCATCGTTTGCGATTTTGTGCGGCTTTGTCGTCGGCACAGGGCTGGGCGCCGTGTCCGGTTGGCTGGTCAGCCGCGTCAAGATCCCGCCTTTTATTGCCACGCTCGGCATCTGGCAGATCGTGCTGGCCACGAATTACATTTATTCGCGTAATGAGACGATCCGGCCCCGCGAAATCCGCGACGATGCACCGGTTCTGCAATGGCTGGGCTACAAGCCGAACGAGCAACTCGTCATCTGGATCGAAAACGCCCGCGGCATCACATATGAACGTCTTCGCCCCAATGAGACGGACCAGTTTCTGCTCGACCTGTTGTGGCAGACCAAAATCACTTACGGCGTGTTGGTGTTGATCCTGTTGGCGATCATTCTGGCCTATATGCTGCGCTCAACGGCCTGGGGCCGCCATGTCTATGCCGTGGGCGATGATCCGGAGGCGGCGGAACTGGCGGGTGTCAACGTCAAGGGAACGCTGATGTCGGTTTACATGTTGTCCGGTTTTATCTGTGCCATTGCGGCTTGGGTCATGATCGGGCGGCTGGGATCGGTATCGCCGTCAGCCTCGACCGGGGTTGTGGGGAATATTCAGTCGATCACCGCTGTCGTGATTGGCGGCATATCGCTGTTCGGCGGGCGCGGATCAATCTGGGGTGCGTTTTTTGGCGCACTGATTGTCGGTGTGTTCGAACTGGGCCTGCGCATGGCCGGGGCGAATGCCCAATGGACCTATCTTATCATCGGCGCGCTGATCATCGGTGCGGTGGCGGTGGACCAGTGGATCAGAAAGGTATCGGCGTGATGGAACCTATCCTGAAGGGAACGAACCTGACCAAGAAGTACGGCAAGGTTGTCGCTCTCGACCAATGTGATTTTGAGCTTTATCCCGGCGAAATACTTGCCGTAATCGGGGATAACGGGGCAGGAAAGTCAACGCTGATCAAGGCGCTGTCGGGGGCGGTTGCCCCGGACAACGGTGAGATTTATCTGGAGGGTCAGCGCACCCATTTCCATTCACCAACTGACGCGCGGGATGCCGGGATTGAAACGGTTTATCAGACACTGGCGGTCAGCCCGGCCCTGTCAATTGCCGACAACATGTTCATGGGCCGCGAGTTACGCAAGCCGGGGATCATGGGTAAGTGGTTTCGAAAGCTGGATAAGCAGGCGATGGAGGCATTTGCCCGCGACAAGCTGACCGAGTTGGGGCTGATGACCATCCAGAATATCAATCAGGCGGTGGAAACTTTGTCAGGCGGACAGCGGCAGGGTGTTGCCGTGGCCAGGGCCGCAGCCTTCGGATCGAAGGTGATTATCCTGGATGAGCCGACTGCTGCTTTGGGGGTAAAGGAATCCCGGCGTGTGCTGGAGCTGATCCTTGATGTACGGTCCCGCGGCATTCCCATTATCCTGATCAGCCACAACATGCCGCATGTCTTTGAAGTGGCCGACAGGATCCACGTTCACAGGCTTGGCAAGCGGCTCTGCGTGATCGATCCCAAGGAATACACCATGTCCGACGCCGTCGCTTTTATGACGGGTGCGAAGGACCCGCCGGCGCATTGAGGGGGTTGCATCGCTTCTAAGGCGCTGTAGCTTCGGCAACTACACGGACCCACACTCACTGCCTAACTAATTAATTTAAATACATAAAGTACAATCGCGCACACGCAATACCCCCAACGATACCCCCAAAAAATTCTGCTAGAGCCAATTTACTGGCATCAGTTGGCGTAGATATGCGTTTGAATGTCCATGAATGCGCGCTTGATATCAGGGATAGCACCAAGTGCATTCTTGGCGCCATTAGTCCCGCCATATCTGACGCGCAAGAAGTCGCTGATTTTCGATAGGGCAAGTTCATCAACCCCGTGGATTTCATAGGCTGCTAGCACAGCTTCAAGAAAAGAGCGCATCTCTCCTTTAATCCCAACCAACCCAATGTCGCGTGCCGCACTTGCCCGTTGTGACCGCGCCAAGGGAACCAAGGTGAATTTGACATAGGCCAGCACGTCAAAGACGTCGCTGTTAGGCGCGTCAATCAACCGTTTCATGTCTTCTAAACGGTCATTGTCATAGCCGCGATCCGCAAGCACCTTGAAGAACTGGACGCGGGTTTCGGGATTACTCCAAATCGTGCGCAAGTGATCTTCGTCTTCCACCAGATCACTAAGATCACCGAACAACTGGTGCATGAACTCTTCACCAGAGATCATCTTTCCATCATGCGAAAAATAGGTCGTAGTCGCGATGTATTTGATTTGGCGCTCTTTGCCGTCCGCCAACTTTATCACAATCTTTGCTTCGGGTTCCGCGCCCGGTTCAGGCGGGTCGCCCGGACCTACGCCGGTTGGACTAGAAGGCGCTCGTGGCGGCTTGGGATCATCAGGCGGTAACGGTTCGCCATCCCACTCAGGATCATTGAAATGCTCGTATGCCTTCACAAAATCAAAAACCGTGAAGAAATCTTTGCCTTCAAACGTACGGGTGCCACGCCCGACAATCTGCTTGAATTCGATCATCGACTTCACGGGACGCATCAAAACGATGTTACGCACATTGCGGGCATCGACGCCGGTGGACAGCTTTTGCGATGTGGTGAGGATCGTGGGGATGCTGCGTTCGTTGTCTTGGAACTCGCGAAGGTGTTGCTCGCCCAGCGCACCATCGTTTGCGGTGACACGTTCGCAGTAGTGCGGGTCGTCGATATCTTTGATCTGGTTGATGTAGTCGCGCACGGCGGCGGCGTGGTTTTGGGTGGCACAGAACACAAGAGTTTTTTGGCGTGGGTTGATCTGATCCATGAATTCGTGAATGCGGCTTTGTTCACGTTCGGGGATGACGATCTTCGAATTGATTTCGGCTTCGGTATAGACGTGATCGGGGTCAATTTCGCCACCGACGACTTCATCATCGGGATCATAGACGTAGGTATCAATCGTGCTGGCCATTTGGCGCACTTTGAACGGGGTCAGGAAGCCGTCTTCGATCCCGTCGCGCAGGGCGTAGGTGTAGACGGGTTCACCGAAATAGGAATAGGTATCGGCGTTGACCTTGCGCTTAGGCGTGGCTGTCAGGCCAAGCTGCACGGCGGGTGAGAAATACTCCAGGATACTGCGCCACGTGCTTTCGTCTTTGGCCCCGCCCCGGTGGCATTCGTCGATGATGATGAAATCGAAGAAGTCAGTCTCATAGGCATGGAAATTGAATTCGTCTTCGCCGCTTTTCCCTTCCGTCATGAACGTCTGGAAGATTGTAAAGAACACCGATGCGTTGCGAGGCATCTTGCCTTTCTTGCTGATCTCTTTGGGGTTGATGCGGCTTAGGGCGTCCGGCTCAAAAGCGGAAAACGAATTGTAGGCCTGATCCGCCAGAATGTTGCGATCTGCAAGGAACAGGATACGCGGGCGGCGGGTTGGCTCGCCTGTCAGGCTCCATCGTGATTGGAACAGCTTCCACGCGATCTGAAACGCGATAGAGGTTTTGCCCGTGCCTGTCGCCAATGTCAGCAGGATGCGCCGCTCGCCCTCTGCCATCGCCTCTAGCACGGCATTTACAGCGCCAGCCTGATAGTAACGCGGCTGCCACTTGCCGCCGTCGGTTTCAAACGGCACTTGCCCGAAACGGTCGCGCCAAGCGTTGCCAGTGGGGTAACAGCGCGCCCACAAGTCGGCAGGCGACGGCACCGCGTCCACTTCTTGTTCGGCCCCTGTGTGGCGGTCGATTTCCCAGTAGCGCAGACCGTTGGTGCAATAGGCAAAGCGCGCGTCGATGCGTATGGCGTAGTCGAGCGCCTGGCCGCGCCCTTCGGTAAAGGCGAGACCGGCGCGCTTGGCCTCCATCACCGCCATGACGTGGCCATTCATGCGCAACACGTAATCCGCAGGCTTGGGGGCGTTTGTCTGGCCACCAGACATGATGCGACCGGGCCAGAGCATTTCCTCGCGATGCACCCGCGCACCCTCAACCTTGGTGGCACCTTCCCAGCCGTTGGCGGCAAGATCGGGGTCGATCCGCATGGCGCGAGTGTCAGCTTCGGTTTCGTCGCGCTTCATCTAACATCCGCTTTCTCGATTTTTTCTTCCTTTTAGACTTAGCCTTTGTTCTGGCAACCTTCGCAGGTCGAGAACTGCCGCTTTTGCGCTCCTGCTTTGCCTGCTCAAGCCTTTCATCCGCCAACTTCTTTTCAAACTCAGCCAGAGATATCTTTTGCTCTTCAGTCAACCTTAGCGCGTAGTCGTTGGATTCTCTAATCCTAGACCAGCTTGACCTGAGCTTCACAATTGTTGAGCCACCTAGGTAGTTACCTTTTCCCATCGTGCCTCATGTCAGTTCACCCGCAAAGGCCTTTTGCAAGAGCGATTGGCGCAGGTCGACGATGTCAGTGAGTTTGGTGAGGTAGTTTGCTTCGGCGACTAATACCTTATCTTTAATCGCATTCAGAATATTGATCGAAGCTATTTGCTGGCCTTTGTCGGGAAGCGGCATAGGCAGCTTTCTAAGATCGGCAAGATTAATGCCTTTGTAAGCGGCACCGGTCGTCACACCTGTTAACCAGCTTTGTGCGGTTTTGCTTGCAATAAACAAGGCGACATAGTCGGGCACTGCTTCTTGATCATTGACATCGACCATCGCGACCTCTCGTGAAATATTCCACCCAGACATTGTAGAAGGTACAACAGTCACACCTCCCAGGGTTCCCCGGACGTTAACCAATACCTCGCCGCCCCGGAGTATGGTTCTTGAATACTCTTTCGACAATTTCGTCGAAATTGATTTCATTCCTTCAAGAGTAAATGACAATGAGCGAACATTGCTTGTCCTCAAGCAAGGTACGCCGTCGTCGATTTGGTCACCTAGCTTGATAACGCCATAAGTGATCCCCCTTTCGCGACAGACATCTAGCAACGGTTTAGGTTTGTACCGTTGCGAAAGCTCCCGAAAATAGCCTTCAACAAAGTTGTCAAACAACTCCCGCGCGTTTTGGAGGTTGGCTTCGGCGTTTTCTTTGGCGCGGGTCAGCCCCTCAAACGCCGCATCCAAAACCGCCACAATCCGCTTTTGCTCTTCGAGGGGTGGGATTGGCAGTGCACGCGCTTCCATCGAATGCTTTGAAACGTGGATCATTGTGGCACCGGCACCTTGCTCCTCTTTGATACGCTCCTTGTCCCAATCGAAATAGTAGTAAAGGAATTTGCGGTCTAGTTTTTGCTCGGGATGCTGCACATTCCAGATATGGTAGTGAAAAATAGACTTCTCTCCTTCCCATATTCTTGGACCAAACGAAGCAGACCAAGCATAAAGAAGGTCCCCCGTTTCACAGTATTTCTTCGGTTCAAGTTCTAGGTCGGAATAGTACCATTTGTTGCTCGTAAAGAAGTTCCCGACGCGAAGAACTGGGTACTTCCCTTGATCAAGCAGCTCAGGCTTTTTGTAGGCCCTCCCGTTTACGAGTTCACAAACCTCCCCAAGCGGCTTAACGTCCCAGCCCGCCTTCACAGCATCCCTCGCACATTAGCGCTCCAGTTCATCACAAAAGGCAACAGGTCTTCACGTTCCAGCCAATCCTGTTCGGTGTCACCGTCCTGAAGATGCTTGGCTAAAGAGCCATCAAATGGCGCAAGCTCATAGTTAATTGCCAGTCGCAGTACTTCCTCGGCAAGGTACGTAACCAAGGCAGTCAAGTTCGCGTTCGGAGTTGCTAAATCTCTGGGATAGTCACCAAGCTGATCCATCAGATCGCTACCAAGATGATCCGCAAGAATATCCATCCCAACTGACGGCGGGGCGTTCTTCCATGCCGCGTCATAGATCGCGGTCAGCTCTTCTTCTGTCATAGCATCCCCCTGATCTGTTCCAAGATTCCAGCGGTCTCGGCATCCCGCGCCAGCATATCCTCTATGATCTCCACAGGGGCGCGCAGCGGGGCTTCCTCGGGCGCGTTGGGGTTCTTTACGGACATATCCATCGTCTCTGCATCAATATCTCCGCGCTGCACTGTCCAGCTTTTGGGGCTATCGGCTTTGGTCTTTTGAAACTCCACAAACTCTGCCAGCTCATCATCGCGCAGGGGGGATGATTTGCCCAAGGACCGTTCCGGGTCCAGCGCGTAGAACCACGTCTTATGCGTCTTGCGCCCTTTTTCAAAGAACAGCACGACGGTTTTCACCCCCGCCCCTTGGAACACCTTGGCGGGGCAATCCAGCACCGTGTGCAGATCGCAGGTTTCCAACAATTCGCGGCGCAATGCCGCCGCGTCACCATTGGACAGAAACGTATTCTTGATCACCACAGCGGCCCGCCCGCCTGCCTTGAGCTTGCGGATGAAGTGCTGGATGAACAGATAGCCGGTCTCGCCCGATTTGATCGGAAAGTTCTGCTGCACCTCTGGGCGTTCGCCACCGCCAAAGGGCGGGTTGGCAAGGATCACATCAAAGCGGTCCTTTTGCTGAATATCCATGACGTTTTCATTCAGCGTATTGGTGCGCCGGATATTGGGGGCCGTGATGCCGTGCAGGATCATGTTCATGATCCCGATGATGTAAGCGAGCGACTTCTTTTCCTGCCCGTAGAAGGTTTTGGTTTGCAGGGTGTTGAAGTCGGTCGCGGATATGTCGGGCGTCAGCATGTAGTCATAGGCTTCGCACAGGAACCCCGCAGAGCCGCAAGCCCCGTCATAGACCGTTTCCCCGATCTTTGGGTCAATCACCTTGAGCATGGCGCGGATCAGCGGGCGCGGTGTGTAGTATTCACCGCCGTTGCGGCCCGCGTTGCCCATCCGCTTGATGCGAGATTCGTAGAGGTCGGACAGTTCGTGCTTGGCCTCTTGGGTGTTGAATTCCAGCCCGTCCACGATTTCCAGCACGTCGCGCAGGGAATAACCCGAGCGGAATTTATTGGTGATCTCAGAGAAAATTTCCCCGATCTTGTATTCGATGGTGTCCGGGCTGGTGGCGTCTTCGCGGTATTTCTTGAGGGTCGGGAACAGCGTTTGGTTGACGAAGGTGATCAGGTCTTCACCTGTCAGCACGTCCTTGCGGTCGGTCCCGTCGTCGTTCTTGGCTGACGCCCATGTTTTCCAGCGCATCGGCGTCGGCAATTTCGGGGCATAGTCAGCCCCAGTCAGCTCCGCTTCGTCCTGCCGTTCTTGTTCGATGTCATCGAGATATTTCAGGAAGAGTATCCATGAAGTTTGTTCGGCGTAGTCGAGTTCGGACGCCAATCCTTCTTCATTGCGAAGTTCGCGGTCAATGCTGTTGAAGGCGTTTTCAAACACGTGGGATTCCTTTGGTTTTTGGGCAGGGTAGGATCAGGAACCGGGTGTCACAATGCGAATTAGGCCATGGCCGCTGATTTTATGATCTCCCCTTGCCTTTCCGTGGACACCGGGCAGTAAGCGCTCACCGTGGTGATCACACTCGTATGACCAATGTTCTGCGAGAATGCCTAGAAACCTTCGCGGGTCGGATAGGCCGTGTCAGCCCATTTCACCAAAGTCTTGCGAAATGCGTGCGGCGTGAAGGATGGAAGGTCGGCACGGGAGAAGGCTTCTTTGATGGCTCGGCGGATAGCGTTTGCGTTCTTGTAGATGTCCCGCTCAAAACCGACGACTTGCAGCATGCCGTTCATTTGGCCCGTCTTGAGCGGTGGGAACAATGGATCGTCGGGACCGAACAGTTTTTCGGTTCTTAAGAACTTCACCCAAGTTTCAATGCATGCCAAATATGCGTCACCTGTTGGTAGGAAGAATGTCGTGATCGACTTGCTGTTCTTCGTCCGCACTTCGCGCGCATCCTGATATACGCAACCGTCGATCATGTTCATATGCTTAAGCCTCAAGGAGGCAACTGCGCCATCCCGCGCGCCTGTCAGCATAAGGAAAGCAAAAATCGCTTTGTTGCGTTTGTCCGCTTCGGTGACCTCGGGCATGAAGTTAAACGCGTGGCGGGTCATTTCCATCGAAGGGTATGGCGTTTCGCGCACTGTGCTGGCGACTCGTTGGCCCTTGGCATCCATGTTGAAATAGTCCGCGTCGGAATGGCGAATACGGCCTTTGTATCCTGTTTGATCTGCAAGCCAAAAGAAGAATCCCTTGTTGGCGGTTAGGATCGTGCGGATCGTTGATTTCGACAACGGCTCGCCCGTGGCCTTGCTGATCTCGGCATTGATCCGGTCTTGGAACTTGTTCACCTGTTCGATGTGAAAGCGTTTGAAGTCGGCGTAATTGGTGCTGGCCTCAAAGCGTAGAATGCCTTCGGCAGCCTTTTGCACCGTGCTGGCATCTTTGCGCCTGGCGCGCTTGAGGTATTGCAGGTAGCGACGTTTGATGCGTTCGTTTTCTTCATTGAATTTCCGCATGGGATTGCTCCGCTCGGTTTGTGTCAGTTTAGGAGGATGATGGAGGTATCAATTAGGGTTCGCTGCCTGCCTCTTTCGTGATCTTGAATGCCGCCGCGAAACTATCAGCCGTGGAAGTGGCAATCATGCGGGTGCAGACGCCATCACAGCGTTCGCAAACGCCTTTCAACAACGATGTCCTTTGAGAGATTCGTCCGATTGTGACGGACATGCCTGCGGGTCTTTGAGCGGCACGACATGATAGACAGAAGAGCTGATCCGGACCCAATGGACGCTTTGCGGCTTTGTATTTGGCGCGTAGATATTCTTGGATCGCTGCGCCCAGGATCAGATAGGGTTTGCGTGATGACATCACCGCTAACCCGTCTTTGATCCAATTGCGGATCGTTGCGGGTGTCTTGCCTAATGCCACGGCAGCTTCGTTGATGTCGTACGTGAGAGCCGATTTGACGGCCATCGGGTTTGCGCGCTTACCCATCTGTCTGCCCATCAAACAAGGCGCGGATATCTTCAACTTTCCAAACGGTTGTGCGTGGACCTAGCTTTTGAGGTTGGGGGAAACGACCTTCTTTGACCCCTTGCCACCAAGTGGACTTGGAAACCGGGATCGGTCCGACGGGGAAAGGATTTGCGATAGGCGGACCAATCCGGTTTCGGGAAATGTACTGCGGTGTGTCATGGTTTGACCTCATCCAATTGCGATTGATGACGTCATGCAACATTTCAGCACGTCGAAGGCAGAACAGCATTGTCGTTGCCAGATTAGACCTAACCTACTGGACAGTTGGTGTTTTATAAAATTATTCGTTCAAGGAACAATTATTTGTCCGGCTTCCAGTCTTTTGGAAGATGCTTTGCTCCAATTTGAAGATATTTTCGAATCGTATCAGCTGACATGGGTAAACCCAGCTTGTCGCAAGTGTCTTGAATCGCCTGGGGGATTGGACTGCGGCGTTGCGTGGGGTCGTAGCCATATTCATGTATTGCTATTGCGGTGAGTAACTTCGAAAGGGAAGCAAGTTCGCGCCCTTCCATGGGCTTCCTCAGGTTATCATTGCTGTCACGCCTTAAATCACTTGCGGCTCCACGGTGACGTCGCGTTCGACCATTAAGGAAAGCATCGCGTCAAATCCCGGATGAACCTGAAGGCTAACCTTGTTTATCCACGCAAAAAGCGGCTCTGGTGCAACACGCTCGGAATACCCGTGGGGATCAAACTGCCTTGAAAGTTGATCAGCACGCCGCATCAAGAAAACTGCCTCTGGGAAAGGACTTTTTCCGCGTTGTGGGATTTCGGCCATCTCTTCGATTAAATCTGTGTGAGGCTCAAGACCAACAGACAAAAAAACAACTTCGCGTAGCTCAAAAAATGCCGAACGCCCCCAATGCTCATAGTCAGCCAAGTAGTCCGGCTTACCAAGTCCGGCCATATTGAACGCCCGTTGCCGACGCAAAATATCATTGGCGTCGCTCCGCCAAGTGGATGTCCATTCGCGGGTCTCTTCATCGGTAGCCCGTCCACGTTCATCAAATCGCGTGAAGATGGTCTCGTCTTCCAAATCCTCAAGTTTGTCACGAACAATCTTAATGGCTTGTTGGCGGCTCGCTTCAAGCCTCTCCAAGCGTGCGTCGTACTCAGATCCGAGAACAAGTGGAACAGCTCGTGGCTGCCATTGAACAAGCCCTGCCAAACTGTCTTCCAAAATGCGTTGAACTAACGACTCTTTGAGAATGCGGGCACCTTTGGGTCAAATTGGAGCGATTTCTATTTTGACCGTAGTTCATCCAAATATCTAGCCCACCAATCAGCCAACTTTACCCGCTCATCCCAGTGTTCTCCTCTCGCGTATGCTCGGCGGACTTCGTTTTTCTCAACATGGGCTAAGGCCCGCTCAATGGCGTCGGGATTCCATAGGCCGCTTTCGTTGGCCAATGTAGAAAACGACGCACGAAATCCGTGTGCGGTCATTTCATCACCGGAGTATCCCATGCGGCGCAGCGCTGCGTTAAGGGTGTTTTCAGACATCGGGCGCGTCCAGGTGCGCAATGATGGGAATAGGTAGGCACCTGGATTGTTCATCGCTCGTAATTGCTTCAACAATACCAAAGCCTGATCCGGCAATGGCACATTGTGATCACGGCGCATTTTCATCTTGGCTGCTGGGATCGACCAGATCCTTTCGGCCAGATCGAACTCTTCCCATTTGGCATTACGCACCTCGCCCGGTCGTTGGGCGAGCATGGCCAGCAACTTCAAAGCAATCCGCGTGGCGGCTTGCCCATCAAACTCGTCGATCTCAGCCATCAAGCGTCCCAACGCCTCAGGATCAATGATAGCGGCGCGATGAACACGGATTGGGCGGATCAATGCATCGCGCAAGGCATAGGTCGGGTCTGTCTCAGCAATCCCACTGGCCACTGCATAGCGAAACACCGACCCGATACGGGCGCGCAGGCGGTGGGCGGTCTCATAATTACCCTTAGCCTCAACTTTACGGAGGGTCTTGAGGATCATGGGCGCGGTGATCTCGGTCACGGGCTTACGCCCAAAATCACGATTGGCCAGCTTGAGGTGATATTCAGTCTTAGCCAGAGTTGCAGAGGATTTTACCTCACTTTTTTGATTGGCAAGAAATGACGCACCGACCTTCTCAAAGGTGTGACCCATTGCTTCCAGCCGCGAACGTTTTTCATCTTGCTTGACTTCGCTTGGGTCGATCCCGGCTGCAACCTTCGCACGGGCGTCGTCTTTAGCCTTACGGGCCTGAGCAAGCGATATGTCGGGATAAACGCCAATAGAATAGAGCTTTTCCCTGCCGTCCAGTCGGTACTTGAAGCGCCACAGGCGCGACCCGTTCGGCTTCACTAGAACAAATAGGCCCTCAAAATCGGACACCTTATAGGCCCTTTCGCGCGGCTTGAGGTTTCGAATCTGAATGTCTGACAATGGCATCTCTGGGGGTATCACTTTTCTTGACCGAACTCGACACCCCCAAAAAAACCCCCTATCTGGGGGTATCGCATCGCACGCTATAAAACCGCGCTGGACAATGGAGCATCGCGAAACCTATATAAACAAGGTTCATTCGGATGTCATTGGATGAATTTGGATATTTAAATGGTGCCCCCACACGGACTCGAACCGCGGACCTACTGATTACAAATCAGTTGCTCTACCAGCTGAGCTATAGGGGCACTGTCGCGCGAATTACCATTGCGATTGAGAGTTGGCAAGTCGGCTCGATCGTTTCTTTTGTCTTTTTGCGTGAGATGGGAGCAGGCCGCAAAAGGGCAGGGTGGCCAAGTCATCAGTGAGAGGCATATCCGGACCAGCACAGGCCTGGGCAGCAGTTGCCTAGCCGCGCCAGCTGCGGATCGGGCCGCAATCCATATGCACGAAATTGGAACCGGCATAGCGCCCAACGCCACCGGCGCGACAGGCGATGGCGGCATTGGCCATCTGAACCGTGGTTCGGCTTTGCAACCGCAGATCGGCGGCCTGACCGCGCATATGAAGAGAATTCCGCGCAACGCCGGAAGAGCGGCTGCGCAACATGGCATTGGTCTGTGGCGAACGGTAGCCGGACAAGAGAAGATAGGGTTCGCTCGTATCCATCAGGTTCAGGGCGGCTGACATGATGTCGATGGTGCGCAGGTCGATCTGGATCGCCTCACTTGTGCGCCAGTCGCGCATGAAGACGTTGATCTCGCGCACTGCTTCGGGAATGTATTCACCTTCGATCCAGTAGATCGTGTCGATCCGTTCACCTGTCCGGCCGGAATGCATGGCGATGCGGCGAATGTCGCCCGCGCGCCCGCGCAAAAAACCTGCTGCGTTTGAATAGGTTGGTGCCGCTGCGATTGCCGATGCTGCAAATGCCCCCAGCAATCCACGCCGGGTCATCCCCGAGGAAGTCAGTTTTGTCATGTCTGTAGCGCCTGTCCCGTCGCTCAATAACTCCGCTTTACAGCGGATTTTCCATCATGCCCCCAAGATGATGCTAGTTTTATGGCATATTTCGATTCGATCACCAAGAGGTGTTTAGCCCGTTATTGGTTAACGGCGCGGAAATCGGCGGCAAATTGCGCAAAGATGACACGCGCTTCCGTTCAAAAACGCTCCTCAAGGCGGCATGTTGGCAACACACACGGGTCGTGGCCAGCGCTTCGCCGCATTGTGAGTGGACAGGGCTGGGGTATGGATATTGATACTCTTCCCCATGGTGACTTTGCGTTAGTGTCATTTGAAAGAAGTTATGGGAAATTTGATTTATGCGAGTTGAAAGCCTGCCAATTCAAAGGGTGATGCTTCGTTTTGCAGCGATGTGTATGTTGCTGGTTTTTGGTCTGTTCAGTGTGCCGCAGGCCCATGCGCAGGTGACTGAATTCCGGCAGGCTGTGGCCGAGGCTGCGGCCGGCGACGATGACCTGATGGCATTCTACCGCGCGCGCAATTTCGAAGGTATCTGGGATGAACGCCGCCGCCGCAATGCGTTGCTGGCCGCGTTCAGTTCTGCAGGCGACCACGGATTGCCGATTGACCGCTATAATCCCGAGACGCTGCGCGCCCAGTTCCAATCGGCCACGACACCCGCCGCACAAGGCCGGGTCGAGGTCGAGGTCAGCCGCCTGTTTCTGCAGTACGCCCGTGATGTGCAGACCGGTATTCTGATACCGTCGCGCGTCGATAGCGGTATCCGCAGGCAGGTCCCATACCGGTCGCGTCTGGCGACGATCCAGGCCTTTTCGCAATCCAACCGTGCCGGTTTCTTGCGGGCCTTGCCGCCCGCATCCCCGGAATACACCCGCCTGATGCGTGAAAAACTGGCGATGGAGCGTTTGCTGGCTGATGGTGGTTGGGGGCCGACAGTCAGTGCCCGCAAGTTGGAACCCGGCGATACCGGGCCGCAGGTTGTTGCACTGCGCAACCGGTTGATCGCCATGAGCTTTCTGTCGCGCACCAATACGCAGACCTATGATCAGGCGATTACCACCTCCGTTCAGCGGTTTCAGCAGGCCAATGGGCTTGCCATTGACGGCACGGCAGGCCCCGGCACTCTGACCGAGTTGAACACGTCCGTAGAGCGTCGGTTGCAGGCCATTATCGTTGCGATGGAGCGGGAACGCTGGATCAATCGCCCCCGTGGTCAGCGCCACATCTGGGTCAACCTGACCGATTTCACCGCCAAGATCATCGACAATGATGTGGAAACGTTCAGCACCCGATCAGTTATCGGTGCCAATGAACGTGACCGTGTTAGCCCTGAGTTTTCTGATGTCATGGAGTTCATGGTCATCAACCCCAGCTGGTATGTGCCCCGTTCCATCGTCACCAAGGAATATCTGCCCCAGTTGCAGCGCAATCCAAATGCGGTGAACCAGCTGATCATCACTGACAGCCGGGGCCGTCAGGTCAACCGCGGTGCCGTTGATTTCAGCCAATATACCGCATCTAATTTTCCCTATTCGATGCGCCAGCCCCCGAGCCGGGGCAACGCGTTGGGACTGGTCAAGTTCATGTTCCCCAACCGCTACAATATCTACCTGCATGACACCCCGGCCAAGAGCCTCTTTGGCCGTGAGACCCGGGCCTTCAGCCATGGCTGTATCCGCCTGAATGATCCATTTGATTTTGCCTATGCCTTGCTGGCTAAGCAGATGGGCAACCCCGAAGAGTTCTTTCAGGCGCAGTTGCGCACGGGTCGTGAGCAACGTGTCGACCTGACCGAGCCGGTGCCGGTGCATCTTGTGTATCGCACAGCCTTCACCCAGGCCGATGGCCGGATGCAGTACCGTCGTGATGTCTATGGTCGCGATGGCCGCATCTGGGACGCGCTGGCCCGTGAAGGGGTGGCAGTTCGCGCCGTTCGCGGGTAAATCTTTCCTCGGGTAACCGGTCCGGGGACAAGATGGCACATTCCATAGCAGACATCGCAGCAGCGCTTGGGGCAGAAGCCTTTGGCGCCGTTGATCTTTTGGTGGATGGTGCAGCTGAGCCTGGCAGTGCCGGTCCTGATGATCTGGCTCTGGCAATGACTCCTGCCTACGGCGATGCGCTGGCGAAAGGGCAGGCGCGTGCCGCCGTTGTCTGGCCCGACGCGGATTGGCAGGCCTTGGGGCTTGAGGCCGCAATTCTGGCCCCCCGCGCCCGATTGGCGATGGCAGGTCTGACGCGGATGCTGGACCGAAAGCTGCCGGGCGAAGGGATTTCAAAGAACGCCTTGATTGATCCTGCGGCTCGGATTGGCACCGATGTGGTGATTGGCCCGTTTGCCGTCATTGGTGCGGATGCGGTCATTGGTGACGGATGCTGGATTGGCGATCAGGTCAGTATTGCCGTTGGTGTCACCATCGGACGCGACTGTGTCATTCACCCCGGTGTCCGGTTGCAGCGGCACGTGCGTATCGGTGATCGTGCTATCTTGCACCCCAATGTGACAATCGGTGGCGACGGGTTCTCCTTTGTTACCGCCGAGCCATCCAATGTTGAACTGGCGCGCGAGACGCTGGGCGATGCGCCCATGTCTGCCCCGGCAGATCCGACATGGCACCGGATCCATTCGCTGGGCGGCGTAGAGATTGGCGATGATGTAGAGATCGGGGCGAATGCGACGGTGGATGCCGGAACCATCCGCGCGACACGCATCGGGCAAGGCACCAAGATCGATAATCTGGTACAGGTTGGTCATAATGTGATTGTCGGGGACCATTGCCTGCTTTGTGCGCAGGCGGGTGTGGCCGGGTCCACCGTGGTGGGTGACAGAGTGGTCGTGGGTGGCAAGGCGGGTATCGCTGATAATCTGAAGGTGGGCGATGATGTTGTGCTGGGTGGCGGTTCGGTCGTGCTGTCCAATGTGCCTGCCGGACGGGTTATGATGGGCTATCCTGCCACAAAGATGCAGACCCATGTGGACAGCTATAAGGCATTGCGCCGTTTGCCACGAGTTCTGAAAGGTCTTGGAAAAGGTTAACCGCCTGTTTCAAAGCGGCCCCATTGTGACTACATCACAGATGAACAGAAATGGACGTCGAAGCGACATGAACACCCAGAAAAAGGTTGTCGAAATCATTGCGGAACAGGCGATGCTGGAGCCGGCTGATGTCAAGCTGGAACACACGCTTGAGGACCTTGGCATCGACAGCATGGCATTGGTCGAAAGCATTTTTGCGATTGAGGAATGCTTTGATATCTCAGTGCCATTCAACGCGAATGAGCCGGGTGAGAGCGATTTCGATATCTCTTCTGTTGCGGCTATTATTGCTGCGGTTGAGCGGCTGAAGGCCGAACAGGGCAAGTAAATGCGCCGGGTTGTCATCACCGGAGCGGGCACGATCAATCCCCTGGGCGAAAACGTCCTTGCCACCTTCGAGGCCATGCGCGAAGGGCGTTGCGGCATTGGCCCGCTTGAGATTGCGGATGTGGACCGTCTGGCAATCCAGATCGGCGGCCAGATCAAGGGCTATGACGAGGCGCAGCATTTCAACCGCCAGCAGATTGCGCTTTATGACCGTTTCACCCAGTTCACGCTGCTTGCTGCGCGCGAGGCCATTGCACAATCGGGTCTGAGTTTTACCGGTGCATTGGCTGATCAGTCGGGTGTTGTTTTAGGCACATCCGGCGGTGGATTGACGACGCAGGATGAAAACTACCGCGCGGTGTATGAGGCGGGCAAGAACCGGGTGCATCCGTTTATCGTGCCCAAGCTGATGAACAATGCCGCGGCCAGTCATGTGTCGATGGAATGGAACCTGCGCGGTCCGTCCTTTACGGTGGCGACCGCCTGCGCGTCGTCGAACCATGCGATGGGGCAGGCCTTCAACATGGTGCGTTGCGGTATGGCCAAGGTGATGGTGACTGGCGGGTCGGAGGCGATGTTATGCTTTGGCGGGATCAAGGCCTGGGAAGGGTTGCGGGTCATGTCCAAGGACGCCTGCCGCCCGTTTTCGGCCACGCGCAACGGGATGGTGCAGGGAGAGGGTGCGGGAGTGTTTGTGTTCGAAGAGTATGAACACGCCGCTGCACGGGGGGCAGACATCCTATGCGAAGTCGTGGGTTTCGCCATGTCCTCTGACGCTGCCGACATTGTTATGCCCTCAAAGCAGGGGGCGGCGCGGGCCATTGGCGGCGCATTGAAGGACGCCGGACTGGCTGGCGACAGTGTTGGCTATATCAACGCGCATGGCACGGGGACAGCCGCGAATGACAAGACGGAATGTGCTGCGGTCGCTGATGTGTTCGGGGCGCATGCGGACCAGTTGATGATATCGTCCACCAAATCCATGCATGGACATTTGATTGGAGGCACCGGGGCGGTGGAACTGCTCGCCTGCATCATGGCCCTGCGGGACGGGGTCGTAGCACCGACCATCGGGTATGAGGCACCCGATCCCGAATGCGCGCTGGATGTGGTGCCTAATGTCGCGCGCGATGCAAAAGTGGATGTGGCGCTTTCGAACGCCTTTGCTTTTGGTGGTCTGAATGCGGTGCTGGCATTGCGGTCTATCTAAGATCGCACGGCGTACCGCCGCGAGCTACGCAGGGCATTTCGCAAAATACCCAGTCGCCGTTCAAAGAGTTCCGCGAAAACCAGGCCCACGGCGATAGCGCCTAAGAGTAAAATCGCGTGACGACCTAAAATGTTTGAGGGCAAACTGGCATCCAGCAAATGCAAGGCGGGGTAGTGGGTGACGTAGATCGAGAAGCTGGCGCCGGCAAACCAGCGAACAGACGTCCAATTCAACCTGCTGTTATGCAGCAAATGTGCCATCCCGATCAGATGTAACGTGGTGAATATACCGATTATCGTGTTCCAGATGAATTCGTCTGAGAAGCGCAACATCTGGCGTGCGTCAGGTAGGCCCAGTGCGTCAGCCGTCAAAGTACTGAGTTGATCAGGCAGGTTTATCGCTTGGCATATCACATAGAGGGCAGGGGCGCCGATGCTGAGTAAGTAGGCCGAGGCGGGTTTCAAAACTGGCAATGACCCGGAAGACAGCCGATGCCAAAACCAGACACCCATGAGCCAAGCCGGCATCAAGAGAATGATCCGCGGCCCGGCGATCATGATCAAAACCAGAAGCACGGCGATGCGGCGTGCACCGCCCAAAAACACGGCTGCGCCGAAGATGGCGTAATAGGCCGCCTCGTAACTCAGCGACCATAGCGGACCGTTTGTGCCCAGTCGCGCAGGACCGGGAAAGGCGAATTCATTGCTGAAAGTAAGGCCTCGTCCCAACATTTCCCATAGATTGAGGGGCTGGAAATATTGCTGTGGATAGGCAGATGGATCCAGACCAATGCCAAGCCGGTCGAACAGAAATGTCAGCAAAATGGCGGGGATCAGCACGGACCAAAGTCGGGTTAATCGATTGAAAGCAAAACGACCCGCAGTTTGATCGCGCCCCGCAGCATAGGCTATCACAATTCCCGAGATAACGAAGAAAACAATGACAGCGTCACTGCCGACATTCCATTCACGCAGGATAAAATAGGTGCCATCGGTGAAACGGGGGTAGGCCCAATGTGACAGAACAACGACGACAGTTGCAACGACACGGATCAGGTCCAGCCATATGGACAGGCCGGGTTTCACTGCTGTTTGATGTGTTCGGACGGTTTGGTTTCAGTCGGTTTACGCAGGCTTTGCCAGCTATCCCTGAAGGGCTGAATGATCGCGGCGCGCAAGGTTGGATGAGGTTGTTCTATCAGATTTCCCTGCCCATCAGCGATGCCGAATTGTAGCACCTCTTCCTTTTCGGGAACGTAAAGCGTGCCGAACATCCAGTCCCAAAAGGCAAAGACCTCTCCGTAATTTTTGTTGTGGTGTTCAACTGCACTGGAATGGTGGATCTGATGCTGTGCTGGAGAAATGAAAACATGTTCCAACACACGCCCGTAGCTCAGCCAGATATGCGTATGCCGCAGATTGGCGCCGAACAGGTTGAACAGTACATAGCCCACATTGGCAGATCCGATCGCAATCACGTCCACCTTGCCCATAACTGCAAACAGGATGATCGCCTGCACGATACCGACGCCGATGGCCAAAATGATATTCTGGGTGACCTTGTAGATGGGGTGGACTCGCGACACGGTCACGGGGGTCAACACTTCGGCAGAGTGATGCACCGCGTGAAATGGCCAAAGTGTCGGCGATTCATGATGAAAATAGTGCGTCCAGTACTTGCAGAAATCCAAAGTCAGGATGATGAGCACAGTCGTCACAAATGTCCGCCAAAAAGTGCTATCGATTGGCGTGTATTCTGTGTTCGTCAGCCCCAACAGTTGTTCGAGGACCACAATGGTCACAAGCGGTGTGAATGTCAGCAGCGCGAAGAATCCGACCACATTCAGCAGGAAGTTGAGCCCGAATAGCTGTAAATCAACAATATTGGACCGATGTTTATAGACTGCAGAAGGCATCAGCCAACGCAGAAACGGCTGAGGCTTCGCCCGCCAGATCCAGATTGCATAAGCCAGTACAACGGTCGTGATCAAATAGACCAATGCAAGTCGGGATTCCAAGCCAAGAAAGGTCGCTGAGAATGCGCTTCCAATATTGTCGATCATTTCGCCCATAGTAAGCCCCAATACAGACTACCGGTAAGCTTAACCATCAAATGTGGAGGAACAATGACGCGACTATGGAAACTTGGCGGGCACGTTGATGCCCGGCCAGCTTGCAGCACGGCGTTTTATTCGAGGGTCACGACACCTTCAAAACCTGCTGTAAAACCTGTCAGGGACATGGTCAGCAGGACTTCTTGATCTGGTGCTGCTGCTGGCACCAGCCGCAGTGTCGCGTTACTTCCGCGCTTGAACTGATCGACCTCGGCCTGGGTGAATCCAAGCCGCGAGACGCAGCCGGCGGCATTGCAGAAGGTGAATGGGTATCGGCGGGCTTCACCGCCATCCACCGACAGGGTCAGTTGCTGGGTTAGCAGTGTTTCGAGTGGGACGACAATTGTAGCACCAGCAGCGGCGCGCGATCCGTCGGGCAGGCGGAACAGGTTGACCTCGGCCACTTGATTGCCGTCATTGTCCAGCAATAGCTGATAAAGATTGCATGGATCATTCTGCCCTTCCGGGGCCTTGACGCAGCGCATCTCCCAATCACCGAATTCCTGCAGCACGTAGGGTTCGCCAACTTTCGGCGGCAGAGGTTCACCAAGGATCAGATCATCGGGTGCGCCATCCTGCGCGGGTGCGTTTTCTTCCGCTGGCGTTTCTGTTTCGGTTTCCTGCGCTATCGCGGCACCGGCCTGTGTCAACAGACCAGCCAGAATGATGGATTTGAAAAAGCTGCTCATCTTGTTTGATCCTTCGCGTGTTTTTAAGGGCTTTAGCATGGTCAGACAGGGCTGTCAGCGCCAAAATCCGCGCGATGGGCAGGCATCCGCTAAGACTGTTCAGCCATAGAAAAAGGGCCCCAAAGGACCCTTCTTCGTTTTCTCCCTGTCGGACTTGGCCGACTAATTGCAGGGGAAGCTACGCAAAGCCATTGTGTCCGTCAACCGGAAATCTTTGCCTATCGATGTCATAAGATGGTGATCTTGCCAGAAAAAAGCCGTGCCCGCAGGCACGGCAAGTCTAACAGGGAGGAAATATGCCAAACCGCCCCGTTTGGGTGGCGTGACAGGCGTTTAGACTGGCATGGATTGGTTAAGAATGTATTTTGATCTGAAACAATCTGACGAGGGAGCAGTTTAAATGGGCGATCATATCTTTATCGGGGGCGGCGGGGCCGAATACGGAACGCCGCAATCCCTGTTGCTCGACAAGGCGAACCGGCATGGATTGGTGGCCGGTGCGACCGGCACGGGCAAGACGGTCACCCTGCAGATCATGGCCGAAGGGTTTTCGGCTGCCGGTGTTCCGGTGTTCCTGTCGGATGTGAAGGGTGATTTGTCCGGTCTGGCCGCCGCCGGGTCAGCCGAGTTCAAGCTGCATGACGCTTTCATGAAACGGGCTGATACTATCGGCCTTGATCTGCAATATGACAGCTTTCCGGTGACATTCTGGGATCTTTTCGGGCAGCAGGGCCATCCGATCCGGGCGACGGTCGCCGAAATGGGGCCGTTGCTGCTGGCCCGTCTGATGGAATTGACCGATGTGCAGGAAGGCGTGCTGAATGTCGCCTTCCGGGTCGCGGATGAGGAGGGCTTGCCGCTTCTCGACCTCAAGGATTTGCAGGCGCTTCTGGTCTGGGTCGGGCAGAACGCGCAGGATCTGTCATTGCGATATGGCAATGTAGCGTCGTCGTCCGTTGGTGCGATCCAACGGCAGTTGCTGGTACTGGAAAATCAGGGGGGCAATGCCCTGTTTGGCGAACCGGCGCTGGATCTGGCGGATATGATGCGGACCCGTGATGGCCGGGGCGAGATCAACATCCTTGCCGCCGACCAGTTGATGGGTAGTCCACGGCTCTATGCCACTTTCCTGCTTTGGTTGTTGTCCGAGCTGTTCGAGGAACTGCCAGAAGTGGGTAACCCCGACAAACCCAAACTGGTGTTCTTTTTCGACGAGGCGCATTTGCTGTTTGATGATGCGCCAAAGGCGCTGGTGGATAAGGTTGAACAGGTGGCGCGCCTGATCCGATCCAAAGGGGTCGGGGTCTATTTCGTCACGCAGAACCCCGGTGATATCCCCGAGGATGTCTTGGGCCAGCTAGGCAACCGGGTGCAGCATGCGCTACGGGCTTTCACGGCCAAAGACCGCAAGGAGCTGAAGACTGCCGCCGAGACCTATCGTGACAATCCGGAGTTCGATACGGCTGAGGCTATTCAGGAGGTGGGGACGGGTGAAGCTGTCACCTCGTTCCTGAACCCCAAGGGTATTCCGACGGTTGTCGAGCGCACGCTGATCCGGCCGCCGTCATCACAGCTGGGGCCAATCACCACCGCTGAACGCAAGTTCGTCATGCAAGCCTCTGATATGGCGGGAAAGTATGACACGCCCGTTGATCGTGATAGCGCCTTTGAGATGCTCAGAAACCGGGCTGATGCGGCTGCGGCCGCTGCCGAGAAGGCGGAGGCGGAAGAAGAAGCACTTGAAGAGAAGGAACGCGAGTTTAAGGCGGCCCGCCGCTATGACGGTGGCGGGACAGGGCGGTCATCGTCGCGCAGATCGTCCCGGTCATCGGGTGGTGGGTTTGGCGGCAAGCTGGCTTCGGTCATCACCAAAGAGCTGACCGGCACCACGGGGCGCCGCATCGTTCGCGGAATTCTGGGTGGATTGTTCAAGGGGCGCTAGACAGATGATTGACGGCACAATGCATCGCGGCGCGCGGCTGGTGACCTTTTTGCTGGGGTTGAGCGGTGCGATCCTCATGGCGGGGTTCTTGTATGTGATCACCTATCAACCGCAGTTGATTGAGGCGAAGGCGCAATCTTTCGTCATCAGTACCGTGGAAGAGCGTGTCAAACTTGCGCTTGATGCGGCCCAAACCGCTGCAGAGGAGAGTGACAACAGTTTGCTTCAGTCTCTTGCGGGCCGGTTCGCGGACAATGCCGAGGTACTGGCCGAGCAAAGGGACGCGGCTATCGCGGCACTGGTTCGGAATACTGCGGCAAATCGGTGCGCCGGTGACTGCGATGCAGCAACGATACGGGGAACAATTGCCAGCCAGGCCCTGCAATCACGCATTGCGCAATTCAAGATTGGCGAGCGGACGGTGGGAGAGTTTGTTGTCCAGCGGTATGAAGATACATTGAACGGGTTGAAAAAGGATTTGCAGACCTTCAGCCTCGCCAACCTGATCGCCTTTCTGACGCTCATGTTCATGGCAGTCTTTCGGGGGCGACTGGGTGCGCGCATTTTGCCTATGGCGATCTTGCTTGCTGCCTACGTGATTTATGCGTGTTATTGGTACGTCTTCGCGCAGGATTGGGCCTCGGCCATCATGTTCAACGACTGGGTTGCGGGGCTTTATGTGCTGACGATGTTTTTCGTCTATGTCGTGCTGATCGACTGGACGTTTCTAAGGGGTCGTCTGACGGTTGCCTTCATCCGCTCACTGCCTGAGGCGTTTGGGGCAATGCTATCGGGGTTGATGATCGATCTTTCAATTTAGCTGGTGATCGGGCGGGGGAAGTGCCCCGCCCCAAGATGGTGCTACTCGCCCAATGCAACCCCTTCGCGCCGGGGGTCGGCCCCGCCTTGCAAACCGTCCCCGATTGCGATGGCATGCAGGCCGGAATTCAGGCCGCGGATGTTGACCTCGTATCCCAGTTCAGTGAGCGGTGCTTCAAACGATACCGCGTCGCTGCCTTCCTCAAGATCGTAGGTGCCGAAGCGATTGACCAGATGCGGCATTGCGACGGCTTGCTGCACATCCATTCCCCATTCCAAATGGGCGATAATGGCTTGGGCCACATAGCCGATAATGCGACTGCCGCCGGGGCTGCCGATGACCAGCACAGGCTCACCATCCTGGGTCACGATAGTCGGTGACATGGATGAACGTGGCCGTTTGCCCGGTTCGACCCGGTTGGCGATGGGATAGCCATCGCTATGCGTGGCAAAGGAAAAGTCGGTCAGTTCGTTATTGAGCAGAAAGCCCCGCACGAACAGCCGTGACCCAAAGCCATTTTCAATAGTGGTCGTCATAGACAGCGCATTGCCGTAGGTATCGACGATGGAGATATGCGAGGTTGAGGGAAACTCGATACTGACATCATCACCCCAAAGCTGCGCGTGATCCCATGTGGGGTTGCCCGGCGCCACTTCTGGCAGGGCGACAAAACCATCGATGCGATCGCCTTCGATCAGCCCCGCTCGTTCTTCCAGATAGGCGGGGTCGACCAGACCCTGGGTGGGCATCGGCACGAAATCACTATCGGCCATGTAACGCCCCCGGTCGGCAAAGGCGAGGCGGGACGCATCGCCAATCAGCCGCCATGTGTTCGAGTCGCTTGGGTCCGAGATGTCGAAATTGTTCACGATCCCGAGGATCTGCCCGACTGTCAGTGCGCCGGATGATGGCGGCCCCATGCCGCAGACATCGTACACCCGATAGGTGACGCAGACCGGCGCGCGTTCGACCACGTCATATAGCGCAAGATCCAGTGTCGAAAGGACACCGGGATTACCTTCGGCATTGCGCACGGTGGCGACGATATCCTCGGCGATGGGACCAGTATAGAATGCATCTGTTCCACGGGTCGCGATCTGACGCAGCGTGTCGGCATAGTCCGTATTGATCAGGGTGTCACCGGCCTGCAAAGCGTTGCCGCCCGGAAAGAAGTAGGCGGCGGTAGCCGGAAAGCGTTGCAGTCTTTCGCTGTCATTGGCGATGGCGCCCGCCATGCGCGGCGAGACGGCAAAGCCGTTTTCGGCAAGGCTGATTGCTTCGTTGAAAAGGCCCGCCCAGTTGGACTGCCCCCAGCGGCGATGGGTATCTTCCATCAATTTTGGCGTGCCGGGTGTGCCGACGGACAGACCACCGACGACCGCGTCGAAAAAGCCAAGGCGTTCACCGTTTTCGTCCTGAAACAGCGTGGGTGTTGCGGCTAAAGGTGCGGTTTCACGACCGTCCAGCGTGGTGATTTCGCCAGTTGTCGCATCGTACCAGACCAGGAAGGCGCCACCGCCCAGCCCAGATGATTGTGGTTCAACCAACCCCAGTACCGCCTGAACGGCGACCATGGCGTCCGCTGCTGTGCCGCCATCGGCCAGAACGGCAGCACCCGCCTCAACCGCGAGCGGATTGGCAGCGGCTACCATCCAGTCTTCCGCAGAGACAGGAACGCCCGCCGTCTTGGCATCAAGGGCGGCCTGTGCCGCCTCTGACAGGTTCTCGAACCCGGCCAGTGCTGTGGCCTCCTCTGGGGCGACCGCATCTGCGGCTTGTTGGGCGATGGCGGGAGACAGCAGGCAGGCACTGAATAGGCAAGGGGTAAAGAAACGACGCAACATCATGATGGACCTCATTGTTGGAACGAATGCGGTCAGGGTGACGCAAGGGCAGGTGGAATGTAAAGCGGGTCGTGGCGGGCACGATTTCTCGTCGAAAAATCGTAGGGCCAAAAATCTTCGCGACGATTTTTAACAGATCATCGCAAGCGGTGCGTTATTGCAGATCACGGTGAATTGGTTACCGTTGGCCATCAGGCCAAATCCGCGCCGGACCTCTCATTCAAAGCGTTCGCGCCCGATCTCGCGGTTAACATCGCTGATCTTCCACCGGATGACGCCAATGCAGTCCCAATTCTGGATTAAGCGCGCCGCCGCCGACCGGTCCGCGCGCGCCCTTCGCCCTCTTTGACCGGGGCGCGGTTGAACTTGATCCATTCTGCGCCCGACGGGTCATTGTCGGTCAAGAAGTTGGCGGCGCGGATTGCTGCCATCTCGCTACCAGCGCGCGGTTTTGTGGAGCCAAGGCCGAAGAGCGTGACAAAGGTTTCGTCGTCCATGTCGTCGGGCAGGATGATACCGGCGGCGGCTATTTCGGCCTTTTTCTCGGCGATCTTGATCGGGCCGATTGGCAGTGCCACCGGGTTCATGATGGCAGAGGTCATGCCGGCGGTCATTGCCATGGGCAGGAAGGCGTTGTTGATCCCGTGACGGTTGGGCAGACCGAATGAGATATTCGATGCACCGCAGGTCGTGTTGACCCCCAGCTCTTCGCGCAGGCGCCGCACAAGGGTGAAGACCTGCAGCCCGGCGGTGCCCATGGCACCGATGGGCATCACCAATGGGTCCACAACGATGTCATGGGCCGGAATGCCGAAATCGGCGGCCCGTTCCACGATCTTCTTGGCGACAGCAAAGCGCACGTCGGGGTCTTCGCTGATCCCGGTATCGTCGTTGGAGATGGCCACGACTGGCACATTGTATTTCTTGACCAATGGCAGGACGAGTTCCAGCCGTTCCTCTTCACCGGTGACAGAGTTCAGAAGAGGGCGCCCTTCGGCTGCCGCCAGACCATTTTCCAGCGCGCCGGGGACGGAACTGTCGATGCAAAGCGGGATGTCGACCACGGCCTGCACTCGTTTGACCAGTTCGGTCATCAGTGGTGGTTCGACAAAGTTGTTGTCGGCGTAGCGGGGGTCTTCGGCCATCTTGTTGGAAAAGACTGCACCGGAGTTCACGTCCAGCACATTGGCACCGGCTGCGGCCTGCGCAATCGCGTCCGCCTCGACCCGGCTGAAATCGCCGCGTTCCAGTTCCTCGGCCAGGATTTTTCGGCCTGTGGGGTTGATCCGTTCACCGATCACGCAAAAGGGCTGGTCGAACCCGATAATGGCCGTCTTGGTTTTGGATTCGACGATGGTGCGTGTCATTCTAGGGTCCTTAGGATTGAGAGGCTGGAACGGCTGAACTGCCGCCATGATCGATTGCCCATTTTGCATTGGTCTTGATCCCGCCCAGCGGGAAGAAATGGACACTTTCGATATTGAAATCAGGGTTTGCGGCCTTGTGGGCGGCAAGTTCAGTCAGAACCTCGGTTGGTTCGTAGGGGAGCAGCAGTTTGGTCACATCCATCGCCCGCTTTTGCAGAACCTTGAGCGATGGCCCGACGCCGCAGGCGATGGCGAATTTGATCAGGGTCTGCAGCTTGGCGGGGCCGGCGATGCCGATGTGGATCGGGATCGTGATGCCGGCGTCGCGCAGCGCGTCGGCCCAAGCGATGATCGGCTTTGCCTCGAATGCGAACTGGGTAGCCAGTGCCATGTCGGCATCTGTTGTTTCGCTGAATTTCTGTTTCCAGCGCAGGGCATCCATGACGTTTCTGTCGGTGCCGTCGGTGTCGATATCACGGTTGCCTTCGGGGTGGCCGGCGACGTGCAGGCGCTTGAAATCGCCGAATAGACCGGTTTCCAGGAGCTGCATGGAACTGTGGAAATCGCCATGTGGTTCCGCCACACCACCGGCCAGCAGCAGCGCCTGATCAACGCCAGCCTCACCTTTGTATTGTGCGATCCATTCTGCCAGTGTGGCCTTGTTCTTGATGATGCGCGCCGGGAAGTGGGGCATGACGTTGTAGCCATCGGTAGCCAGCCGCTTGGCTGTCGCGACCATATCCTCGATCGGGGTCCCTTCGATATGCGCGATGTAGACGCGGGTGCCTGCAGGCAGAAGATCGCGGAAATCATCGACCTTTTCGGCGGTGCGCGGCATCACCTCGATCGAATAGCCTTGCAGAAACGCCTCAACATCCGGGTTGACGCTGGTCTCTGCGATTTCTTTGCGCTTGAGGAATGGAAGCAAGGACATAACGACCTCCGTAAGGCGTGGGGGGATGCGGGGCGGGGTTTTCAAGCCCAACCGTCATTGGTGATCAGGGTCTTTATCCGTTCGGCATCGTATTCGGCATCTATGTGGGCGACGGCGGTAGCGGCGGCTTCGGCATCTGTGCCCTCAGCCGGGTACGGGTCGGCCTTTCGGAAACCGGCCATGTATTCATCGGATTCGGCGGCGCCTGACTTCATTGCGGCCCGGTCGATTGCCTGTTCGAATCGTTCCGGCAGGGGCAATTTGGTGCCCCGACGGCCACGGCCCACGATGACCTGAGCGGGCATGTCGCGCCAGTAAACGATGGTGACGTCAGGCATCTGATTCCTCTTTGTTCTGATCCCGGTTTAACATCCGTTTTTCCTTGCCGAAGTCGGTTTTCGACATCGTGGATGCTCTGAGCGACTGCATATGGGTAACGTGCACATCGGTCCCACACCAGAGCAGTTGGGGGTCATAATCCTCATATCCAAGATGTGGATGGCTCACGAATGCGTACACAAGACTTGCACCGCACCCGTTGTCGCCCTAGCTTGGAGGTAACTCGAAATGGAGGGCGTGAACATGGCGCCCAGGCGTCCCAAAGGTGCGGGCGCGTTCCCCAAAGCGGTCGAAACCCCCGCGCCAAAACCGCCTGATCCGGCGACGCTGTATGCGGCATTGGATTTGGGCACAAATAGCTGCCGTATGCTGATTGCCCAACCCAAGGGCAGCCAGTTTCATGTGGTGGACAGCTTTTCCAAATCGGTCCAGTTGGGGCAGGGTTTGGAAAGCACGGGCCGGTTATCGCGTTCGTCGATGAACCGCACGATTTCGGCCATGCGCATCTGTCGTGAAAAACTGAAGCGTTACGGTGTCGAGCGGATGCGTCTTGTCGCGACGGAGGCCTGTCGTCGCGCGTTGAACGGCGATAATTTTGTGGCTCAGGTCCGTCGCGAGACCGGGTTGAAGCTGGAAATCATCAAGCCGGAGGAGGAGGCGCGGCTTGCTGTTATCTCCTGCGCACCGCTGGTTAGCGTGAATACTGAACAGTTGCTCGTCGTGGATATCGGTGGCGGTTCGACCGAGCTTGTCTGGATTGATCTGACCAACGTCCCCAAGCGCGAACGCCCGCGTGCGATCATGCGTCTGCATGCCGGGTTCAAATCCGATCCTGGTCCCTTTGCCGCGGCCAAGGTGGTGGACTGGATTTCTGTGCCATTGGGTGTTGCCACGTTGCGCGATCAGTTTTCGGATGTGGAAGACGATGCGGCCCGCTTTGCCCTGATGAGCTGGTTTTTCGAGGAAAACCTTGAAGAATTCTCGCCCTCTGTGGCCGCACAGGCACGCGAAGGGTTCCAGATCATCGGGACCAGTGGGACGGTCACGACTGTCGCAGCGAGCTATCTAGGGCTCAAGCGCTATGACCGGACAAAAGTGGACGGGCTGCGCATGACATCTGATCAGATCGACAGCGTGATCCGCGATTATCTGTCGTTGGGTCCGGCGGGTCGCCGCGCTGATCCGCGTATCGGCAAGGACCGGCAGGCGTTGATCATGTCGGGGTCTGCCATCCTGCAGGCGCTCATGCGGCTTTGGCCCACGGACCGGCTGTCAGTTGCGGATCGTGGCCTGCGTGAGGGGTTGCTTTACGCACAGATGTCGGCGGATGGGGTCTTGGAAGATACGCCGTTTTAGGCGATAGGCACCCAATGGCCAAAAAACCCACCAAAAATACTTCTGGACGCGGGCAGCGTGATCTGACCGTCAAGGTCAAGACCGCGCGCGGACGCAAGCTGAGTTCGACCAAATGGTTGCAGCGGCAGTTGAACGATCCGTATGTGAAGCGCGCCAAGGCTGACGGATACCGGGGCAGGGCAGCCTACAAGATCCTCGAATTGGATGACAAATACCGGTTCCTCGTCCCTGGTGCCCGGATTGTCGATCTGGGTTGCGCACCGGGTGGCTGGCTGCAAGTTGCGGTCAAGCGCGCCAATATGCTGGGCGAGAAGAAGGGCAAGGCGCAGGGCTATGTGCTGGGCATCGACCTGCAAGAGGTCGAGCCGATTGCTGGCGCCGAAATTCACCAGCTTGATTTCATGGAAGATGACGCCGACCAACAGGTCAAGGAATGGCTGGGCGGGCCAGCCGATGTGGTGATGTCCGACATGGCCGCCTCCGCCTCTGGTCACAAACAGACGGACCATTTGCGGATCATCGCGCTGTGCGAAGCGGCGGCCTATTTCGCGTTCGACGTGCTGAACGAAGGTGGGACATTCGTGGCCAAAGTGCTGGCCGGCGGGGCAGAGGGTGAGTTGCAAAAGCTTCTCAAGGCGCGGTTCACCAAAGTCGCCAATGTCAAACCGCCAGCATCACGGTCTGATAGCTCGGAGAAATTCGTTGTAGCGACAGGGTTTAAGGGCAACGCTTGAAGTCAGAAGACTGACTTAGTCGCCCTCCGGTCAGTCACGCGCTGTAGGGTTTGAGGGCCAGACATCTGCCACAACACCATAATGATCAGAGCCGATCATTGGGCGTAGCTCTGCTTTGCCGCCCAAGGCCCAGACCTGATCAAGCGGAAGTCCGACGCCCCAGAGGCGAAAGGTGGTTAGCCTCGGGGGGATGACTTTCGCATTTGTTAAGTGGCCGATGGTCTTTGCAGCTGCGCTCCACGGTACTGTATTGAAATCACCAGCAACGATTGCATTCCCGTTCACTTCCGAAAGCACTGGCAGAGCTCTCTCAAGATGTGCCCATTGCACATCCGGCCATGGTTGTTGCAGATGCACACCGACCACCCAGAAGGGCCCGTCGTGCCCTATCACCTTCACGGCCATCAATGATCGTTCTGGCGAACATCGGGTCGCATCATTGGAAAGTGGCCAGCGGGACAGAATAGCAATCCCGTTCCAGCCTTGCCATGGGCAGCGCACCTGATGGGGCAGTATTGATTGCAAATCGGACATCAAGGCGACGTTGTTTTCCGAGACCTCCTGCAACACGACGATATCAGGATTGGCATTCGCGATATCGGCTGCAAGCGCGGTGATCTCAACGTTCCGGTGCCATAGGTTCTTTGTGTAGACGCGAATTTTTCCCGCCTCGCCATCACCGGCGATGCGTGAATTGGCGACAACCAGAACCAAGGTAGCCAGCGCAAGCGCAGCCAACACATACATGCGGTTCAACAGCACCAGCAGAAAGAGGCAAAGAAGCAAAACATAGATTGCGATCCAACGACCGATGGCCAAGGCATCAAACATGGGGTGCAGATACCCAAGAAAGCCCATAGTAAGAAATAAGCCAGAGAGGGCAGCTATAGCCAGACAGGCCGTTTTCATGGGATCTTATTGCAGGCCAACAAGTTTTCCAAACGTGCAATCAGCCGATCAGATATCAAACCGCGGAGGTTCCATAACTAGATCGCCGCAGTCACGATGATCTCTACATGAAAATCGGGTGTTGCCAGTTTGGCCTCACCAGTCCACCGGGCTGGTGCAGCGCCTTCGGGCACCCAGGCTTCCCATGCGGCATTCATTTCTTCGAACTGGCTGGCAATATCAGACAGCCAGATTTGCGCTGTCAGCAGGTTGGATTTGTCTGTGCCTGCCTCGGCCAGAAGCGTATCGATCTGCCCTAGGATGTCGTTGGTCTGCTGGGTGATCGACGCACCGGGCGTGCCCACCTGACCGGCCAGATAGGCCACGCTGTTGTGGATGACCAGCTGGCTCATCCGCGGACCGACATGTTTGCGTGTGATATCCGGCATTTTGGACCTCATCTGGTTGAAAGTCATGGAGCGGGTAACGGGAATCGAACCCGTAACTGAAGCTTGGGAAGCTTTCGTGATACCTTTTCACCATACCCGCAGCGGGGATCTGGATACGCCCCGGCGCGGCCATCGTCAACGTATGTTTTGTGTCCACTGGGAGGGCAAATTGACAGGCGGGGACAACCCCGCATCATGATGTCCGCGCCCGCCGCCGTCGCCCTTGGCGTTCGCTATTGCCAGCGTTGTGGTTCACGGTCGGTATATCTACGATACTCTTCAGGATCGGGAAGGGTTCGACCGCGTTGGGGATGGCGGACGCGTTGACGAAATGTTCCTGAAAGCGCGGTTCGATCGCGGTTTCGATTTTGTGGATCTTGTGCACGACATCTTCGATCTCGCGCCGGGCGTCGGTATTGAGCAGGGCGATGCGAGCCCCGGTGCCTGCCGCGTTGCCCGCGCTGGTGACCTTGTCCAGTGGTGCGTCGGGGATCATGCCGAGGATCATTGCGTGTTTCGGGCTGATATGCGCCCCAAACGCCCCGGCGAGCACGATCCGGTCGACCTTGTCCACGCCGAATTTATCCATCAACAGCCGTGCGCCGGAATAGAGTGCCGCCTTGGCCATCTGGATTTGCCGGATGTCGGTGTTGGTCACGGTGATTTTTGGCCCGCCATTTTCGCTGCCGTCATAAAGCAGATAGCTGTTGGTGCGTCCGTCGGGGAAGCAATTGGGCGATCCGGTCTGTTCGACAGTTCCGATCAGCCCCGGCCCGTCGACAATACCGGCAAGGCGCATTTCGGCGATCACCTCAATGATGCCGGACCCGCAAATGCCGGTGACGCCGGTTTGCGCAATGGCCGCGTCGAATCCCGGGTCGTCGGACCACAATTCGCTGCCGATGACCTGGAACCGGGGCAGTTTCGTAACCGGGTCGATTTGCACATGTTCGATAGCGCCGGGTGCCGCTCGCTGTCCGCTGCTGATCTGCGCCCCTTCGAAGGCCGGGCCAGTGGGGGAGGAACAGGCAAGCACCTTGTCCTTGTTGCCAAGGATGATTTCGGCATTGGTGCCCACATCGACGACAAGCACGAGGTCTTCGGATTTGTCAGGGGCTTCGGATAGTGCGACAGCGGCGGCATCGGCCCCCACATGCCCTGCAATACAAGGCAGGATATAGACGCGCGCGGCCGGGTGCAGGTTGAGTTCAAGTTCGACAGCGCGGAGCGATATCGCCTCTGACGTGGCAAGGGCGAACGGGGCCTGCCCCAGTTCATAGGCGTCGATGCCCAGAAAGAGGTGATGCATGACGGGGTTGCAGACAAAGACCGCGTCGACGATCAGGTTGCGGTCGATCCCGGCTTCGGTGGCGATTTGCACGAAGAGCGCGTTCATCCCTTCACGCACAGCACGGGTCATTTCCTCGGCCCCGCCGGGGTTCATCATGGAATAGCTGACCCGGCTCATCAGGTCCTCGCCGAAACGGATCTGCGGGTTCATGATGCCGGATGACGCGACGACCTGACCGGAATGCAGATCACAGAGATGCGCCGCGATGGTGGTTGACCCAAGATCGACCGCCAGCCCGTAGATGGTACCGTCGTAGAAGCCGGGCCAGATTTCCATGATCCGCGGGCTGAAGACCGCGTCGCCCAGATGCACGGCGACGGTGACCTTCCATTCGCCCTTGCGCAGGGCTGGCTGCAGGGTCTTCAGCACACCAAGATCGGCCTCAAGCTCTGGCAGGTCCCAGTCGCGGCGGAGTGCGGCGACAAGCCGTTCCAGATCGCCCGACGGGTCGTGCATATCTGGTTCCTCGACCTCGACATAGTAGAGCCGGGTGGAGGGGTTCATGATGATTTCGCGTGCTTCGGCCCGTTTGCGCACGACCTGTTTGTGGACCTGGCTTTCGGCCGGGACGTCGATGATCACATCGCTTTGGATCGTGGCCTGACAGCCTAGACGCCGCCCTTGTTTCAGGCCGCGCTTTTCGTCGTATCGCGCCTCGACCGCGTTCCATTCCGACAGGGCATCGTCGGCGACGCTGACCCCGTGTTTGGGGAATTCCCCGTAGGAGGGCGTGATCTGGCATTTGGAACAGATCCCTCGCCCGCCGCAGACCGAATCGAGATCGACCCCCAATTGCCGTGCCGCCGTCAGAACCGGGGTCCCAACCGGGAAATGGCCCCGCTTGCCAGAGGGGGTGAAGATCACAAGAGGGTCACTGGACATGGATACGCCTGTTTGTTGTTGGCCCATACATATCGTGTGATGCCGGTGGGGGAAGTCCCGAACCCGTCATAATAAATATGAAAACGGCCACTTAACGCAGGATATCTGTTCCCATGATCCAGACTGCCAGCGGGACGGGCAGGGTAAAGATGGCGATGGCGATGATGGTGTGCTGCGTCCGGAACAGTCGGCTGAGTCCGGCGGCCATCATGATGCCGCCGCCGCCGCCCAGCGCGATGTTGCCGGGCAGATTGATCAGCGCGCCCAGCGTGACATAGCGGTAATTGATCAGGACCGGGGCCAGCCAGCGCGGCAAACGGTCGTTCAGCGTGGTCAGCCGCTGGTCCAGCGGTGTCGTCATGATCGTATGCAGCAAGGCGCAGACCCGGAACATATAGAGATCCGCGCAGAACCGGCTGAGCCGGTCAAGCGGGACGAACTGCCCGAAGAGAAAGGCCAGCGACAGCCCTGTCAGGGTCGCCAGATAGACGTAAGGTGCGGCACTTGCCCCCTGGATCAGCAGGACAGCGATCCCGATTTCGACCCCGGGCAGGAACGGGATGGCCAGCATTAGGGCGTAACCGATCAGGACCAGGATGATCAGCCCGATCATCGCCCCTTTGGCGCTGTCGCTTTCCAGTTGTGTGACCTTTGCCGACAGCGCATCCATGCCGAGTTTGGCCAGCAGAACAATCCCGAAGATCACGCCAAGGCGCAGGATCAATCGGATCGCGCCGTAGCGCTGTGGCGCGATTTGCTGAGGCTCTTTCAGGGTCATGCCGCACTCTGTCGTGGGGGCCGGGCGGCAGCAACCCACATTCGGGTGAGTTTGCTCTTTCCGACAGGTGCGTTCCATGCAATAGGGACGTGCCAACGATGCCACCCAAGGAGACGGTTGATGGAAATTCGCGAGGCACTTACCTTTGATGATGTTCTGCTGGTGCCGGGGGCGTCCAGCGTACTGCCATCCACCGCAGATACCCGCACCCGTGTCACCAAATCCATCACGATGAATATTCCACTGCTGTCCAGCGCCATGGACACCGTGACCGAAGGCCGTATGGCGATTGCGATGGCGCAGGCGGGCGGCATTGGTGTGGTCCACAAGAACCTGAGTATCGAAGCGCAGGCCAAGGAAATTCGCCGAGTGAAGCGGTTTGTGTCGGGGACTGTCTACAACCCTGTGACCCTGCGCCCTGATCAGACCCTGGCCGATGCCAAGGAACTGATGGAGCGTTATCGCATCACTGGTTTTCCTGTGGTCGGCGAAGGGGGCAAGGTCGTTGGCATTGTCACCAACCGCGACATGCGTTTTGCCACCGATGACGAGACCCCTGTCAGTGTCATGATGACATCAGAAAATCTGGCTGTTCTGACCGAGCCTGCTGATTTGGATGAGGCCCGGTCACTGATGCAGGCGCGCCGGATTGAAAAGCTGCTAATCACCGACGGGCAGGGAAAGTTGACTGGGCTGCTGACCTTGAAAGACAGTGAGCAGGCTGTTCTGAACCCGATTGCCTGCAAGGATCATCTGGGCCGACTGCGCGTCGCTGCGGCCTCTGGCGTTGGCGATGCCGGCTTTGAGCGGGCCGAAGCGCTGGTGGATGCGGGTGTGGATATGATTGTAATCGACACGGCCCATGGTCATTCGGAAGGTGTGGCTAAGGCAGTTGAACGGGCCAAGATGCTGTCGAATGAGGTGCAGATCGTGGCGGGCAATATTGCGACCGGGGCGGCCGCGAAAGCGCTGATCGGTGCGGGTGCAGATGCCGTGAAGGTCGGGATCGGACCCGGATCAATCTGCACGACCCGTATGGTCGCAGGTGTCGGTGTGCCGCAACTGACTGCGATTATGGATTGTGCCGAAGGCGCCGGTGACGTGCCGGTGATTGCTGACGGCGGCATCAAGTTTTCCGGTGATTTTGCCAAGGCGATTGCTGCTGGCGCCTCTTGCGCGATGGTTGGGTCGATGATTGCAGGCACCGATGAAAGCCCGGGTGAGGTCATCCTGTATCAGGGACGCTCGTTCAAATCCTATCGCGGTATGGGCAGCCTTGGGGCAATGGCTAGCGGCTCTGCTGATCGGTATTTCCAGAAAGAGGCCGCCAGTGACAAACTGGTCCCCGAGGGGATCGAGGGGCAGGTCCCCTATAAAGGATCGGCACATGCCGTTGTTCACCAGTTGGTTGGCGGCCTGCGTGCCGCAATGGGCTATACCGGCAATGCGACGATCGACGAAATGCGCAGGAATTGCCAATTCGTGAAGATCACGGGTGCGGGCCTGAAAGAAAGCCATGTGCATGACGTGCAGATCACCCGCGAAAGCCCAAATTATCGCGTTGGCTGAACAATGACCCCTGGCGCACGCGTCGCAGCGGCGATTGAGATACTGGATCAGGTGCGCGGCGGCATCCCCGCAGAACGCGCCCTGACCGCATGGGCACGCGGCAGTCGTTATGCTGGATCCAAGGATCGCGCGGCCGTCAGGGATCATGTATTTGATGTTTTGCGGGCCAAGCGATCACTGGGCGATGGTGACGGTCGCGCACTGATGATTGCAGTGGCCTTGCGCGATGGGTGGGATGTTGATGCCCTGTTTTGCGGTCAGGGCCATGCGCCTTCGGCATTAACGGATGCTGAACGATCTCCGGTTTCTGTCACGGACGCGGCGGCGGCCTGTGACCTGCCAGATTGGCTTTGGCCGTTATGGCAGGACAGTCTGGGTGATCAGGCTGAAGCCGCTGCACATGCCCAGCAGGCGCGAGCTGCGGTCTTCCTGCGGGTCAATACGCGACGCGGTGATCGGGAGAGCGCCATCAGGATGCTTGCTGATGACGGGATACTGGCCGTTCCGCATGAATCGGTTCAAACCGCCTCGCGTGTCGTTGAAAACCCGCGTCGCATCAAAACGTCGCAGGCGTATCTGAACGGCTACGTCGAATTACAGGATGCGTCGTCTCAGCATGCGGTGGCACAACTGCAAGTGCCCGCAGATGCGCGGGTGCTGGATTATTGCGCTGGTGGTGGCGGCAAGGCGCTGGCCTTGGCTGACATGTATGATTGTCAGGTTGTGGCCCATGACATTGCGCCAGACCGGATGAAAGACTTGCCTGCTCGGGCAGACCGTGCGGGCGTGCGTATCGAAACCCGAACGACGGCGGCGCTGGCAAGCGCGGCGCCCTTCGACGTGGTGTTTTGCGATGCGCCTTGCAGTGGTAGCGGGACTTGGCGCCGGACGCCGGACGCAAAATGGCGATTTTCAGAGGATGATCTGGCGCGGTATCAGAACATGCAGTCCGAAGTTATCCTTTCGGCGGCAGATCTGACCGGGCAGGATGGCATGTTGGCTTATGCGACCTGTTCAGTCCTGCGGCAGGAAAACGATGCGATCATCGACAAGTTTCTGAAAACACGGCCCGAATGGCGTGTTTTATACCGTGAACAACTGGTGCCCTGCGATGATTGGGACGGGTTTTTCCTGTGTTGTTTGACCCGCGACAATAGCAACCTGTGATTGCGTTTCCAATTGCGCTATGCTGCTTAAGGATTGATTAATCCTTGATGCGATAAGTCTAAAACAAATGCGTGATTGAGGTTCGTGTGTGCCATCTGACCAGTTGATTGAGATCCCGCCAGGTGCAAGGCTGCGGCGCTTGCCGATTTCTGCGGTGTTGCTGCTGTTCGCGGTGACGTGTTTTATTGCCGCCGCATTGGTGCCAGTGATCGCTCTGCGATATGGCCTGCTGATTGCGGGCGGTATCTCGCTGTTGCTAGCCCTGCTGCTGGCCGCGCGATATCTCGTTTTGGGACGCTTGAATGAGGATCTGACAGCCGCTGCGACTCTGTTGATCGCAAAGGATGCTGACAGCGCATTCGTGACCGATGCGGCATGCATTGTTCAGGATGCGAACAGCCCATCGCACGCACGATTTGGCCAGACAATTGGTCAGTCGATGCGACAGGTTCTTGGCACATTGATGGCCCAGCCAGATGGTTTGATGCGGCGCGTGAAGGAGCGTGTTGCCGCAGGGGGCCACAGCAAAGAGGATATTGTGACCCGCAGCGGTCATTTCCGGCTGAGCGTTTCGGCCATCGGCGACGGTGCCATGTTGTGGCGGCTCGATGATCTGGAAGATACAAGATACGCGCCCTTGGGCACTGCAAATATCAATCTGCCACATCTGCAAATCAGCGCGACGGGGACGGTTGCACAGATCAACGACGCCGCGCGCCGCCTTTTGGGAGGACGGCCCAAGACGCTGTCAGATGTTATCGAAGATCTGCCGGTCCGTGCCGGTCAGGTCCACAAAATCAAGACGACCGGAAACCGGACAACAGCGGTTGTGGCAGAAGTCACGGGGCGTGGCGGTGAGTGTGATATCTATCTGCTGCCCGATACCGGCACGACGGCCCCCAGAAAATTCAATGCTGGCTGGGACGCGATCGAGGATCTGCCAGTTCCTTTGATGAAGATTTCACCGGATGGTGAAATTCTGGCGTCAAACCGCGAGGCACGGCAATTACTGAATCTGCAAGACACGGCTGGTAAACGTATGGCTGACGTGTTGGACGGATTGGGCCGCCCGATCAACGATTGGCTGCGCGAAGCGGCTGAAGGGCGCGGCGGCAATGTCTCGCAGTTTTTGCGCGGGCGCAGCGAAAACCAAGATACGTTTGTTCAGGTCACGCTGAATATCTCAGGTGAGACCACGGATACCCACCTCATTGCCGTGCTGAACGATGTGACCGAACTCAAGACGCTCGAAGCGCAATTTGTGCAAAGCCAGAAGATGCAGGCCATCGGCCAACTCGCTGGAGGCGTGGCACATGATTTCAACAACCTGCTGACGGCGATTTCCGGGCACTGTGATTTGCTGCTTCTGCGCCATGATGAAGGCGACCAGAATTATGGTGATCTGATCCAGATCCATCAGAACGCCAATCGAGCAGCAAGTCTTGTGGGACAGTTACTTGCCTTTTCACGCAAGCAGAATCTGCAGCCCGAAATCATCGATTTGCGCGATACGCTGTCTGATCTGACCCATCTGTTGAACCGATTGGTGGGTGAAAAAGTGACGTTGCTGCTGAACCATGACCCGGCACTGGCCCAGATCAAAGCCGACCGCCGCCAGTTGGAGCAAGTTTTGATGAACCTCGTGGTCAATGCGCGCGATGCCATGCCCAAGGGCGGCGAAATCAGGGTGGTGACTGAGAACCTGTCGCTGAAAACGCAGATGGTCAAGGATCGGGCCATCGTGCCACCGGGCGAATATGTTGTGGTGAAGGTCATTGATGAAGGTCACGGGATTCCAGCCGAAAAACTGCCAAAAATCTTCGAACCTTTCTATACGACCAAGCGTGTAGGTGAGGGGACCGGCCTGGGGCTTTCGACGGCTTACGGCATCGTGAAACAGACCGGTGGTTACATCTTTGCCGAAAGCGAAGTGGACAAGGGGACGCAGTTTTCCTTGCTTTTCCCCAGCTATGATCTGCCTGTTGCAGAACCGCTTGAGGTGGCCACATCTGCACCCCAACCGATCAACACCGAAGCCGAGGGCGTTGTCCTTTTGGTGGAAGATGAAGCGCCGGTGCGGGCCTTTGCGTCTCGTGCCTTGCGTCTGCGAGGTTACACGGTGCTTGAGGCCGATTGTGCAGAGGCGGCACTGGAGATGCTCAACGACACTGAACTGGGCGTCGACATTTTTGTAACGGACGTGATCATGCCTGGCATGGACGGTCCCACCTGGGTGCGCGAAGCATTGGTCGACCGGCCCGATACGAAGGTGGTGTTCGTTTCGGGCTATGCCGAGGATGCTTTTGGCGATGATCAGTCGCGGATACCGAATTCAGTCTTTTTGCCCAAGCCATTTTCGCTGAATGCGCTCACCCAGACGGTTCAAGGTCAATTGCAGGACCGCCGGATGACGGCTTAGCGGCTTTATCGTCTAGGTTGCGGGTGAGCCGAAGATAGAGTGATGCGGTCTTTTTTGGAGCGGCCAGGAACGATGAAGCAGTAAGATAGACAATCGCGTTGGCCTGCTGAACCCGTCTGCACCTCCGGTAAAACAATCAAGAGAGTGGGCGCAGATTTGCCCCTGCGATTGATGAATGGTTGATCCGCACGCTCACCGCCGGTTGACGCCAAGCTGTCAGATTGGTTTCTGCCAGCCAGTTTTCCTTAATTAGAAAGGGCGACCAGATGTGCCGCTGATCCGGTCAGGGCGGCGTAATCGTCTTCGATCACGTGCACGGCGAAGTTGCTCATGAAGCCCGCAAACCGACCCTTGTCGCGGAAGGCTTCACCGAAGCCGAATGTTGACAGATGCGGTGCAAAGGCACGGGCGACGCCGCCGACCAGATAGACACCCCCAAAGGGCAGTTGAATCAAGGACAGGTTGCCACAAACCGTGCCGAGAATACGGGTGAACAGGCGCGCAGCCTCGACCGCGCGTTCATCACTGCCATTGGCGCAGGCGGTCATGATATCTTTGGCCGCGCGTTCGCGTGGATCGTCCGCCTCGTTGCCGAAGAACGCATAGACCCGTTCCAGACCGCGCCCCGAAAGCACATCTTCGACCGCCGGGAACCCGTGCGCTGTGGAAACGAACTGGCACAGCCGCAGCTCCATCTCGTTGCGGATGGGCAGGTTGGCGTGGCCACATTCGGACGGGGGCACCATGCGTCCGCTTTCAAGATCGAACACCGGTGCCGCGTTGAAGCCAGTGCCGACGCCGACCACCAGTTTAGCGGCATTGTTTTTCGGCTCTGGCCCAGTCAGGATGCTGCGGATATTGGCGGGGTCCAAATGGTCGAGCGCATGGCCCTGCGCCTGCAGATCGTTCAGGATGGCGACCGTTTCGGCACGTGTCGCCCGGCCAAGCGTCTCCTTGTCGATGGTCCAGTCAAGGTTGGTCATCGCCGCTCGTCCGTCACGCACAGGGCCGGCCACGGCCACGCAAGCAGCGATAGGATCAACGCCGTCCTCGTCAGCGATGTAGCGTTTCAGGACGGATTCGAGCCCCGGAAAATCGCTGTTGCTGTAGCGGCGCACGGTGCCGTCGACAATGCGGCGCCCGTCAGCCAGAGCGACGCGCGTATTGGTGCCGCCAATATCGGCGACCAGCGAATAGGTGTTGTCGGGATGGCTCATGGTGATCCTTAACGCGCGATGGCGGCTTTGAGCGCGTGATAGGACGCTTTGGGTGTCCGCTTCAAGGTCTCGAAATCCACATGTACGATCCCAAAGCGTTTCTCATACCCGAAGGCCCATTCGTAGTTATCCAAAAGCGACCAGTAGAAAAAGCCCTGCACGTTGGCACCGTCAGCGATGGCACGTTTGGTTGCCAGCATGTGGTCAGAGACGAAGGATGTCCGCTCCGGGTCGTAGACGGCACCGTTTTCGAGCGCGTCGGCCCAGGCCATTCCGTTCTCTGTCACGTAAAGCGGCAGGTCGCCCACATAGTCGCGCGACAATCGCGTCAGGAAATGGTGCAGGCCGTCCGGGTAGATTTCCCAACCCATCTGCGTGGTGGGCAAATCGCCCTCAACTGATGTGAGGTGCGGCCAGGCGCTGTTGGCATCGTGAAGCACGCGGTGGCGGGTGTAGTAATTCACGCCGAGCCAGTCCATTGGTTGGCTGATCAGGTCCATGTCGTCCTGCCAGCCAGCGGGCATGTGGGGTTCGAAACCGGCCAGCACCCCTTTGGGGTAGGTCCCCTTGGTGGCGGCGTCGATGAACCAGCGGTTGAAGATGGCGTCTTGTAGGTTGGCGGCGGCTTCCGCTTCTGGCGTATCATCGGCGGGGGTCGTGTGATCGAAGTTCAGCACGATGCCGCAGTTTTGCATCCCCTTGGCGCGCAACCGTTCCATGGCTGTGCCATGGGCCAGCATGATGTGATGCATAGCCCGCGCTGTGGCGCGCAAGTCGCGCAAGCCCGGCGCGTGGTGGCCAAGAAAATGCGACAGAAAGGACACGCACCACGGTTCGTTGATCGTGGCAATGGCCGCGACCCGGTCGCCGATCCGGTCGGTGATTACATCAGTGAAATCGCCAAAAAATTCACAGGTATCGCGGTTCGCCCATCCGCCCTCATCCGCCAGTGTTGAAGGCAGTTCCCAGTGATAGAGCGTCTGAAATGGCTTCAGACCCCGTTCAAGCATCGCATCGACCAGCCTGTCGTAGAAATCAAGCCCTTCGGCATTGGGTGTTCGCCCGTCCGGCATGACCCGCGCCCAGGAGGTCGAAAACCGGTAGGCGTCGAGGCCGGCATCTTTCAGTAGATCGAGGTCTTCGGGGTAGCGATGGTAGTGATCGCAGGCAAGCGCACCATCTTCTGCGCGTATGACATTGCCCGGCGTGGCGGCAAACGTATCCCAGTGAGTTGATCCGGCCCCGCCGAATTTGTGGCCTTCGATCTGGTATGCGGCGGTCGCGGCCCCGAAAGTGAAACCTTCGGGGAAATCGGAACGTTTGAAATCCATAATCAGTCCTTTCGGGGGGCAGGGCCGGTTGAGCCACCCACCATCAGTTCAGCCTCTAGCAAGGTCGTTTTTGGTGTGCCGCCCGGGTTGGCAATAATGTCGAGCAGTATATGCGCCAATTGCCTGCCTGCCTCGCGCACCGATGACCGGGTTGCGGTGAAAATCGGGACGTCACCGCCATTCTGCAGATAAGACAGGGCATCGTCATGGGTGATGATCGATACATCGCGGCCGATGGTCAGTCCCTGTTCTTCAACTGCACGCCGCGCCCCGAGCGCGCTAATCAGTGATGAGGCAAGGATCGCCGTTGGTGCGTTTGTTTCCTGCAGCATATCACGGGTGGATTGGTAACCAAAAACCTCGGTCATTTCGCCAGAGCGCATCAGTGCAGGGTCTACTGCGACGTTGTGCGCACGCAGGGCATCTTCGTACCCTGCGCGGCGTCTATGTGCAAAATCCATGACTTCCAGACCGTTGATCAGGGCAATCCGTCGGTGCCCCAGATCAAAAAGAAACCGGGTGGCCCGCTCAAAGGCACTGCGATTGTTGACGTCGAGCCATGCATAGGGGGTTTCGCATCCGGTGGCGCGACCGTGGACGGCGAATGGCAAGCCTAACTCCTGCAAAAGCGGGATGCGCGGATCGTTCATGCTCGGGCCATGCACGATCACCCCATCGACAGCCCGCCGCGATTTAAGGCCGCGATAGATCTGGTGTTCGTCTTCGTCGGCGACAATCGACAGGATCATCTCGTAGCCGTGGCGTGCATATGTTTCGCCTGCACCGGCGATGAAATCGCCGAAGATCGGGTTTACCATCTCGTGTTTTGTGGACATGGGAATGACATGGCCAATCGCGAGCGCCTTGCCGGTGGCCAACCCCTTGGCGCGGGTGCTGGGGCGGTAGTTGAAGGCCTTTGCTGCTTCCTCGACCCGGGCGCGTGTGGCGGCACTCACCTCCGGGTAGCCGTTCAAGGCGCGGCTGACCGTGGTTTGGCTAAGTCCCAGATTCTGTGAGAGTTCTTTGAGGTTCATACCGGTTTTTCGCCAAAGCGCTTTCAATTATGACGGCCGAAAGGGGCCGTCAGAAAATTCTCCGTAATCGTTTCAGTATCGGCGATGCCTCCGGATTCCAAGTATTTTTTTCGAGCGCTTTGGCCGGTTGACAGTAGGGTCAACTTGGATGAGGGTAGGGCATCCAAAGCGCTTTGGCTATGATTCCAAATTGCTGCAGGAAAGCCAAAGCATGGTAACATGCAAACGTAAGTCACGCGCAATGACGCGCGATTGGGAGGACATTCAATGAAAACGAAACTGTATGCCGGTGTGGCAGCGGTTGCCCTGACTGCAGGTGCCGTTCAGGCCGAGCAGATCACTGTTTTTGGCCCTTGGCTGGGCCCCGACCAGGAAAATGTCGAAAAGGTGCTTGCGGCGTTCGCCGAAGCGTCTGGTCACGACGTGCGCTACACTGGTTCAGACAGCTTCGAGCAGCAGATCCTGATCGATGCCGAGGCGGGGTCTGCCCCCAACGTGTCTGTCTTTCCGCAGCCCGGTCTGGCGTCCGACATGGCCAGCCGCGGTTTCTTGACACCGCTGCGCGATGGCACGGACGACTGGCTGCGTGAAAACTATGCCGCTGGTCAGTCCTGGGTTGATCTGGGCACCTATGCCAACGAAAACGGCGAAGACGGGCTGTACGGCTTCTTCTACAAGGTCGATGTGAAGTCACTTGTCTGGTTCATCCCCGAGAATTTCGAGGATGCAGGGTACGAAGTGCCTGAAACCATGGAAGAATTGAAGGCGTTGACGGATCAGATCGTAGCAGACGGCGAGACGCCGTGGTGCATCGGTCTGGGCTCTGGCGGTGCAACGGGTTGGCCCGCGACCGACTGGGTCGAAGACATGATGCTGCGCACGCAGCCGCCCGAAGTCTATGACGCGTGGGTCAGCAACGAGATGCCGTTTGACGCGCCAGAAGTCGTAGCCGCCATCGAAGAGTTCGGTGCATTCGCCCGCAATGACGACTATGTCGCCGGTGGTGCCGGCGCAGTTGCGACAACCGACTTCCGCGACAGCCCGAAGGGTATGTTTGCCTCACCGCCCCAGTGCTACATGCACCGGCAGGCATCGTTCATTCCGGCCTTCTTCCCTGAAGGCACGGAAGTGGGCGAGGATGTCGATTTCTTCTACTTCCCGGCTTATGCCGAGAAGGATCTGGGGTCTCCCGTTCTGGGGGCTGGCACGCTTTGGGCCATCACCAACGAGAACGAAGCAGCACATGAGCTGATCGCGTTCCTGCAGACACCAGAGGCACACGAGATCTGGATGGGTCTGGGTGGTTTCCTGACACCGCATACTGGTGTTGATCTGGGTGCCTTCAGCGATCCGACCCTCGGCAAGATGAACGAGATCTTGCTGGGCGCGACGACCTTCCGCTTTGACGCATCTGACCTGATGCCCGGTGGTGTTGGTGCCGGGTCGTTCTGGACCGGCATGGTCGACTATGCTGGCGGTAAGGATGCGGGCGAGGTGGCATCGGCCATCCAGTCATCCTGGGACTCGCTGAAGTAAGCCTGACGAGCTTCAAAGCATTGGGACGGTCCGGCCACCGGGCCGTCCCCACCAAAACATAGCCTAGGGAGGGGACTATGCATCCAGCATTACTTGGTCTTGTGACCATTGTGGTCGGTGTCGGCGGTTGTTTGGCGTATTTCTACTTTTCCAACCTCGTTCTGGACAAGTTCATCTTTCCCGCGAAGGGCACGGATGCAGGCCGGAACATCAATCGCGCCAATATGGTCCGTCCCTGGCTTTTTCTCTTTCCTGCCATTCTGGCCCTGGGCCTCTATCTGGCTTATCCGGTTGTTGCCACCCTGTGGTATTCGCTGACTGACCGCGATCAGGGCGGTGCCTTTGTCGGACTGGCCAATTACAACCAGATGTTTGGCGAACCGAAATTCTGGGAAGCCATGCGCAATAACATGCTTTGGCTGATTATTGTTCCTGCAGCCTCGACCGCATTTGGATTGTTGGCAGCACAGCTGACGGATCGAATCAAATGGGGCAGCTTTGCGAAATCCCTGATCTTCATGCCGATGGCGATTTCATTCGTCGGTGCGGCCGTTATCTTCAAGCTGATCTATGACACCCGCCCTGTGGATCAGAACCAGATTGGTGTGCTGAACGCTGTCTGGCTGCAGTTCGAAGGCGGTATTGGGTCGTTTCTGATCCTGCGATTGTTGCCGGGCCTCTTGACGATTTGCGCGGCTGCTGCTGCGTTGTTCGTCGCCTATGGGCAATTTAGGGCGGCAATGGAAAGCCGCGGCGGGGCCTTTGCCAAGACCATGCATGGTGTGCTGATCGCGGTACTGGTCTTTGTTGCGTTGGCGTGCCTGTCGTTGACTTACGGGGCCTTTACCAATGCCCATCCTTACGGTGAGCCGCAGACTTGGTTGACGATCCCCGGATGGAACTCTTTCTTTTTGATGATCGTCCTGATTTGGATTCAGACAGGTTTTGCCATGGTGATCCTGTCTGCTGCACTCCGCGGTATCCCCGAAGAAACGGTTGAGGCGGCGATTGTGGACGGGGCCAACCCGTTTCAGGTGTTTTTCAAAATCAAGATGCCGCAGATCGCAGGTACCATTGTAGTGGTCTGGACGACGATCACCCTGGTGGTGCTCAAGGTCTTTGACATCGTGTTTGCGATGACCAACGGCCAGTGGGAAACACAGGTTCTGGCCAACTACATGTTCGACAAACTGTTCCGCGCCAATGACTGGGGGGTTGGTTCGGCCAGTGCCATGATCATCATGCTGCTGGTCAGCCCGATCCTGGTCTGGAATGTATACAACGCCCGGAAGGAGATGCGGTAATGGATAATATTGCTGGCAGCAAGTCGAGCCTTGGCTGGGCGGTACAAATCTCGGTCGTGCTTTTGGTGGCGTTGTGGCTGTTTCCAACGGTGGGTCTGTTGGTGTCGTCCTTCCGGACATCGGATCAGATTTCCAGTTCCGGCTGGTGGCAATCGCTGTTTCCCACCGAGCAGAACATGACCCTGCGCACCACTGACCCGGATAACGAAGGTGCTCAGACGCTGGTTGATGGTGTTTACACTATTTCGGGCAATCTGTTTGGCGAGCCGGGCGATGCGGAGATCAGTGTTTGGGGCACGTCATCCCGCGCGATTGATGTTTATACACCCGGCGAAACCGCCGATCTGGGTGATGGTGAAACGATCACCGTGCAAGCGAATGGCGATTATGTCTGGACCGGAACTGAGGAGCTTTCCGGTCGAGGCCAACGGGCTTTTGTGACAGCGACAACGCCCCCCGACTTTACGCTGGACAACTATGAACAAGTCCTGCTGAGCGACAATGCAACGGATAGTATGGCCAAGGCGTTCTTCAATACGCTGACTGTGACGATCCCGGCGACCATCATTCCCATCGTGATTGCGGCTTTTGCTGCCTATGCGCTGGCTTGGATGGATTTTCCGGGGCGGGCCATTCTGATCGCCATGGTCGTGGGCTTGCTGGTGGTGCCCTTGCAACTGGCGCTAATCCCCCTCTTGAAACTGCATTTGGATATCGGCATCGGGAAGGGGTATTTAGGCACCTGGATGGCCCATACCGGGTTCGGGTTACCGCTCGCCATATATCTCTTGCGCAATTACATGGTGGGGCTGCCGCGTGACATTATTGAGAATGCCAAGGTGGACGGTGCGACGGATTTCCAGATCTTTACCAAGATCATCCTGCCGCTATCCTTCCCGGCGCTCGCATCATTTGCGATCTTCCAGTTCCTTTGGACATGGAATGACCTGCTGGTCGCCAAGGTGTTCCTGATTGATGCGACAGGTGACACGACAGTGATGACCAACCAAATCGTGGAGCTTTTGGGTACACGGGGTGGCAACTGGGAAATCCTCGCCACGGCAGCTTTCGTGTCGATTGCGGTACCGCTGGTCGTGTTCTTTGCCATGCAGAAATACCTCGTCCGCGGCCTGCTGGCCGGGTCGGTGAAGTAAGTGACAACCGTCCCGGGCTTGACCCGGGACCTCAACCACGCCGCTCCTACTAGGTCCCGGGAAAAGCCCGGGACGGGGCCGCGATAGGAACGACATTGATGAACACGAACCTGGCCACACAGCCGGACATGGCCATCGACAAGGACTGGTGGCGCGGCGCAGTGATCTATCAGATCTATCCGCGCAGTTATCAGGACAGTAATGGCGATGGGGTGGGCGACCTCTTGGGGATTGTCCAGCGGCTGCCTTATATCGCCTCGCTGGGGGTCGACGCGATCTGGATATCTCCCTTCTTCATGTCGCCGATGAAGGATTTCGGCTATGACGTGAGCGATTATTGCGATGTTGATCCGATGTTTGGGTCACTGGCTGATTTCGATGCTGTGGTGGATACGGCGCATCGGCTGGGCATTCGTGTGATGATCGATCTGGTGCTAAGCCATACCAGCGACCAACACCCATGGTTCGGTGAAAGCCGTTCCAACCGGACTAACGACAAGGCCAACTGGTATGTCTGGGCTGACCCGAAGCCGGATGGAACGCCACCCACCAATTGGTTGTCGATCTTTGGCGGATCCGGCTGGCAGTGGGATGCTCGGCGCGAACAATATTACCTGCACAATTTCCTGGTGTCTCAGCCTGATCTGAACTTCCACGAGCCCGCCGTGCAGGATGCGCTTTTGGATGTTGCCCGGTTCTGGCTGAATCGGGGTTGTGATGGGTTCCGGCTGGATACGATCAATTTCTATATGCATGACGAACAGTTGCGCGACAATCCAGCGCTGCCCCCGGAAAAGCGTAATGCGACGATTGCCCCGTCAGTTAACCCCTACAACCATCAGGAACATCTTTACGACAAGAACCACCCGGACAATGTGAAGTTTCTGGCGCGGTTGCGTGAAGTGATGGAACCTTATGGTGCTGCTGCGGTGGGTGAGGTGGGCGATGCCCAACGTGGTCTTGAGATTATGGGCGAATACACGGCCGGCGATGATCTGATGCAGATGTGCTATGCCTTTGAATTCCTATCCAAGGACCAGCCAACCGCCGCCCGTATTGTCGAGGTCATGAACCGGGTTGATGAGGTGGCTGCCGATGGCTGGGCCTGCTGGGCGTTTTCGAACCATGATGTGATGCGTCATGCCAGCCGCTGGTACCTGCCACCGGCGGCCCAGCGTATGTTTGCGACGCTGATCATGTGCTTGCGCGGTTCGGTCTGCCTGTATCAAGGCGAGGAACTGGGGCTGCCCGAGGCGGATGTGCCGTTTGAGGCATTGCAGGACCCCTATGGCATTGAGTTCTGGCCGGAATTCAAGGGGCGTGACGGCTGCCGGACCCCGATGGTGTGGGAGCCGAGCAACCAGAATGGCGGGTTTTCATCCGCAAAACCTTGGTTGCCCGTCGCTTCTGAGCATCTGCATATGTCCGTTGCCGCACAAGAGGACGAGCCGGGCGCGCTGCTGCACCATTACCGCAAGGCCATCGCGTTCCGCCATTCGCACCCGGCTATCAGTGTCGGTGCGCATGACGGGCTGCGCGCCAAGGGCGATGTGGTCTATTTCACGCGCACATCCGGCGACCAGACGATTTTCTGTGCATTTAACGTGAGTGAAACACCATCCGATTTCGATCTGCCCGAGGGGGAATGGACACCTATTGGTGCCGAACTGGGTAGTGCGCATGTATCTGCGGATGGACGACTGCATCTTGGGCCGTGGCAAGTTAGCCTCGCGCTCAAGCGATAAGAACATGAAGGGGAGTGAGACATGGCCGATCTGAAACTGGTGGATGTTGCCAAGACCTATGGCGGCACAGTGGATGTGCTCAAGAACATCAATCTGGACATCAAGCAGGGTGAGTTGATTGTTTTTGTGGGCCCATCAGGCTGCGGGAAATCCACGCTGCTGCGCATGATTGCGGGGTTGGAAAAGATCACCGGGGGCACGTTGGAGATCGATGGCCAATTGGTCAACGATGTCCCACCAGCACAGCGCGGCATTGCCATGGTGTTCCAGTCATACGCGCTTTATCCGCATATGACAGTACGCGATAACATGTCCTTTGCGCTGAAACTGGCCAAGAAATCCCCGCAGGAGATTGACGAGGCTGTCAACCGGGCGGCGAAGATCCTGCAATTGGATGAATATCTGGATCGCCTGCCCAAGGCTTTGTCGGGTGGTCAGCGCCAGCGTGTAGCGATTGGTCGTTCCATCGTGCGCGATCCGAAGGTGTATCTGTTTGACGAACCGCTGTCGAATCTCGATGCCGCCCTACGTGTCGCCACCCGGATCGAGATTGCGCAGCTGAAAGAATCCATGCCCGAAAGCACGATGATCTATGTCACCCACGATCAGGTCGAGGCGATGACGCTGGCCACTCGGATCGTTGTACTCGCCAACAAGGGGATCGCGCAGGTCGGATCACCGCTGGAGCTTTATGAGCGCCCGGAGAACGAGTTTGTGGCCCAGTTTATTGGCTCACCGGCGATGAACTTGCTGAGCGGTGAGATCGTCGAAACCGGTGCGCAAACCAAAGTGAAACTCGACGATGGCGGCAGTGCGTTTTCTGCGGTGCCGACCGAGAGTTCTGACAAGGGGCTGAAGGTCAATATCGGCGTGCGTCCCGAAGACATGATCCTGACGGAGGGCGATGATTATCTGTTCTCTGATACGGTAAGCATTGTCGAGGCGCTTGGCGAGGTCACACAGCTTTATTTTGAACCACCGCGTGCTGATACGGACACAGATACAGTGATTGCCAAGCTGCCTGGTATTCACACAGATATCCGGGGCAAGGCCCTGAAATTCACGGCTGATCCCGCCAAGGTTCAGATCTTCCACAACGGCAAATCGCTCTACTATCGTTAACAAGTTCGCGGTTGCCAGTGTCGCGTCGATGTGATCGCATCGGCGCGATTTCTATTTGGGGTAGGCGATGAAAGTACCTGAGAACACACTGAAAAAGGCGTTGGTCGCGGGCCGGGTGCAGCATGGGCTATGGTTGACGACCGGGTCACCTGTGGCTGCGGAAATTGCCGGTGATGCCGGCTTTGACTGGTGTCTGATTGATGGTGAGCATGGCCCCAACACGATCACCGATATGTTGCCGCAGGTGCAGGCGTTGCGTGCCACAGGGACGCCGGTTGTGGTGCGGATTGCCAGTGCCGAGGTCTGGATGGTCAAGCAGGTGCTTGATCTGGGTGTGCAGACAGTTCTTGTGCCCATGGTCGATGATGCTGCAAAGGCGGATGAGATGGCGCGGGCCATGCGCTATCCGCCGGATGGCATTCGCGGTATGGGAGCCTTGCTCGCACGGGCCTCCGGATTTGGGGCTGTCGCCGATTATCCAACGGCCGCTAATGCGCAGATGTGTCTGCTGGTGCAGGCTGAAAGTGCCGCAGCCGTTGACAACATTGATGCCATCGGAACCACGCAAGGGGTTGATGGTGTTTTTGTCGGCCCGGCTGATTTGTCTGCCGATATGGGCTATCCCGGACAACCAGACCACCCAGAGGTGACCAAGGCGATTGAGCATCTGATTGCCCGAACGGTCGCTGCCGGCAAGATCGCCGGGATCGTCATCTTTGATGAAAGCCAGTTCCAGACCTATGCCGATATGGGGGTCACGTTCCTGGGTGTTGGTGGCGATGCACTGGTGCTGAATACCGCCTTGCGCGGGCTGGCTACCCGCGTCAAAGCTTCCTGATTTTCAGGGTCGTGATCCGGTTCTGATCCTTGCTGACCACTTCGAACCGGAATCCGTGGAAGGAGAACACCTGACCTTCCAGCGGGATCATTTGCGCCTCGTGGATAACCAGCCCGGCGACTGTGTTTGCTTCTTCGTCGGGCAGGTTCCAGTCATGTGACCGGTTCAGGTCGCGGATAGTCATGCCACCATCAACCAGATATGCGCCATCTTCGGTTTCTTCGATCTGGTCTTCTTCGTGATCGTCAAATTCATCGGCGATTTCGCCCACAATCTCTTCGAGAATGTCCTCAAGCGTGATCAGCCCTTCGAGCCCGCCATATTCATCCACCACCAGCGCAAAATGGGTCTTTCGTTTAAGAAAGTTACGCATCTGTTCATCAAGCGTTGTGGTTTCCGGGATGAAGTAGGGCTCCATGGCGACCCGCATCACATCGAACTTTGCAAGGCCTTTGATGTCATCATCGCCCGCGAGCAGCTTGTGCATGGCGCGCAGCAGATCCTTGGCGTGGATCACGCCAACAATGTTTTCCTGATTGTCCTGGAATAAGGGCAGGCGGGTATGCTGGCTGGTCAGGATCTGGGCGAGGATGTCTTCGGGCGGCATGGCCGCATCAATCATCTCGATCCCTGAGCGGTGCAACATGACCTCTTCCACGGTACGGTCGTTCAGATCGAGCGCGCCAAGGATGCGGTCTCGGTCTTCCTTTTCCACAATCCCTTCGGAATGGCCAAGTGACAGCGCCCCAGCGATTTCTTCACGGACAGCCAAGATGTGGCTGTCGGGGTCCGTGCGGACGCCGAACAAGAACAGCACACCGCGCACCAGATAGCGGACGGCCGTCACGATGGGCGAGAATATCAGAACGATCAGCCCAATAGGCGCGGCCACACGGGACGCGACGGTTTCAGGGTATGTGATGGCAAAGGTTTTGGGCAGGACCTCAGCAAAGATCAGAACAAGCAAGGTCATGATCAGGGTTGCGGCGGCGACCCCATTCTGGCCGAAGAGCTGGGTCAAAACGGCTGTCGCCAATGAGGTAGCGAGGATATTCACCACGTTATTGCCCAACAGGACCGAGCCGATCAGCCGTTCATTATCTTCGGTGATCTTCAGCGCGCGTTCGGCACCTTTCGATCCCTTGTCGGCAGCCGTCCGCAGCTTGCCCCGCGACGCGGCGGTCAGCGCCGTCTCGGAGCCCGAGAAGAACCCGGACATCACCAGAAGAACAAGAATAGCAGCAGCCGTGATCCAGAAGGCGGCGTCAGAGATCGAGGATTCCATCAGAGGCTTTCACATAAAGACATTGCATTTATGGGGGTTAGACGTGCCAGCTTCAAGCCTTGGAAGGCTTTGCCAGCGGGTGATGATCCAGCACCAGTTCCTTGAGCCGGGCATCCAGAACGTGTGTGTAAATCTCGGTCGTGGCGACATCTGCATGACCCAGCATGGTCTGGATAGAGCGCAGATCGGCCCCGCCCGCCAACAGATGCGTGGCAAAGGCATGCCGCAGAGTGTGTGGGGTGACCTTGGCGGGTGATACGCCGCCGGCGACGGCAAATTCCTTGATCAGTCCAAAGAACCGTTGCCGTGTCATATGCCCCGCAGCCCCGCGCGAGGGAAACAAAAACTTTGACGTTGGCTTGCCCGCGCGCCGCACGGCTTCTTCAGCGTCATCGCGTTCGACCAGATAGGCGGCAAGTGCAATGCGTGCGGGTGGCGAAAGCGGCACCAGCCGTTCCTTGCCGCCCTTGCCACGCACCAGCAACATGCGCGGATCGCCCCGTGCGGCAGAGACAGGCAGGCTGACCAATTCGGTCACGCGCATCCCTGTGGCGTAAAGCAGCTCCATCAGGCAGGTATTGCGCAACCGGTCGCGTGGCGTGTTGCGGGCCGCGTCAAGCAGTCGATCCACTTCTGCAATCTCCAGCGTTTTCGGCAGCCGTTGTGCCCGGCCGGGCCCCTTGATCTGGATCGCTGGGTTGTCGTCGCGCCAGCCTTCGTCAAATGCGAAACGGTAGAGTTGCTTGACCGCTGATAGCCGCCGGGCACGGGTGGACTTGGCCAGGCCTTCCGCTTCGCAATCAATCAAGTAGCTTTCGATATTGTCCTGTGTAGCGGTGCCATAATGGAGCGATTTGTCTGCCAGCCATTCCGCAAATGCCTGCAGATCGCGGGCATAAGCCAGTTGTGTGTTGGTGGCGGCGTCCAATTCTGCAGCTTGCGCTTCAAGAAAGGTTTGCACCCAGCGGGCCATTGGCTGTGTGGCGTTGGTCACGTTTCCCGGTCCAGGATCATCAATTGCAATGCCGCCCGGCGCGCTGTGTCCTCCAGCCCGACCGAGCGGAACAATGCCAGTGCATCGGTGACGGAGCGCATATCGCCAGAGTAGCCTTCGTTAAAGAGGGCGACGGCGCGCAACAGGGCCTCGCCCAGTTTGCCCTCGGCCACGAGGTTTTGCAGAACGTCAGGTGGTGGCGCGCCGTTGAAAGCGGCCTGAATGGCCAGCTCCTTCGGGGTTGTCACCCGTACCTCTTGCGGCACACCGCGTGCGATGGCCATCAGGAACGGGTCGTGATCGGACCCAGCGGCATCAAGCGCTGCGGTTTCATAGTCGCCAGATAGCAGGCTGATTTCGAAGGCAAGTTTGTCGGCCTCCCCATCTAGCGGCAGGTCGATCAGGTCCATGCCATAAAGCTTTGCGAACTGGATTTCGGCCTGTGCCTGTTTCATGGCGTTCCAAGCAGTGGACAGAGTTCGCGCAATGGCATCAGTGTCGCGCGATTGCATGGCCGCATCGAACCGCTGTATCGCTGCGGCCCGTTCCCAGATCCCGCCAGAGGCGGCGGGTGTGCGGGCGGTGTAGACCTGTTGCAGGACGTTTTCGGAAACAGCCCCGTGACGGGCAAGCCTTTCCGCCGCCTCGATCTGGGATTTCCAGGCGGTGGTGCTGCGCAGATCGGCATGGGCAAAAGCCAAGGGCAGGTTGCGGGTGATCAGTGGTTCGCCAATCGCCTCATGCATGCGGAACATCAATGGGCTGACGCGCGCTGGCGGTTCCAGCGACGGCTCACCCTCGTAAAGTTCGGGGTCAAGAAAGCGGGACAGCAGCGCCTCTTCCTGTTCGGTGATGTCGCCCAGCACGCGATGGGTGTTCAGCGTCAGTGCTGCGGCAGCCCAATCGCCATTGCGCGCCAGGCAAAAGATGCGGGCAGGGTAGGTGGGCGCAACTGACGGCGTGTCGCGGACAACATCGCAGGCCTGATCCTCCGTCCCGGTCAGAAGGGCCACGTCGAACCAGCGGCGAAACAAGGGAACGGTGTCCGGTTCGGCGGCTTCGATAAGCGATTTGGCCTGTTCCAACGCGCCGAGGTCCAGAAGTTTGTCGACGCGCGCCAGAAAAAGCGCACCATCGGGACCCGCGCCGAGCGGCGGATCAGCCTCGGCCAGTATCAGCACCTTCAGGAATTCCTGAATGGCAGGCAGCGTTTCGACCCGCTCGGCCTGAACCAGTGTGACCAGCGTCGCCTCATCACTGCCTGACCAGATGGATGGCGGCAGGCCGGTCACACTGGCGGGTAGCAGGCCGATGCGGTCCTTTGAGGGGCGGTCCAGCGGGCTGACGGTGATTTGCGGTGTCGTAATCTCGCTTGCCACGGCTGGTTCGGCAATGGCTGCCGGTTCGATGCTTTGTGACAGCCAGTCGATGGCGGATAAAGGGGCACCACCCTCTTGCCCGGCAGCCGCCGTGGCAAGGACCATCGCCAGCGCGGTCAGCGGCCTAGTTTGTTTCCAGCGTGACAGGGCGTGTTACCTCTTGGGTTGGGGCGGCAAAATCAGCGGGGAAGAATATCGGGCCAATATAGGCGTAAGCAACAAGTGCCACGCCCGCCAGTACTATCAAAAACAGCAGTGCCTTGATCAGTCGCCACATTGCCCGCCCCTTGCTTACTTTTCTGCCTCGATTAGTGGTCTGAATGCCACTTGTTACGGTGTTTATATATGGTCTTTTGCGCAAGATCACGGCATTCATTCATTAATTTTTCATGTGGCGGCGGTTGGCCGAACAGGAGGTCTGGGCATATGGCGGATGCGCCGCAATTCCATCTGCATCGGACAGTTGTGTTGGTGGGGATGATGGGATCGGGTAAGACGGCGATTGGCCGTGCCCTGGCCGCACGTCTGGGCGTTGATTTCGTTGACAGCGACAGCGCCATTGAAGAGGCTGCCGCCCTGACGATTGCCGAGATTTTCGAGCGTGACGGTGAGGATTTCTTCCGCGAGCGCGAAGCCGAAGTATTGCGCCGCCTGTTATCCGGCCCGCCACAGGTCGTGTCCACAGGTGGTGGTGCGTTTCTGGCGGAGGGAAACCGTACTGCCATTGCCGAAATGGGCATTGCCCTATGGCTGAATGCGGACTTGTCCATTTTGTGGGAAAGGGTCAGGCACAAGGATACGCGACCGCTGCTTCGGACCGCTGACCCCAAAGGCACGCTGAAACGCATTTTCAATGAGCGTACCCCGATCTATGCCAAGGCATCGCTGCATGCGGAGATTGTCGCGGGGGCCTCGATTGAAGAGACAACACAAGGGGTTATAAACCTTTTGCTGGCCCGCCCTGATATTCTGGAGACCGATTGATGATTGCCGAAACCGTGCATGTTGACCTGCCGGGTCGCGCTTATGATATCCATATCGGTCCGGGCCTGCTGGATCAGGCGGGGGCGTTTCTGGCTGAACTGGGCGGACGGCGGCACGTCTGTATTGTGACGGATCAAAATGTCGCGGACCTGCATCTGGCGCAATTGCAGACGGGACTGGCAGAGGCTGGTCTGACATCTGAGGCTTTGGCGCTGCCGCCGGGCGAGGCCACAAAATGCTGGGCTGAACTGGAACGCACGGTGGAGTGGCTGTTGGCGCAGCGGGTTGAACGCGGTGACGTTGTTGTCGCCTTTGGTGGCGGGGTGATAGGTGATCTGGCCGGGTTTGCAGCAGCAATCCTGCGCCGGGGTGTCCGGTTCGTGCAGATCCCGACCAGCCTGCTGGCGCAGGTCGACAGTTCTGTTGGCGGCAAGACGGGGATCAATTCGCCCAGTGGCAAGAACCTGATCGGGGCATTTCATCAGCCCAGCCTTGTTCTGGCGGATACCGCATTGCTGGGCACATTGACCCCGCGCGATTTTCTGGCGGGGTATGGTGAGGTCGTCAAATACGGGTTGCTGGGTGATGCCATGTTCTTTGACTGGCTAGAAACCGAAGGTCCGGCACTGGCGGCTGGCGACACGGCGGCGCGGGTGCGGGCGGTGAAACGGTCCTGCCAGATGAAGGCCGATATCGTGCAGCGTGACGAGACAGAGCACGGGGACCGGGCGCTTTTGAACCTGGGGCATACATTCTGTCACGCGCTGGAGGCCGCGACCGGTTATTCCGACCGCCTGCTGCATGGTGAAGGCGTTGCCATCGGCTGTGCGCTGGCGTTTGAACTGTCGGCCCGGATGGGTCTGTGCAGTCAGGAGGATCCAAGCCGGGTGCGGGCGCATCTGCGGGATATGGGCATGAAGGTGGATATTGCCGATATCCCCGGCGATCTGCCGGATGCGCCCGGGCTGCTGGATCTGATGGGTCAGGACAAGAAGGTGAAGGACGGCAGGCTGCGGTTCATTCTGGCGCGCGGGATTGGGGATGCGTTCATCACATCAGATGTGCCGCGCGACAAGGTGCTGGGTGTTCTGACCGATGCGTTGGCGGGCCGCTAGTCTGGATCGTCAAACAGATTGATCCCGTGTTTCCGGGCAAAGTTCAGGAAAATCGGCACCTCCATCACGAAGAGGGTGATGATCGTGAAGACCGCCCAATTGCTGTGAAAGAACAACATGTTGAACCGGGTGCCGGTGCCCCAGAACAAGGCACCCGCCACGGTCAGTGCGAGGGCGGACAGAACCACATCAATGGTCATGATGCGGTTCAGCGTCTTTTCTTCAAGGCTGGGGTAGATGCCCAGATACGCAACCGCCAGTATCACACCGTTCAGGATCAGAATCTGGGCTTCTGGCGCAAATTGCATATGGCTTAGAACGGGATCTCGTCGTCCATGTCGCTGCCGCCACCGCCTTGTTGCGATGATCCGCCGCTATAGCCGCCATCATTTCCACCATAGCTGCTGCCACCGCCACCGTAGCTGCCACCGCCGCCGCCGCCGCCTTCGCCGCGGCCATCAAGCATGGTCAGATTGCCGCCAATGCCTTGCAAGACAACCTCGGTCGAATAACGGTCCTGGCCGGATTGATCCTGCCATTTGCGTGTCTGCAGTTTGCCTTCGATGTAAACCTTGGAGCCTTTCTTGAGGTATTGTTCGGCAACCCGCACAAGCCCTTCCTGAAAGATGGCAACGCTGTGCCACTCGGTCTTTTCGCGCCGTTCACCGGTGTTACGGTCTTTCCAGGTTTCGGATGTGGCGATGCGCAGGTTACAGACCTTGCCGCCATTCTGGAATGTGCGCACTTCCGGGTCCGCACCCAGATTGCCGATAAGAATAACTTTGTTCACTGATCCGGCCATGACGCCCTTTCGAATCTTTTGATTGCGTTTTGGTAAACGTACATTGGTTAATGAAGGGTTGCCACAACTGGGGCTTGGTCATCTGCCAAAAAAGCACTACGGTTGCCGCGATTATCAGGTTTGGGCATTTGACATGCGAAATTCAGGATTGGTTTTGGGTGTTGTAGGCGTGATGGCCGCAACGGGTCTTTCCGCTCAGGAACAGGTTTCGACGATGTCGCGAACATCGCTGTTTCAAAGCCAGCTATCGGTTTTGGATGGACGCGCGGCGCAGCAATACAACAATTCCGTTCGTCTTCAGCCGCCGCGCATCGAGGTGCCGGGCGCACCGGGGTCGGTACCTGCCTATACAGGCGGCTATCGCGGGCAGTATCTGGATGTGGCCCGGTCTGCGGCGCGTCGATACGGTGTGCCTGAGGACCTTTTCCTCCGGCTGGTGCAGCAGGAAAGCGGGTGGAACCCGAATGCCCGATCGCACAAGGGCGCGCTTGGCCTGGCGCAGTTGATGCCGCAAACGGCGCGGGCTTTGGGCGTGGACCCAAGCGATGCAGCGCAGAACCTCGATGGCGGTGCGCGCTACCTGCGCCAGCAATATGACAAGTTCGGCAACTGGCGGTTGGCGCTAGCCGCGTATAACGCTGGGCCTGGCGCGGTGGAGCGGTACAAAGGTGTGCCGCCATATCGCGAGACCCAGAATTATGTGCTGGTCATTTGGGGTCGTTAACGCAGTTCGTCGGCAAGTGATTTGATGTCGGGGTCTGACAGGCGCGGCACTGTGCGGTAGGCAGCGTTGACAAAAAGAAATAGCGCAAAACCCAGAAGCCCGACACAGAGGAAGGTCACGAGGATCTGTCCATAGACCTGATCAGACAGCCAGTCGAATGTCTGATCCAGCCCCCCGGCCTGATCGGCGTCATTGACCCAGAATGCATAGATCAGAAAGACGCCGATGATGGTGACAACAATGCCCTGCGCCGCCACACCGAGCCGCAGCAGGCCATCCCAATGGGTTGTGAAATGGTTTGCGGCCAGTTTCTGGCGGTAGGATCGCGACCACGCCTTGTGCAGATAATAGAGGCCAGATCCTAGCGTCAGCAGACCGGCGATGCCGACAAGCCAGACGCCGAACGGCGCAGACATGATGGTTTCGGTGGCCTGTACGATGCGGGAATTGCCGCCATCGCCGCTGTCGCGTCTGAATACCAGCGTAAGGGCGGCGATGCCGATTGCGGCGTGGATCAGGCCGGTTGTGATCATGCCGGCCCGACCGATGATGCCGGTGGCGTCCGATCCTTCTTCCTCAAGATCGGCAACGCCATCGATCACCCGCCAGAGCGTGTAGCTCAGCAATCCCGCACCGATGATCAGCAGGATGATCATGCCAAAGGGCGACGTTTCGATCTGGCGCAGTGCCGCCGATGTGCCTTGCGCATCGCCGCCTTGCGAGATGGCCCAGAGCGACAGGCCTGCAATCGCCAGATATGTCAGCCCGCGGCCTGCGTAGCCAAGCCGCATGACCGGAAGCGCCCAGTTCATCTTGTCGGTTGCCATTGAAAATCCCCTTTGTTCGAAGGGACAATCGCTGAGTGCCGACAAGGTTCCCTTATTCAGCGGCGATCTGGATCACGGGTTCCATATTGGCCAGTTCTGCATCGCTCAGATGGCATTTGATTTGATGACCTTCTGCCACCATGCGGACCGGTGGCACCTCTCGCTCGCAAAGGTCACCGGCGACCTGCGATTTCCAACGACAGCGCGTCTGGAATGGGCAACCGCTGGGCGGGTTCATGGCTGAGGGGATATCACCCTCCAGCACGATATGTTTTTTCTTTACCGATGTGTCGGCGATGGGAACGGCGGATAGCAAAGCCTCTGTATAGGGGTGGTAGGGGGGCGAGAATACCTGATCGGTGGTGCCAAGTTCGACGACATGGCCCAGATACATGACCATGACGCGGTCACTGAGGTAGCGCACGATCGACAGGTCGTGGCTGATGAACAGCAGCGTTGTCTTATGTTCGCGTTGAATTTCCATTAACAGATCGGTCACTGCCGCCTGAACGGACACATCCAGCGCCGAAACAGGTTCATCCGCGACCACGATCCGGGCGTCGCCTGCAAAGGCGCGTGCGATGCCAACCCGTTGTTTTTGCCCGCCTGATAGCTGTCGTGGCATCCGGTCGGCGAAGGCGCGGGGGAGTTTAACAAGGTCGAGCAGGTCCAGCATGCGGTCGCGCCGTTCGGCATCGTTATTACCGATCCCGAAGATTTCCAGCGCCCGCATGATCTGGCGTCCGACGGTCATTGAAGGATTGAGCGTATCGAACGGGTTTTGAAAGACCATCTGGATGTCGGCCACCGTTTTGGTGTCGCGGTTTTCGATGGCGACATCACCAATGGATTGATTGTCCAGCAGAATTTGGCCTTCGGTCGCCGTCTCTAGCCCCATCAACACCTTGGCGAAGGTGGATTTGCCGCAGCCGGATTCCCCTACGATGGCGAGCGTTTCGCTTTCGCGGGCCTCGAACGACAGGGTTTCGTTGGCTTTGACCACCTTTTTGTCGCCGCCGCCGAAAAGGGCATTGGCCGCGACCTCGTAATATTTCTTGAGGTTGTCCATTTTCAGAACCACCGGCCCGATATCGCCTTTCTGTTTCTTTTCAGCAATTTGCGGCGGTGCGGCCCAGTCGATTTCCTCGTGTCTGAGGCAGCGGGTCTGGTGGCGATCATTGCCTTTGACCTGCACCATGGGCACGAAACCGGCGTCGCAACGCCCTTCTTCGAAATAGTCGCAACGGGGGCCGAAATTACAGCCTTTGGGGCGTTCGTGGGGCAGGGGGAAATTGCCGGGGATCGCGATGAGCGGGCGCGCGTTCTTATCCGCGCCGGGCAGTGGGATCGACCGGAACAGGGCCTGTGTGTAGGGGTGCTGCATTTCGTCGAACACGTCTTCGATACTGCCGCGTTCGACGGCCTCGCCGGAATACATGACGCAGATTCGGTCACAGGTTTCCAGCACTAGGCCTAGGTTATGGCTGATAAAAAGCATCGATGTGCCGTATTTCTTGCCCAGATCCTTGACCAGTTCGACGACCGCTGCTTCGACTGTCACGTCAAGCGCCGTGGTCGGTTCATCAAGGATCAGAAGCGCCGGTTTTGACATTAGTGCCATGGCGATGACGATGCGCTGTTGCTGCCCGCCGGAGAGCTGGTGCGGATAGCTTTTGAGCATGCGTTCGGGGTCTGGCAGTTTGACGTCTGTGACGACTTCCAATGCCCGCGCATAGGCCTCTTTTTCGGAGACACCTTCGTGGATCATCGGGACTTCCATCAGCTGTTTGCCGATCTTCATCGCGGGATTCAGGGATGCCATAGGTTCTTGATATATCATGGCAATTTCGTTGCCGCGGATGTCGCGCAGCCGTTCGGGCGACATCGTGTTCATCTCTTCGCCCTTGAACTTGATCGAGCCGCCGACGATGCGCCCATTCACGCCCAGATCCTGCATGACCCCAAGTGCCACGGTGGATTTTCCGCAGCCGGATTCCCCAACAAGACCAAGGGCTTCGCCTGGCATGACCTTGGCGGAAAAGTCCATCACCGCGGGGATTTCGCGCAGGCGGGTGAAGAAGGAAATGGACAATTTGTCGATTTCGAGGATGGGTTCGGCTTGATCGAGCGTGGCCATTAACTTTTTCCTTTCAGCGCCGATTTTTGCTGTCGGCATCGCGTCGGACTTGCGTCGGCAAAACGTCGGACCCCACCGCACGCGGGGTCCGTTAACTATTAATCTTTCAGGCTTTCCTCGCGCAGTCCGTCGGCCAGAAGGTTCAGCCCCAGAACGAGGCTGAGGAGCGCGACGGCAGGTGGCAAGGCCGGGTGGGCGAAGATCAGAAGCAGCTTGCGCCCTTCATTGATCGTGGTCCCCCAATCGGGGCTTTCGGACGACAGGCCCAGACCGAAGAAGCCGAGGGTCCCGAGCAGGATGGTCGTGTAGCCGATCCGCAGGCAGAAATCGACGATCAGTGGTCCGCGTGCGTTGGGCAGGATTTCCCACAACATGATGTACCACGCGCCTTCACCCCGCGTCTGGGCGGCGGCCACATAATCGCGCGTCCGCAGATCGAGGGTCAGGCCCCGCACGATCCGGAAGACCGTGGGTGCGTTCACGAAGACCACCGAGACGAAGACGACGAGGATGGAGATATCAAAGAGGTCGAACCATTCAGGCAGGAAATCGATGACCGTGCCTTTCTGGTTGATCACTGACAGATAAAGCCAGCCGAGGATGCCCAGCACCGGGATCAGAATGGCGTTACGTTTGGCCGGTTGGGTGTAGTAGCGCGAGTTCAGCAGCACGCCGAAAAAGATCAGCGGGAAGATGAACAGGAACGCGGCCATATATGAGGGGATGCCCGTCAGCACGATTTCCGGTGTGACCAGCAGGTAAAAGAGCAGGATCACAGGGAAAGCCAGGATCAGGTTGGCAACAAAGGAGAGGAACGTGTCGAGCTTACCGCCATAATAGCCTGCGGGCAGGCCCAGCGTAATGCCAACCATGAAGGCAAAGACCGTGGCCAATGGCGCGATGGCAATCACGAAGGTGGACCCGACAACGACCCGGCTGAAGATATCGCGGGCGAGGTTGTCACCCCCAAGAAGATAGTGGGGAATAGCCCCGTCTGTGCCTTCCGGCACGGGGATGCCGGGGCCCTTGTTCTTGAGCCCGGAGACCTGGCTCAGATAGTCATGTGTCGCGATCAGATCGAACAGGCCGACAAAGAGTGCGGTGAACACCCAGAACATGACGATCCCGAAGCCGATCATGCCAACCGTGCTGTCAAAGAGTTTGCCATAAAGGCCAAGCTTGCGTTTGTAGAGGATCGAGAGGCCGAAGGTGACCAGAAGCGCGACCCAGACGGGCAGGAACTGGCGTGACATTTCGCCAATGATGCCGCCGGTGCCATAGGGCGTGACGATTCCGCCGATCAGGTAGGCAAGTACCAGTACCAGAACGAAGAGGAAAAGATACTTGTTCACCGTTTCGACGGTGCCCAGAAGCCCTTCGCGCCCTTGCAAGGTACCATCCGCATTGGCCTGCAGCGTCATGGGCGCGGTGAAGAAGCCAAGCACGATCTGTGCAAAGATCCCGATAGCGAGGATTACAACGCCCAGCCCGAGTGCCGGGTTGAGGAATGCGCCGAGCGCGCCTGTCCATGTGAGAGGTTCCATGTCCATTTCCCCTTAAGAAATACGAATGCGTGGGTTGAGGAAGACGTAGCCGATATCGGAAATCAGCTGTGTGATCAGCACCACGAAGACAGAGACGACCGAGACGCCGAGCAGCAATTCGATGTCGTTATTGCCGGCGGCCTGCACCAGCACCCAACCGAAGCCTTTGTAGTTGAAGAGCGTTTCGACGATCACGACCCCATTCAACAGCCACGGGAATTGCAGCATGATCACCGTAAAGGGTGCGATCAGGGCGTTCCGCAAGGCGTGTTTCAGCACGATCTTGGGGAAGCTGACCCCCTTGAGCCGGGCCGTGCGGATGTATTGTGCTGTCATCACCTCAGTCATCGAGGCCCGCGTCATACGGGCGATGTAGCCCATCCCGTAGAGCGCAATGGTGATCACCGGCAGGAAGAAGTTTTCGAAGGTCGCGTCGTCCATTGCCGCGGTCGCCGTACCCTTGAACCATTGCATGCCGAAGGTGGCGGTGGCGAACACGGAGATAAAGACAACACCAGAGACGTATTCGGGCGTCGCGGTAGAGACGATGGACACTGTGGAGAGGGTGCGGTCTGTCCGCGACCCTTCACGCATCCCAGCAAGCACACCAATAATCAATGCGCCGGGCACCATGACCATCATCACCCAGAACATCAGTTTTCCGGTCAAGCCAAGCCGGGTCGCGACTATGCTGCCCACCTCATCCTTGAACACCGTGGAAAAGCCCCAGTCACCTTGCAGGATACCGCAGAAAGTCGATACCTCGTCCAATGGTTGGCCCGGTTCCTGACAGCGCGCGCGCGTTTCTCCATCGGAGCCATCGATGACGTAGCCGGGCAGCACGCCGAGCCATTGGCCATATTTGACGGGCAGGGGTTGGGAATAGCCGCGGTTTTCCAGCCAGCTGACAACCGCGTCGTCTGTCATCCGGGCATTGCCCTGGGTCTTGGCCAGTTTTTCGAGATTTGGCCCCAGATTGGTTAGCCAAAAGACGATAAACGTCAGACATAAAGCCGTGAGGAGCATCACCCCAAGGCGGCGTAAAATAAACAGTCCCATAAAGGCCCCTGTTGGTCAGCAGCGTCAGGTCATTGCCCGACTTCTTGTTTTGGGCGGCCCCGGTTCACCGGTGATCCACCTGTCGTGAAAAGGGCCGCCCCATCGCTGGGGCGGCCCGAAGGATTTAGGCGGCAAATGCCATCTTGTAGACCTGCGGCAGATACGCGATGTGCATATCCCAGCCCACGATGCCCGGCTTGGCGTGCCGGTAGAGCGAGCGCCAGTACGGCTGGATCGTCACGCCTTCGTCACGCATGATCGCCTGCAGCTTGGCCATCACTTCGCGCCGTGCATCAGCATCAGCGATGGAGTTGGCTTCGGCCAGCAGCGCGTCGAATTCGGCGTTGGCAAAGCCGCTTTCGTTCCAGGCTTCGCCGGACCGGTAGGCCAGTGCGAGGATCTGGGTGCCAAGTGGCCGGTGGTTCCAGTTGGTCGAGCTGAACGGGTATTTTGTCCAGTCGTTCCAGAAAGTGGAGCCGGGGATGATCGTCCGCTTGACGTTGAAACCGGCGTCGCGCAGCTGGGCTGCCACGGCATCGGTGGTGTTCTTGCGCCAGTCATCGTCGATCGAGATGATTTCCATCTCGAAATCGGCCATGCCTGCCTCTGTCAGCAGTGCAAGCGCACCTTCGGGATCGTATGGCATCCCTTCGATGTCAGCATATTCGGGGTGCATTGGCCCGACATGGAAGTTTTTGGCGGTCTGGCCGCGATTGGCGTAGCCGAGTTCGAGGCAGACCTCGTTATTGACGGCCATGGCGATCGCCTGCCGCACCCGCACGTCTGCATAGGGCTGTTTGCCGTCCACTTCCGCCAGTTGGTTGGGCCGGATGGCGATAGTGGCACCTGATGCCACTTCGGACCGTTCCCAACCGATGCTTTCCATGATGTCAACGAAATCGCCGACTGTTTCATAGAGCATGTCAACCTCGTCAGCCGAGGCTGCTGCGACCCAGGCCGATGGGTCCGTGCCGTAGTCGATGAATTCGACGCGGTCGAGGAAGGCGCCTTTGCCAGCCTCGTAACCCCACCATTCGAAGCCTTCGTTGCGGACCAGCACGCCTTTGACCCCGACCTCGAGGCTTTCGGGTAGGTATGGCCCGGTGCCCACAGGATTGCCCGTCATGTTTTCAGGATCGAAATCGGCCGGTGTGATGGCCGCGGGGTAGTCTGCCATGCCTGCGATCAGCGAGATGTCGGAGGCGGGCAGGTTCAGTTTGACGGTGCTGGCGTCAACCACTTCGATGCCGCCTTCGACGGCCTGACCGGTGGCTTCGTCGATCAGTGTGGCGAAACGCCCGGCCATGGAGTTGCCTTCGACATTCTTGTCACACCAGCCGGCGATGTTGCGCGCCACGTCTTCGGCGGTGAAGTCATCGCCGTTGTTCCACTTGACGCCCTGGCGGACGTTGAGTGTGTATTCGGTGGCGTCTTCGTTGACTTCCCAGCTTTCCAGCAGCATCGGCGCGAACGACCCGTCATTGTTGTATTCGACGAGATACTCCAGCCAGCCGTTGGAGTAATAGGCGATCTGGGTCCAGTCATAGGTGCGCGGATCCTTGAGCGCGCGGACTTCCATCTGCATGCGCAGCGTGCCGCCTTGCTGGGCGTGGCCATCTGCCTTGGCAGGTGCGGTAAGGCCCAAAAGGCCATAGGCTGCCGTCGCTGTCAGGCCGAGGCTGGTGGCCCGCGTCAGGAATTCCCGGCGGCTGAGTTTGCCCGCCTTTTCCTCGGCGGCGTACATAAGCGCGGCTGGATGAATTTTCGTGGATTGCGTCATTCTGTTCTCCCTGTGACACATCTTTGTTTTGAGGATGGAGAATAGATCGCCTTGGCTGCGTTTACGCTTCATCCCGTCCCGCGCTATCACCGCATAAGTTGGGGGGGCAGGTCAACCGACGCTTTTGTCAAACATATGTCATTTACGACAGGTCACCCACCAAAAAACGACATGTTGGGTCTGTGAAAATCAAAGCGCTTTGGCGCTGCAATGCAGCGTCAGCTGCGGTTGGAGCCGCCTCTGCTGCGCCGGAATTCGGAGGGTGTCAGGCCTGACTTGCACTGGAAACTGCGTGTGAAATAGGCCGGTGACTGGAACCCAAGCGCCTTGGCCACATCCTGAATGGGTGTTGCCGTATCCCGCAACAGGGTGCAGGCCTCAAAATGGATCCGGTCGTTGAGAAGGTCCAGCGCTGATCGGTCGCAGGTCTGCTTGCAACAGCGGGTCAGATGGGTCGGGGTGACGCCGAGTGCTGCCGCGTAGTCGGTCACGCTGCGGTCTGAGTGAAAATCGCGGGCGATCATCTGTGTATAGCGCGCGACCAGTTTGGCTGCAGCACTGTTGCGCCGTTTGTCGATGGTCTGTGGATCGCGCGCCTGCAACTGCCGTTCGACAAAGATGCTGAGCAATCCAAGATGACAATGGGCCGCGCGGCTGTCGCCTGTCGGTTTCAATTCGCTTTCGATGGCTTCGATCAGATTGCTCAGGTCCTTTTGCGGTACCACGTCGAGCAATCGCAGATGGAACGGTGTATCCGGCCAGTCGCCGGTATTGGGCAAGGACAGGATTTGTCCAAAAACGGTCGGCCCGACCTCGATCCCGTACATGGTGTGTGGCGGAATGAAGATCAGGTTGTTGGGCCCATAACCGTTGGTCAGACCCGCAACAATGATCCGCCCCTGTCCCTTGGTGATATGGATCAGACGCGGCGTGTCGTGGCTGCGCATCGCCTCGGTCCGCCAGCGCAGGGCCGGGCCGCCATAGGTCAAGGGCGTCAGCGCAAGCGCCGACGGCTGGATTTCCGTCATCATGGTCATCAACTTTGCCTCAATGTTGATTTTTGACAAGTCTTGGCAGAAAGCCCTGTCAGATCAATCCATTGGTTGATCGGCGAATCGCAGTGTTGCGGAAATGTCAGGTTGGCTGGCGTCGATATGTGCCCATGCTTTGTGCCGGGACCGGAACCATGTGCGTTGCCGTTTTGCATATTGTCGCGAGGCGATGATGGCGGCAGCGCGGGCGTCCTGAAGGCTGATTTCGCCCTTTAGATGAGCGATCAGTTCCGGCGCCCCGATGGCCTTGGCCGACTGGTGGCCAGAGTCCCAGCGGGGCAGCATGACGCGGGCCTCGTCCAGGGCACCGTGTTGCAGCATCAGATCGAAGCGTTTTTCGATCCGTGCGTTGAGCCAGTCTTTGGGTGCGTCCAACGTGATGGCGATGGTTTGGGCCAGCGGCAGAAGGGGCGGCGGTGTCGTATCCTGCCATGACGCAAGGCTGCGCCCGGTGTTCTGCAGCACTTCCCATGCCCGCTGCACACGCATCCGGTTTTGCGTGTCGATCCGCGCCTTTGTGTCGGCATCCAGATCGGTCAGTAAGGCGGGCAGGGGGAGGGCGTTCGCCTGTTGGCGCAAGGTAGCCGGGGTGGCCGGAATGTCGACCAGCCCGTTGGTGAGCGCATTGAAATTCAGGCCGGTGCCGCCGACGATGATCGGGCGTTTGCGCCCCTGCAGGAAGGGCGCCACGTCCCGCAGCCAGTGACCCACCGAATAGTCGGCATCGAACGGCACGTGCCCGTAAAGTGCGTGTTCGGCCAGTGCCAGATCGGCGTCGTCCGGTCGTGCGGTCAGGATGCGCCAGCCATCGAACACCTGCAGCGCGTCGGCGTTTACGATCACGCCGCCTTGTTCCTGTACGATCCGCAGGGCCAGCGCGGACTTGCCGGATGCTGTTGGTCCGGCAATCAGTACCGGCATGTCGGGGTAAATCGTGATCATCGCGCTATTACTGCCGAACCTGTCGAATATGGGCAAGCGGCCATTGAACACCGCCCGCTTTTCCGACATTTTGCGCGCTAACATTCTGCGCTTCAGGGGGACGCCATGACCGACACCGCAATTCAGCCCGCGCCGGCGGCTGAGACCACGTATAAACGCGTGATGCTCAAGATTTCGGGTGAGGCGCTGATGGGCGACACGTCCTTTGGGTTGCATCCGCCCACGGTGCAGCGCGTCGCCCGCGAGGTGAAATCCGTGCATGATCTGGGCGTCGAGATCTGCATGGTGATCGGCGGCGGCAATATCTTCCGCGGCTTGCAAGGCTCTGCCCAAGGCATGGAGCGGACGACGGCCGATTACATGGGGATGCTGGCGACGGTGATGAACGCGCTTGCGATGCAATCCGCGCTGGAGGAATTGGGTATTCATACCCGTGTGATTTCGGCGATCACCATGAACGAAGTGGCCGAGCCCTACATTCGACGCCGCGCGGTGCGCCATTTGGAAAAGAAACGTGTTTGTATCTTTGCGGCAGGGACTGGCAATCCGTATTTTACGACCGATACCGCCGCAACGCTGCGTGCAAATGAAATGGCCTGCGAGGCGATTTTCAAGGGCACCAAGGTGGACGGTGTCTATGACAAGGACCCGGCCAAACACGATGATGCGGTCCGCTATGAGAGCGTCAGCTATGACGAGGTGTTGCAGAAACATCTGGGTGTGATGGATGCGAGCGCGATAGCACTGGCGCGCGACAACGCCCTGCCGATCATTGTCTTTTCACTGGATGAACCCGGCGGGTTCCGTGGCATTCTGGCGGGCGAGGGGACTTATACGATTGTGAAGGACTGATTTGGACCATGACTGCTTTTGATCCCGATGTCTTTGACACTTTATGCCGTGTTCTGGCGGATGAATTTGGTGCCGATCCCAAACAGTTGACGCCGGATCTGGAATTGATTGCCTTGGAATTGGATCAAGAGGAGTATCATCGACTTTACGAGCGCATGGCGGAAGAAACGGGCGTTCACTTGCACAAGATCGTCAACTCGATGCCTATCTATTCGATGGATGAAGGTGAGTGGACAATGAGAAGCCTTCAGAATTTGGCGGCGTTCAGTGATGATGCAGCGAAATACCTAGATCGTTGTGACGTGCGATCAGAAAAAGAAACCTTACGCAGCATTGCGCAGTCTTTTGCTGAGGGGCGGTATGTGTCGTCCGGTCAGTTCTTCGATCCATTCTTTCCGCCGCGCAGCAAGACCTATGTTATTGGGTGGTCGGTTGGCATCGTTCTTGCATTGGTAATCATTGGCCCCATGATCTGGGCGCTTTGGCCTTGCAACCCGTTCCGCTGGGCCTGTCACGGAGGGCCGATGGGGCGATATCTTTTTGTAGTACCGTATACGGGTGGGCTTGCTGCGTTTCTTCTGGCTTCTACATATGTGCCGGGTCTGCTGGCATTACGTTCAAAGCGCTTGCGTCGCGATCGGCGGGCGTCAAGATAAACCTGATCGAAAAATGCCGAAACGGTACGCATATCCCGACCTATACAAGTGCAGGCTATTCCCGTAATACGATGAAAAGCCGGGCAAAGCCCGTAGTGGAAGAGCAGAAGATGTCAGACGATTTTGAACTTGATACCGATGATCTGGCCCGCCGGATGGATGGGGCCATTGCCAATCTGCGCACCGAACTGGCCTCATTGCGTACGGGCCGCGCGTCCGGGTCCATGCTGGAGCCCGTGATGGTGGATGCCTACGGGTCGATGACCCCGATCAACCAGGTGGGCACTGTCAACGTGCCCGAACCCCGGATGGTCACGATCAACGTGTGGGACAAGGGTTTGGTCGGCAAGGTCGAAAAAGCCATTCGTGAGAGTGGGTTGGGTATTAATCCTCAGCTCAACGGTACGATCATCATGCTGCCGATCCCTGAGTTGAACGAGGAACGCCGCCGCGAGCTGACCAAGGTCGCCGGCCACTATGCCGAGAGCGCGCGCGTGTCCATTCGCAACCTGCGCCGCGACGGGATGGATCAGATCAAGAAAGCCAAGTCCGACGGTATGTCGGAAGACGATCAGAAGTTCTGGGAGAGCACTGTGCAGGAAATCACAGACGCCCACATCAAGATCGTTGATGAAACGCTTGAAACGAAACAAGCGGAAATCATGCAGGTTTAAAACTCTGCCCCTGACGCGCAGAAAGGCGGCCGGAATGCCCAAGGACATCGACCCCAAGACCAACCCGCATCACGTGGCGATTATCATGGATGGCAATGGCCGATGGGCCCAGCAACGGGGTCGCCCACGCCTGTTTGGCCATCATGCCGGTGCGCGCCGCGTGCGCGAAATTGTGGCCGCCTGTCCGGGGCTGGGTGTCAAATATCTGACGATCTTTGCCTTTTCGACGGAAAACTGGAAGCGGACCCAGACCGAAGTGGCCGGTCTGATGAGCCTGTTTCGCACCTATCTGGAACGTGAGGCGAAGGCTTTGTTAGAGAAGGGTGTTCGCGTCCGCTTTATCGGGGACCGTATTCGCCTGGATGACAAGCTCGTTTCTTTGATGGATGATTTGGAGCTGCTGACGGCTGACAATGACACGGTGCATCTGACTGTCGCTTTGAATTACGGGGGTCGCGATGAGGTGACCCGTGCGGCCAAGCGGCTGGCCTATGAGATTGAGCAGGGCCGTCTGACCCATGATGAGGTCGATGCCGAGACCCTATCGAAATTCCTGGATACCCATGTGTTGCCCGATCCTGATCTGGTGATCCGCACCAGCGGCGAAGCGCGGATTTCGAACTTCTTGCTGTGGCAGTCGGCCTATTCCGAGTATGAGTTTGTCGATACCCTGTGGCCCGATTTCACCAAGGCCGAGTTTGCCCGTGTCCTGGCGAGTTTTGGTCACCGTGACCGCAGGTTCGGGGCAGTTCCGGCCTGACAATGGAAACACCCCCGCAAAACCCGACAAAGTGGGATGATCTGACCGTTCGTATTGCATCAAGTGCGGCGATGACAGTGATTGGTGCGGCGGGTGTGATCCTGGGTGGTGTCTGGTTTCAGATGCTGGTTGTCTTTGTCTCGGCCGTCACGGTCTGGGAAATCTGGATGATGATCCGCCCGGCAGAGCCTACCAAGGGCATGCTGATGGCCGCACTTGTGGCGTCGATCATGTCGGGCCAGCTGGCCAATGATACCGGCTGGACGTTGCTGTTATTTCTGGTGGTGCCGATCATCGGGGTGACCCAGTTGCGTACAGAGCAAAAGACGTTTTTCATCTTTGCCCTAGGGATCCAGATTGCCGGGTGGGGTCTGGTCCATTTCCGCATGGATTTCGGGTTTGTCTGGCTGCTTTGGCTGATGTCAGTGGTGATTATCACGGATATCTTTGGCTATTTTGCAGGCAAGTCGATCGGGGGTCCGAAATTCTGGCCCAAGGTCAGCCCCAAGAAAACATGGAGCGGGACTGTTGCCGGTTGGATCGGGGCAGGAATTATCGGGTTCATCTTTACCCTGTTTACCAATGCCGGTCTTGTCATCGTGCTGATTTCCATGGTGCTGAGCTTTGCCGGGCAGATGGGTGACATCGCCGAAAGCGCGCTGAAACGTCGTATGGGGGTGAAGGACAGCTCAACCCTGATCCCGGGCCATGGCGGGTTGTTTGACCGGTTTGACGCCTTGCTGGGTGCGGCGCTGTTCATGCTGCTGGTGGCTGTTGTCTTTAACGTACCGGGAGTGGCCTTTTGAGGCGGATCACGCTGTTTGGGGCAACCGGGTCTGTGGGGCAAAGTGCGATTGACCTGATTGCGCGTGATGCTGATGGTTATGATGTGGTGGCGTTGACGGGAGGGCGCAACGTCACGCAGTTAGCGGCGGATGCGCGCCGGTTGGGTGCTGATCTGGCGGTGACCTGTTATCCAGAATGTTACAATGAATTGAAGGATTTGCTGGCCGGAACGGATGTTGAGGTGGCGGCAGGGCCGGATGCCATTGCGGCCGCGGCGGCCCGGCCGGTGGACTGGGCGCTGTCGGCGATTGTTGGCTCTGCCGGGCTGGTGCCCGGTCTGGTCGCGCTGGAACATGGCACCAAGCTGGCGCTGGCCAACAAGGAATCGCTGGTGACAGCTGGGCCGCTGTTGCTGGGCACCGCCAAGGCGCATGGGGCTACCGTTCTGCCAGTGGATAGCGAGCATTCGGCTGTGTTTCAAGCGTTGGTGGGCGAGGATATGGCCGCCGTGGAGCGTGTTGTTATCACCGCCAGTGGCGGGGCGTTTCGGGATTGGCCGGTGGAAAAGCTGGCGACGGCGACATTGGCCGAAGCATCCAGCCATCCCAATTGGGACATGGGGCAGCGCATCACCATTGACAGCGCGTCGATGTTCAACAAGGCGATGGAGCTGATTGAAACTAAGGAGTTTTTTGGCGTTTCCCATGACATGATCGAGGTGCTGGTGCATCGCGAAAGCCTGATCCATGCGATGGTGGGCTTTCGTGACGGCGCGCTGATGGCGCATGTGGGGCCGCCCGATATGCGCCACGCCATTGGCTACGCGTTGCATTGGCCGGACCGCAAGCATCTGCCGGTGGAGCGTCTGGACCTTGCAAAGATCGGGTCGTTGACCTTTGAGGCCCCTGATGATGCCCGTTATCCGGCGTTGGCGCTGGCCAGGCGGGTGATGCAGGAGGGCGGTCTGTCGGGGGCCGTGTTCAATGCCGCAAAGGAACGTGCGTTGGATGGGTTCATTGCGGGTGACATTGGGTTTCTGGATATGGCAAGGGTTGTTGAGACGACGCTCGACAAAATGTCATCATCTGACGGGCTGCAAAATGCCGAAATCACGTTAGATAACGTGCTAGAAACAGATCGGCTGGCCCGCATACGTGCGGCCGAAGCCATCAGCCATATGGGATAAAACGTGGAATTGATGCAAATCGTGCCGATGTTCGGCAACCTGGCCTTTACGATTGTCGCGTTCATCGTGGCCTTGTCCGTGATCGTGGCCATCCATGAATATGGCCATTATATCGTTGGGCGATGGTGCGGCATCCATGCGGATGTGTTTTCGCTGGGGTTTGGCCCCGTCATCTATAGCCGGGTGGACAAGCGCGGCACGAAATGGCAGGTCGCCGCCTTGCCGATTGGCGGCTACGTGAAGTTCATGGGCGATGCAAATGCTGCGAGCGTGGGGTCGGACGGGTCAGTGGACCCTGCTGATGCCCGCAAGACGATGTTAGGCGCCCCGTTATGGGCGCGCACGGCCACTGTTGCTGCTGGCCCGATTTTCAACTTCATCCTCGCCATTGCGATCTTTGGCGGCACGATCATGTATCAGGGCCGGGTGGCTGAACCGTTGGCGATTGGCGAGTTGCGCCCACTACCTGCGGCTGAGGCATCTGCGCTGCAGGTGGGCGATGTGCTGTTAGCGATTGAGGGTGTGCCGGTCACCGAGGAAGGTCGCGAAGACAGCGTAATTGATCTGGTGCCGGTGAAAGAGCAGTTGGATTACACCATTTTGCGCGATGGCAGTGAGATGGTTGTGCAGGGCCCCTATATCATGCCGCCGATTGTGGCCGGAGTGACCCCGCGGTCGGCCGCCGATGATGCAGGCATCAAGGTTGGCGACGTCATGACGGCCATTGATGGCGTGCCGGTTTTTGCCTTTTCGCAAGTGCAGGATATTGTCAGAGCTGCTGAGGGCGGCGATCTGGCGCTGCAGCTGTGGCGCGACGGCACAACGGTCGACGTGACGCTTGCCCCGCGCCGGGTTGATGTGCCAATGGATGGAGGGTTTGAGACCCGCTGGCTGATGGGCATCAGCGGAGAGACGTTCTTTCGCGAACAGACTGAATTTGTTGGCCCATGGGATGCAGTCAAGATCGGGGCAGAGCGGTTCTGGTTCCTGACGACTACATCGCTGTCGGCGCTGAAACATATCATCGTGGGCGAGATTTCGACCTGTAATCTGGGTGGCCCGGTGGCCATCGCCGAGACCAGCGGGTCAATGGCATCGCAGGGCGCGCAAAGCTTTATCTGGTTTATCGGGGCGTTATCCGCTGCGGTCGGTTTGATTAACCTGTTCCCGATCCCGGTGCTGGATGGCGGTCACCTAGTGTTTTATGCCTATGAGGCCGTGACCCGCCGCAAACCGAATGATCGTGTGGTGCAGGTTTTCATGTTTGTCGGCCTTGCGCTGATCCTGTCGCTGATGTCCTTCACGATCCTGAACGATACATTGCTTTGTCCGTAAACTCCGCAATTGGCGCCACTGTTTTGCCGCATTTTGCCCTTACGTTAATCTTGAGTTTATCTAAGACGGAGTGGTGCAATGGAAACGTTGACAGCGGGATATCGCGGCCTGCGGATACTGATCCGGCTGAATATTGACTGGTTGCGTTTTGCCCTTATTCTTACGATTGCGCTTTATAGTGCGTCATACGTGATGTTGAGCTAGTCCCAGCTTACATCACCAAATACAGTAGGAAACGCGCCTTCGGGCGCGTTTCTTGTTTTTGACAATGTGTCGCAGACGGGCTACTCCGGTAGAAAATGGGTTGGTAGCACAGGCGATAATAATGAAAAAAATTTGGGGGCGCGCATTGGCGCAGGGCGTAACACTGGTGCGGCGCGCCAGTTTTGTGTTGATTTTGGCGGGGATGGGCGGTGCCGCGCTGGCGCAAAGCTTTGCCTTCAATGCGGTTAATATCGAAGGCAACCTGCGTGTTGCCGACGGCACGATTCTGACATTTGCGGGTATCGAACGCGGCGAAACCCTGTCGGCGGGTGAATTGAACGATGCCGCCCAGCGTATTCGCGACTCAGGTTTGTTCGAAAGCGTCGAGGTCACGCCGGTTGGGCGCACGCTGCTGATCAATGTGGTCGAGTTTCCGACCATCAACCGCATCAACATTGAAGGCAACGCCCGTATTCGCGATGAGCAGTTGCTGACGCTGGTTCAGTCGCAGCCGCGCCGCGTCTACAACCCGTCACAGGCCGAACAGGACACGGCCGCCATCACGCAGGCCTATGCCCAGCAGGGCCGCATCAATGCTGTGGTGACCCCGCGCATCATTCGTCTGCCGGAAAACCGTGTTGATCTGGTGTTCGAAGTGGTCGAGGCGGGCGTGACCGAGATTGAGCGGATCAGCTTCATCGGTAACCGCACCTATTCGGAACGCCGTCTGCGTCTGGTTCTGGACACCAAGCAGGCGGGCCTGTTGCGCAGCGTGATTGCCCGCGACACTTATTCGCCAGAGCGCATTGCACGGGATCGTCAGTTGCTGACCGATTTTTACCGGTCGCGCGGCTATCCTGATTTTGTTGTTCAAAACGTTGATGTCGCCCTGACCCGCGAACGCGACGCCTATCTGGTCACGTTCAACCTGCGCGAAGGTCAGCAATTCACCTTTGGGAATGTGTCTATCCGCAGCGAAATTCCGGGTGTTAATGGCGCTGACTATGAACAGGCGCTGCGTATCCGAAGAGGTGCGACCTATTCGCCGGAACCGATTGAGACCGACATTTCCCGTATCGAGATACTGGCACAGCGGCGCGGGGTCCGTTTTTTGCAAGTCGAACCGCGCATCACACGCAATGACCGCGCATTAGAGTTGAACGTTGAATATGTACTGGTGCCGGGCCGTCGCGTGTTTGTCGAGCGGATTGATATCGAAGGCAATGGTACGACGCTGGACCGTGTGATCCGCAACCAGTTCCGGGTGGTCGAAGGTGATCCCTTTAATCCACGCGAGATCCGTGAAAGCGCCCGCCGCATCCGGGCGCTGGGTTTTTTCCAGAATGCCTCTGTCGATGCGCGTGAAGGATCATCGCCTGAACAGGTGGTCATTGATGTCGATGTGGAGGAGGGACCCACGGGCACCCTTTCATTCGGTGCCAATTACAACAGTGATACGGGCGCCGGTCTGGTTGCATCCTACCGTCAAAGCAACTTTCAGGGGCGTGGACAGCGTTTGAGCTTTGAAGTGTCGACGGCTCGAAGCAACCGCCGTTTTGCATTTGGCTTCTCTGAGCCACAATTTCTCGGCCGCGATCTGCGCTTCGGCATTGATCTGTCGTATCGCACCACAGATAACGAAAACGCGCTATATGACACCGAAGCATTGCGTTTCAGCCCGTCGCTTAGCTTTCCGGTCAGCGAAAACGGGCGGTTGTCAGTCTTTACCGCTTATGAGTTTACTGATCTGACCGATGTGTCGACCACGGCCAGCCAGATTATTCAGGATGAGGCGAACCGGGGTAAGGTTGCCAATACCTCGGTCGGATATCGCTATAGCTATGATACCCGGCGCACCGGGTTGAACCCCAATGCCGGTATCATCTTGCGGTTTGGCCAAGAATTTGGATTTGGCGACACGCAGTATATCAAGACAACCGCCCTAGCCGGAGCCGAAACCAAGGTGTTGAACGAAGAATTGACACTGCGCGCCACTGTCGAAGGCGGGTATCTGGAGTATCAGGAGGGGAGCAGCCGGGTCACGGATCGCTTTTTTCTGGGCGGTCGTGTGATGCGTGGTTTTGAGCCGGGCGGCATTGGTCCACGCGATGATGTGACAGACGATGCGCTTGGCGGTAACGCATTTGCGGTTGCCCGTCTGGAGGCCGAGTTCCCGCTGGGTCTGCCCAGCGAATACGGCATTACCGGTGGCGCGTTCATTGATTATGGATCGGTCTGGAGCGTTGGCGAAACAGGAACATCGACCGTTCTTTATGACGATTTCACGCCAAGAACAGTGGCCGGGTTATCGATTTTCTGGACCACCCCTGTGGGCCCGCTGCGCTTCAACTTTACAGAGGCGCTGGATTCGCAGGATCGTGATGAGCCGAAGAATTTTGACGTGACCATCTCGACCAGTTTCTGATGCGTTTTCTGGGGGCGATCGCTGTCTGGTTTGTGCTGGCCTTGTCGGGTGCAGCTCAGGCACAGGGCGCGTCCCCACAGGTGTTGATCATAGACAGTGAAAGGCTTTATGAAGATACGCTTTATGGTCGCCGTCTGGACGCGGAACTCGCATCATTGATGATGGAGTTTCAGGCCGAAAACGATCGTATCGCCGCCACATTGCGTGAAGAGGAATTGAGCCTGACCGAGCGTCGCCCCGGCATGACCCGTGAGGCATTTCAGGCCGAGGCCGCTGCGTTTGATGCAAAGGTGCAAGAGGTGCGCCGTGCCCGTGACGCCAAGAATCTGGAATTGCAGGCCGTGAACCGGTCGGCCCGCGCCACATTCGAAAGCCGGGTTCAGAACATCGTTGCCGACGTCATGATCGAGCGTGGCGCCGCCCTGGTGATGGAGCAGGACAATGTCGTGATGTCGATCCGCGCGGTCAACATCACCGATGATGTGATTGTCCGGATTGATGCGCAGCTGGGCGACGGGACGCGGTAGCCTTCTGCTTGCCCGCTGCCGGTGGGCTTGCTAGTCAGATATCAAGCGGGCCTGAGAACCGCGGGAATAACAAGGAGCTGCCCTTCATGTCCGAGCCGGTGACCGAAGCTGATATCCAGCTGATCCAGAGAATTCTGCCGCATCGCTATCCGTTTCTGCTGGTCGACAAGGTGCATAGTATTAATGGCACCACATCCGCTGTGGGCATCAAAAACGTGACAATGAACGAGCCGCATTTTCAAGGCCATTTCCCGGGCAACCCGATCATGCCCGGCGTCACGATTGTCGAGGCGATGGCCCAGACCACTGCGGTCATGGTAGGGGCCTCGCTTGGCCTGACGGACGGCAATCTGCTGGTGTATTTCATGGCGATTGATGGCTGCAAATTCCGCCGCAAGGTGGTGCCCGGTGACGTGCTGGAAATGCATGTCGAGACGACCCGGGGCAAGCCCGGCGGCAAGGTCTGGCGCTTTAAGGGTGTCGCTTCGGTCGGGGGTGAAATGGCTGCAGAGGCGGAATTTACCGCGATGATGGATTTGCAGGGTTGATGTGTGACATCCACCCATCTGCCGTTATTGCGGATGGTGCCGTGATTGGTACCGGATGTCGTATTGGTCCGTTTTGCGTGATTGGTCCCGAGGTTGTTTTGGGGGAACGCGTTACGCTCAAGAGCCATGTGGTTATTGATGGCGACACCCATATCGGGGACGAGACAGTGGTGTTTTCATTTGCCGTGATCGGTGAGATTCCACAGGACCTGAAGTTTGGTGGCGAAAAGAGCCGCCTGCGTATCGGCGCCCGGAACCGGATCCGTGAACATGTGACGATGAACACGGGCACTGCCAATGGCGGGGGTGAGACGCGGATTGGTGATGATGGTCTGTTCATGGCGGGCTGCCACATTGCCCATGATGCCCAGATAGGGGATCGGGTGATCATCGTGAATTCATCGGCTATCGCCGGCCATTGCATTATCGAGGATGATGTTATCGTTGGCGGTTTGTGCGGCGTGCATCAGTTTGTCCGCATTGGGCGTGGGGCAATCATTGGCGCTGTCACCATGGTGACAAAGGATGTGGTTCCGCATGGTCTGGTGCAGGGGCCGCGCGGCGTTCTGGATGGATTGAACCTGGTCGGGTTGAAGCGCAAGGGCGTGGCGCGGGCCGATATCACCGCACTGCGCGCAGCGTTTCAGATGCTCAAGGATGGTGAGGGGACGTTTCAGGATCGCGCGCATCGGTTGGCGGACGAAAGCGACAGCGCCTATGTGCAGCAGATGGTGGCCTTTATCCTTGGCGATACGGACCGCAATTTCCTGACCCCCGGTTGATGCTGGCGCTGATCGCAGGGATGGGGGATTTGCCGCCCGCGCTGGTGGCACGTCTGCAGGAACGTCCGCTGGTCTGCGCGCTGGATGGGTTTGAGCCTGCTCTGGACGTCGACATCCGGTTTCGGCTGGAGCAACTGGGCACATTTCTGGCCGAACTGAAGGCGCATGGAGTGACACGCATTTGCATGGCCGGCGCTGTGCGCCGTCCGCAGATTGATGCCGCGCAGATTGATGCCGCCACACTGCCCCTTATCCCGAAGGTGCAAGCGGCCATGGCCCAAGGCGATGATGGCGCGTTGCGGGCGATCATAGCGGTGTTGGAAGAGGCGGGATTCGCTGTGGTTGCGGCTCATGAGATTGCCCCTGATCTGCTGCCGCCTATCGGGGTTTTGACCCAGGCCAAGCCTGAGGATTGGCACAAGGCGGATGCGGCAGAGGGTGAGGCTTGTGTTGTAGCGATGGGGCAGGCTGACAGCGGTCAGGCCTGCATTGTCAGGGTGGGCCGCGTTCTGGCCAAAGAGGATGCGGAAGGCACGGATGCCATGCTGGCGAAGTTTTTTGAGGCATATGATGCGCCAATGGCAGGCGATCCCTTGGAATATATCGTGGATTTGGGTGTCAGCGCCGTGGAAACGGTCAAGGATTGGCTGTCAGGTCTGGAGGACACCCCGGCAACAGCAGATGACGGGATTCTTTTCAAGGCCCCGAAGCCGCAACAGGACCGCCGTGCTGATCTGCCATTGATTGGTCCGGCGACCGCGATGAAGGCCGCAGAGGCCGGGCTGTCCGGGATCGTGATTGAGGCCGGGGGCGTGATGGTGCTGGATATGGAGGCCGTTTGCCAAATCCTTGATGCGCAGGGCATGTTTCTGTGGGTCCGCCCCAGAGGTGACGCATGAGAGTATTTGTGATTGCGGGCGAGGCGTCGGGCGACAAGCTGGGTTCCGCTTTGATGGCGGGGATGAAGCAGTTGCGCCCGGAGGTGGCATTTGATGGGGTCGGCGGCCCGTTGATGCAGGCCGAGGGGCTGGTCAGCCGCTTTCCCATGGATGAGTTGAGCGTGATGGGTTTGGCAGAGATCCTGCCGAAATATCGCGCGTTGAAGGCCCGGATCCGGCAGATGGCCGAGGCGATTATTGAAACCCGACCTGATATCCTGATCACCATCGACAGTCCGGATTTTTGTCTACGGGTCGCCCGTCTCGTCAAGGCGGCCAGCGATATTCGCACGGTGCACTACGTGGCCCCCACGGTCTGGGCCTGGCGCCCGGGGCGCGCGGCGAAGATGGCGCAGCATATTGATCATGTGCTGGCGCTGTTTCCGTTTGAGCCGCCCTATATGCAGGCTGCGGGGATGGATTGCGACTTTGTCGGTCATCCTGTGGTGGCGGAACGTGTGGCATCAGACGACGATGCCGCCGCTTTGGGGGTGGATCGCACGGTGGTCATGGTGCTGCCCGGCAGCCGCAAGGGAGAGGTATCGCGCCTTGCCGACCGGTTTGGCGAGGCCGTGGGGCGAATTGCAGCAGCAGTTCCGGATGCGACATTTGTCATTCCCACCACGCAGGGCGTTTTCGATCTGGTCTGCGACCAGGTAAAGAATTGGCCGGTTCCGGTGACGGTGTTGGAGCCAGGTGTTCCCAGCCGTCCGGCGTGGTTCAAGCGGGCGGATGTGGCGCTGGCCGCCTCTGGCACGGTGTCGCTGGAACTGGCCGCAAGTGGCACGCCGATGGTGATTGCCTATGATATGGCCTGGTTGAGCCGGATCATTATTCGTCGGATGTTGCTGGTGGACACGGTGACGCTGGTCAATCTGGTTAGCGAGACACGGGTTGTGCCGGAGTTCATTGGCAAGAATTGTGAACCCGGCCCGATTGCCGAGGCGGTTCTGCAGGTGTTGAAAGATCCCGGCGCGCAGCGCGACGCAATGGCGATGACAATGGAACGGTTGGGGCAGGGCGGAGAGCCACCGGGTTTACGTGCCGCCCGCGCGGTTCTGGATCGCCTTGAGCACGCGACCGTCAAGAATGATCAGGCCGAGGGCGAGTAACCCGAAGCCCGCATAGGCCCGCAGGGGCAATGCCTCCTCCAGCACGATGGCGCCGAGGACGATGGCGACCGGTGCGACCAGCAAAGTGCACAGCATCAGGTTACCGCTGCCCGCCATTGCCAGCACCCGATAATAGAGCAGGTACGCGATGGCCGTGGCGATGATGGCGTAATAGGCGATGGCGGCCCATGTCTGCGGTGCAAGCGTCAAGCTGATCGGTCCTTCGATCATCCAGGCGACAGGCAGAGTGATCAGGCTGGACCCGGTGAGCATGCCCGCGGCCGCGACCTGTGGTGGTAGACCGCCAAGGGTCTTGCGCGCCCAGACCCCGGCCAGCGCATAGCTGATCGTGCCGCCAATGACGGCAAGTTGTCCAAGCGATCGGATATCGAATTGGGTCAGCGCGGAGAGACCAATCGCTGTGGCCACCCCGAAAAATCCCAACGTGACGCCGATGGCCTTGCGCGGTGTAAGCCGTTCATCGGCGAAGAAGAGTGCTGCGGCAATCACCCCAAAGATGGCGGTGGCCGCGTTCAGGATGGAGGTGAGGCCGGTTTCGATATGCAACTGCCCCCATGCCATCAGGCTGAACGGGATGACGTTGTTCAGAAGACCCATGATCAGGAACGCGCCCCAGATTTTTGCGCTTTGGGGGACGGGCAGGCGGCGCAGGGCGATATACGCCCAAAGGATCAGCATGGCCCAACCGGTGCGATGGGCGACAGCCGTGAGCGGCCCGATTTCGTTCAGCGCGATGCGGATCGACAGGAACGACGCCCCCCAGATCAGCCCAAGGAGGAGCAGTTCGGCCCAAGCGCGGGGTGATATGGTCATTTGGACGGGTGTCATTTGGGGGACTTGATCGGGTTGGCGAGGGAGGCGCAACCCGGATCATGCTTTTGGAACGAAAAAGCCCCGCCGGATAGGCGGGGCCTTTGTTAGAAATCCAATGGTCTCAAAAGTTGTATGCAATTCTTAGGCCAGCAGCCCACGCTGTGTTGTCTTCGAATTCGCCCAATGTTACCCCCGGAGTTCCTCCGGTGAAGGCAAGGGGTGCTTCGGTGTCAGCATCTCCAATCCAGATGTAACGAACACCGCCGGTGATACGTACCGCATCAATTGTACGGGTGACTGCAACACCTAGCGACGTATTGCCGTCCGTTGGGCCAAGGTTGCCTGCGAAGCCACCATTGGCTGCTTCATAACCAGCAGTGACCGCTCCGGACCAGTCATCGTTGAAACGGCGCCCAAGGCCGAGATTGTACGTCACGCTGTCGTCTTCGTAGTCAACAAGAGACGGATTACCCGCTCCGCTACCGAAAATCGTTGGCGAAATGTCGAACTCGGACCAGTCAACCCAGCGGATCGAGCCAAACAGCAACGTGTCGGCTGCCACACCGGTTTGGCCTTCCAACGTCACAGACTGAGGGATAGTGGTCGAGAACTCGGTATCTGTCGGAGGTACAGCAGGACTTAGCGATGCCTCTGTTGCGGTAAAATCATGAGTGACTTCGCTGTGGTATGTAAGCGCGACCCGCGCCGCGATCTCGGGACGCTCCCACGCCGCACCAACCACATAGCCGTAATCTGTTTCAGTTGAAGTGGACATCGAATAAGTATTGAACAGCGCGACTTCGCCAGATGTCTGGATTGCGCGCACGCCGCCGTAGACAGTGATGTTTTCTGCCGCTTCATAGCTCAGCAGAGCAGTTAGGCCCACACTGTCAATGGTAGCGGTTGAGCCCAGACCCGAAACGCCACCACCGTAGGCATAGTTGGTGTCTTCGGAGTAGTTCACGTCAGCGCCGATTGGCTGATCGATGATGAGCGCCAGCGCAAGTTGGTCGGTCAGATCATTCTTGTAGCCGAAACTCAGTTGCGAGTAATCCTCGGAAATATCACCCGAGTCTGCACCAACCGGTGAGCCAGGACCTGCTGGAATCGCTTGTGTGCCGCTAACCTCCGGTGCGATGAACCCGAAGTTCAACTCCAAATAGTTTCCCTCTTCGAACAGCAATGCTACCGATGGTGCCGAACGCTCAACGCCCCCCGCGCTTGCAATGCTCGTGCTCAGCAGCAGTGCTGCGCCTGCCGTCAATACGTTTTTCATGTCCTCATCCCTGTCATGAATACTCTGGTGTACGGGCGACCCTAAAGAGCGGTTGACTAAAGCGTCAATTCTTGACGCCACGTCATAGAGTGTCGCGGGTCGCAACGTCACAAAAATGCACTACTCGGGCGAGTCGCGCAACTTTTGTAAATGACCTCAGTTGTGTTGCCTGCGGGTAATGTTGAGGTAGTTGGCCGCAAAGATCAGGGCGGCGCCGACAAACACAAGTGTATCAAGGGGTTCGTTGTAGAATGCCATCCCGACCACAGCGATGACCGGCAACCGTACGAAATCAATAGGCATGACCACGCTGGCGGGGGCGATGCTGAGGGCGGTGGTCAGGCAGAAATGGGCCAGCAGCCCGGCACATCCGATCAACACCACCCAGGGCAGTCCCGCCAGCGATGGAACCGCGATGTCCCCGTCATAGCCCGCGAAGATCAGCCCGAAGACGGCTTGCATGACGGTCAGATAAAAAAGGATTGTCGTGATCGTCTCGGTCCGGGTGAGCTTGCGGGTGAAGATGGCGGTCAGCGCAAAGAAGACCGCGCAGGATGCGGCTGCAATCAGGCCGGGGCTGATGGCGGCCGCATCGGGGCGGGCCACGATGAGGATGCCCAGAAAACCAAGGCCCGCGCAGAAGAGCCCCATGGCGGTCAGCCGTTCCTGCAGGATCAGGGGCGACAGCAGAATCACCCAGATCGGTGTGGTGAATTCGAGTGCAAAGACCTGGGCAAGCGGGATGAGGGTGATGGCGTAGAACCACAGGTTCTGGCCAGCAAAATGGCAAATGTTGCGGGTGAAATGCAGGCCTAGTTTCTGTCGTCGGACCTGACCGAGCGTTCCGGCCGCAAAGGCCACGCCCAGCACAATCACGATGCCGGTCAGGCTGCGAAAGAGCATGATCTCGAATGTATCAAGCTCCAGGCTGATGGCCCGGCCAGCGACGGCCATCGCGGTGAAGGAGGTAATGGCCCCGATCATCCACAGGGCCGCGCGCAGGGTGTCGTTCATGGGGCGACCGCGCAGCAGCCGGTGAGCAGGATCGGGGTTTCGCCACGCTGTGTCAGTACTTCGACTGTATAGGGGGCGGTGCCGCATTGCCGTTGGTCGATGATCACGATGGCGGTGTCATATCGGCTGATCAGGGTGAGGGCCTGCGGCCAGTCTTGGCCTTCTGCCGTGGTGCGATGCGGAATGGTCATGTCGCTTTGCCGCTGGAACTCAAAGCTGGCCGTGTCATCGGCCACGTTGAGCGTCCAGTCGGGTGCCTCACCGCTGCAAGCCAGCGGAGGCAGCGTGTCTGCCTGGGCGCAGAGCGGCATGGCCACGGCAAAGGCGATGTGTCTGATCATGGCCGGAGTAGTGCCTTGGCAGGCCCGATTTGCAACCCTTATTGCAGGATGTCGTCATGCCGACGACCGGTCGCGGACCAGAGGATCGCACGGCCCAGATTGAACCAGACCGCCAGCGTTTCGCGCCCGATCATAGTCAGGCTGATTGTGTTGTCCGGTGCCCTGCGGAAGCGCCCGGAATGGGCTGTCTGGATATTGTCGTATCCCATCCACCAGAAGCCGGCTTTGGCGCGTGGCAGATGGAAAGCTTCGGTGACGAGCAGGATGGATTGTGCGTCGGCCAGCATCGGCTTTGAAAACAGCGCATTTTGCAGGGTCGAGAGGGAGCGTTCTTCGATGCTGATTGCAGCCGCCGGAATCCCCTGAGCCATGGCATGCCGGGCCATCTGGGCACCCGCACTTGGACCGTCCGGTGTGGCCCGACCGCCGCTGAAGTGGATCCGCGGGGCGAGGTTTGCGGTGAAGAGTGCGACACCTTTGTCGACACGGGTCAGACTTTCGCGGTGCAGTTTGCCATTTGCCGACATGCGGGCACCGATGACGACGATGACATCTGCGGGCGTTTCGGTGTCCTGATGGGTGAGTGTGAAGCCGATGGTAGAAAGGGCAGTCAGACCCAGAAGGGCAGCCCCCGTCGTCAGGATACGGATCAGTGTGCGGATTGGTTCCCCTTTCGATCTTTGGCCGCTATGGTCCTGAAAACTTTGGGAGAAGGCAATGCGCTTTGTTCTGGCATTGATGTGTCTGGCTGGCCCGATTTGTGCCGATCCGGTAGCGGACGTGGCTGCCGCTGCGCGCGTAGCATTTGACGGCATGCCGCGTGTGGCGCGCGTTGATGCGATTGAGGGTCAGTGCGGCGCTGATGCGCATGTGAATAATCAGGTGGCCTATTGCGCCACACGTAATGTGATCTTTGTGACCGATGCGGCGGCTGCGTTGCCCGAAGCCGGTTATCTTGTGGCCCATGCCTACGGTCATGCAGTGCAAGTAAAGCATGGTGTCGCGGATCTTGCGCTGGCTCAGATCCGGTCGCGGGCTGGCGAAGAGCAGATGTTGCGCGGATTGGTGGCGCGTCAGGTGGATTGTATCGCCGGGTTTTTGTTGGCCCGCGCTGGGTTGCCGGATGCACGGTTGACCGATTGGATGACAGAGGAACCTTTTGCAGGAACCCATTGGGGCCGGGATCCGTTACGCATCGGTCCAGAGGTCAGCATAGGGTTGGCCGCGCGCGATGAGTGGTTTCAGTTGGGGCAGGGCGGTGATCTGGCGGCTTGCGCGCCAGGAGAGTTTTCGGCAGATCTTTTGTTGGCAGCGCTGAAACCGTAGGCGCGGTGATTTTGTTGGGGCGTCGGGTTGAGTGATCTTGCCGCAATCTTTCCAATAAATGCGAAGTTTTTTGGACAATTTACATGCGGTGGCGGCCGTTAATCTAACAGGATGAATATGACGCATGGCCTTTGATTTTTCAGACCTCACCCTGACTGACGCCGACATTGTTGCCGAAGGTGGCGAGCGATGGATCTATTGCTCGGAGCTTTATCCGTCCTTTGTTTTCAAGAAACAAAAACCGCCGCAGAGCCGTGACTTGAAAAATAACCTCAAGGGAAACTCCATGAAGATGTTTCCGTCTTTGGCGGATCGTATCGTGCGGAAAGAATACAAGGCTTACGTTGATTGCTGCCTGTCAGCCAACCGAAATCTGGAGGATATCCCTGTCAGCAGATTATATGGTTTTGCACAATCAAGCATCGGGATTGTCCAAGTGGCCGAAAAGGTCTCGTTGGATGGCGAAAGCCTTGGCCCCACGCTTGCCAGTATTTACCGGGACGGTCGATTGACCGAAGGCCGGTTGAAATTGCTGAATGAATTTGTGCAGCTTTTGCTGGACTGGGAGATGCCGACCAATGATATCAGTGCTGCGAATATCGTTCTTGGTATGCGCGGCGGTCAGGAAAAGTTTCTTGCTGTCGACGGGTTTGGGGACATCCATGTCGTCCCGGTGCGCACCTATTTCCAAAAGTCGAGAAAGCACCAGTTGCGCTACCGCATGACCAAGGTGGCCCGCAGTTTGGGCATACATTTTGATCCGGAACGTTTTGCGTTTGGATTGAGTGATTTGGTCTGAAAGGCTACCAGCGCCAAGCGCTACCGCTGCATTATTCCCACTCAATCGTGCCTGGTGGTTTGCTGGTGATGTCGTAGGTCACACGGTTGATCCCCTGCACCTCGTTGATGATCCGAGTGGCGGTTTCGCCAAGGAAGTCGTGGCTGAACGGGTAGTAATCCGCTGTCATGCCATCGACCGACGTGACCGCGCGCAGGGCGCAGGCATAGTCGTAGGTACGGCCGTCCCCCATGACACCGACGGTACGTACCGGCAGGATGGCGACGAAGGCCTGCCAGATTTCATCATACAGCCGATGTTTGCGTATCTGGTCGATATAGATCGCGTCGGCCTTGCGCAGGATGTCCAGCTTCTCGCGGGTGATTTCACCCGGACAGCGGATTGCAAGGCCGGGGCCGGGGAAGGGGTGGCGCCCGATGAATGACGCAGGCAGACCAAGTTCGCGACCCAGCGCGCGCACTTCGTCCTTGAAAAGCTCGCGAAGCGGTTCGACCAGTTTGAGCCCCATCTTTTCAGGCAGGCCACCCACATTGTGGTGCGACTTGATCGTGACGGATGGCCCGCCGGAGAAACTGACGCTTTCGATCACATCGGGGTAGAGCGTGCCTTGGGCCAGAAATTCGGCACCTTCGATCCCGTTGGCGTATTTCTGGAAGACGTCGATGAAGAGCTTGCCGATGATCTTGCGCTTGGTTTCGGGGTCGCTGACGCCTTCGAGTTCGCCCAGAAACAGCTCTTGTTCTTCGGCATGGATGACGTGCAGGTTCATGTGGTCGCGGAACATGCCCACAACTTCTTCGGCCTCGTTCTGGCGCAGCAAGCCGTGGTCGACGAAGACACAGGTGAGTTGGTCGCCCACGGCTTCATGGATCAGAGCAGCGGCGACGGATGAGTCGACGCCGCCGGATAGCGCGCAGATCACCTGTTTGTCGCCCACCTGTTCCTTGATCAGGCGGATCGCTTCTTCGCGGTAGGCGCCCATGGTCCAGTCCCCGGTGAATCCGGCGAGCCGCACGAAGTTTTCATAGAGCTTGGCGCCGTTCGGGGTGTGGTGCACCTCGGGGTGGAATTGGACGGCGTAGAAGTTGCGGGCGATGTCGGCGGTGATGGCGAAGGGGGCGTTGGGCGAGGTGCCGTAAACCTCGAATCCCGGTGCAATTTCAGAGACATGATCGCCATGGCTCATCCAGACTTGTTCTTTATCCGTCTGAAACCAGCCGTCGAGGAGGGAGAGCTTGCCTCCGGGTTTGACATAGGCCCGCCCAAATTCGGCGGTGCCGTGGCCACGGACCACCTTGCCGCCCAGTTGCTGCATCATGGTTTGCTGGCCGTAACAAATACCGAGCACAGGTATTCCCATGTCGAACAGGCTGTCAGGCGCGCGCGGCGATCCTGTGCGGGTCACACTGTCAGGGCCGCCTGACAGGATGACCGCTTTGGGGGCGAAATCGGCCAGAAAATCGTCCGTGACATTCTGATAGGGGTGAATCTCGCAATAGACATTCAGTTCGCGCAGGCGCCGGGCGATCAACTGGGTGACCTGGCTGCCGAAATCGACGATCAGAAGGCGTTCGTGGGTGCTTTGTTCCATGTTGGCCTCTATATCCGCTCTGCTTGGCGGCGCAAGAGAGGCCGATGTCGCTTTTGCGCGCCAAGTGGCGCAAACTTGGTGAGGTGTTGCGATGTGCCGGGGTATTGATGCCTCACCATTTACGAGCGGGGTAGTGAGATGTCGGACGCACCGGTGAAATCAGGACGCAGAGCACGCGGCGGCGGCGGTGCGGCGCGCCGGGCAGAGCGGACGGCGGTCAGTGTTGAGACGGCAAAGTACATCGAACGGAATGTGCCCAATTACGAGGTGCTGACCGAAGAAGCGCTGGAGGTCATCGAGGCGAATGCTGAGACGGTGCTGGCCGAGATTGGTGTAAACTTCGTCGAAAACCCCGAAGCGCTGGTCCGCTGGAAGGAGGCGGGCGCTGATATTGATGGCGAGCGTGTGCGTATTCCGCGGGGCTTGGCACGCAAGCTGTGTGCGACGGCCCCGTCAGAATTCACCCAACATGCCCGCAATCCAGAGCGTAACGTGGTGATTGGTGGCAGGAATATGGTGCTGGCCCCCGTTTATGGCCCACCATTTGTGCGCGATGCCGAAGGTGGCCGCCGCTATGCGACGATGGCTGATTTCGAGAAATTCGTGAAGCTGGCCTATATGTCGAAATGGTTGCACCATTCAGGTGGCACGGTTTGCGAGCCAACGGATGTGCCGGTGAACAAGCGGCATCTGGATATGCTGCTGACCCATATGATCTATTCCGACAAGCCGTTCATGGGGGCGGTGACCGAGCCCAGCCGGGCGCAGGATTCGGTCGAGATGTGCGAGATTCTGTTTGGCAAGGAGTTCGTACAGGACAACACGGTGATGACTTCGCTGATTAACATCAACTCCCCCCTGACATTCGATAACGTCATGATGGGCGCGTTGGAGGTGTTTGCGAAAAATAATCAGGCGTCGATCATCAGCCCGTTTATTGTGGGCGGGGCGATGGCCCCTGTTTCGGTTGCCGGAACGCTGACGCAAGTGCTGGCCGAGGTGATGGCCGGTGTAGCCTATAGCCAGTTGATCCGCCCGGGCGCCCCGGTGATCTTTGGCGCATTTGTGACGTCGATTGATATGAACTCGGGTGCGCCGACATTCGGCACGCCAGAGGCCAGCCATATCACTTATGGCGCTGGTCAACTGGCGCGCCGGATGGGACTTCCATACCGATCGGCCGGGTCATTTTGTGGCTCAAAACTGCCCGATGCGCAGGCCGCCTATGAGACCGCCAACAGCCTGCAGATGGGGTTGCTGGCCGGTGTCAACTTTATGCTGCATTCCTGCGGCTGGCTGGAAGGCGGGCTTGTGGCATCGTTCGAGAAGTTCGTGATGGATGCCGATCAGCTTGGGACGCTGCATCATTTTGCCAAGGGGGTGGATATCTCGGAAAACGCGCAGGCGATGGATGCCATTGAAGAGGTGGGTCCGGGTGGTCATTATCTGGGCTGCGCGCATACGCAGGCTAACTTCAAATTGGCGTTCTGGCGGTCTGACCTGTTTGACTATAAGCCCTTCGAGACATGGGCTGAAGAGGGTGAGCGTGACACCCAGGCCCTTGCCACGGTCCGGGTCAAACGCATGTTGGACACTTATCAGCAGCCCGCGTTGGATCCAGAAATCGAGGCGCAGCTGCGGGCTTATGTCGCCGAAAAGAAGGCCAGTATGCCGGATGCCTTCACGTAAGCCTAAGGGCTGTCATCTGCAAAAGGCGACCTTCACCAGCAATGGCGATCAGCACCTCTACATGGCGGGCGGGTGAATAGTTGCCGGACTTTGCCAGGCGGGCATCGTTCATTTCGTTCTCTATATCAAAGAGTTGCATCAGCGCCTGCGCGTGACGTGGCAGATCATCGCAATCCAGAAGGCGGCGCAGGTGGACGTTTCTGCGGTAATCGTCGACCCCGAAGCGCGCAGCGCGTGCCAGAAGTTGCGGACGTTTCAGCGTGGCCAGTCTTGTATGGATATCGAACATTTTGTAAATCTTCCTTTACTCGGGTGAGTCGGTGAAGATTGACACATGTTTAGCGGGTGTTGCGGAAACGCTATTAGTTAAGCGCGCACCGGTCAGAAATGTTTATCTTTTCGAAAGAATAGTTGACGGACGAAACAAGCCGTTAACATTTGAGTAACCAAACACGCTTAGGTTGAATCGTTGACGCGCTGACTAAGTCGGCGTTTTGCTCTTGCGTATTGGGACTTTCGGTGAGGGGACGAGTGACATGACTGCACGACCAGGACCGGTTCGGTCCGAAAGGCTTCCGCAATGGGTACCTGATGCTGCCCGCCATTATCTGGTACATACTGAAGCTGGCCTTTCGATCCGGGCACTGGCCCGCGCTAGCGACTGCCATCCATCCACGGTCTTACGTCAGGTCCGCCGGTTTGAAGGCAGGCGTGATGATCCGTTGATTGATGCTGCTCTCAAATCCCTTTCGACCACGGTCTCCGCACGTGATGTTGACCACAAAAGGGAAAAGGGACAAATGAATATTGAGTGCTGGAAAGGCGAGCCAACGCAGGCCGCCGGTTTAACGCAAGCCCGGATTGATCAGGAGGCAAAACGGGTTTTGCGCCGTCTGTGTGAGCAGGGCGCGGTGTTGGCCGTCGCCCGCGAGATGGAAACATCCGTTGTCGTCCGCGAGACCGGAGAGGGTGAACAATTGCGCACAGCGGTTGTTGATCGTGAGATTGCTCAGGCGATGGCGTTGAAGGATTGGATCAGCTGCCCTGATCCGGGGCAGCGGCTTTCGCGTTATTTTATTACGAATACGGGCCGTATGGCGCTGCGTCGCCTGACCGCCGAAGAGGAGAACCGCGCGAGCGGTTTTGCAGAGAAGCGCAGCCGTTTTGACAGTGATGCCAGTTGGGACCTGGCGGAGATCGAAGGCGTCGTCCGCCAGCCTGCACGCTATTATGCAACCGAAAGCCCGTTGGTCGGGTTGGCCCGCAGAAAGGACCGCGATGGCCAGCCGTTTCTGAAGCGTGATCTGGTGGCTGCCGGTGAGCGTCTGCGTGAAGACTACGAACTGGCGCAGGTCGGGATGGAGCCGGTTGAAAGCTGGGATTGTTTCATGTCTGGCGATGTTGTCGAGATCAAGGTTGATGGCCCGCCAGGATCGGTCGCGGCGCGCGCCCGGGTCAAGGGCGCTTTGTCCGATCTGGGGCCGGGCCTGGGTGATGTCGTCCTACGGTGCTGCTGTTTTCTAGAAGGTCTGGAGCAGACCGAGAAGAAGATGGGATGGTCGGCCCGGTCCGGCAAGATTGTCCTGCGCATCGCACTGCAGCGGCTCAAGCGTCATTATGAAGAAACACATGGCCAGTTTGGTCCGATGATCGGATAGGCCAAGGAATGTACACGCGGTAATTGTATCGCGTGCGTTAACGAGTGATATGTTTTCTTATGCATCCGGCGCAGTGCCGCCATGCATGGACCCAAGATGATTGGACAATTTACGCGGCTGAGACTACGTAGGGGCAAGATAATTGGAGTATCCGATGCCACCGCGCGACCTGAAGATTCCAGCCCAACGTCATCCGGAAAAGCAGCGTCGCCCTGATGCGCCGCAGCCGAAGAAACCGGATTGGATCAGGGTCAAGGCACCGACCTCTGAAGGATATAAAGCGACGCGCGATATCATGCGCGAGCACAAGCTGGTGACCGTTTGCGAAGAGGCGGGATGCCCCAATGTGGGCGAATGCTGGTCGCAAGGTCACGCCACCATGATGATTATGGGCGAGGTTTGCACCCGCGCCTGCACATTCTGCAACATCGCCACCGGTAAGCCACCCGAAGCGCTGGATGTTTTTGAGCCCGGTCGCGTGGCGGATGCGGTTAAGAAACTGGGTTTGAACCACGTTGTCATCACCTCGGTGGATCGCGATGATGTCGAAGATGGCGGGGCGGAGCATTTTGCCCAAACCATCCGCGCTGTCCGCCGCCAGTCGCCCGGCACCACCATCGAGATTTTGACCCCTGACTTTATTCGTTGCGACCCGGCGGTTCTTGAGGTCGTGGTGAAGGCCAAACCGGATGTGTTCAATCACAACCTTGAGACGGTTCCGGGCCTTTACCCGGAAGTGCGCCCCGGCGCGCGCTATTTCCATTCCCTGCGTCTGCTGCAGCGGGTGAAAGAGCTTGATCCATCAATGTTCACCAAGTCGGGCATCATGGTGGGACTGGGAGAGGATCGTCAGGCCGTTATCCAGGTGATGGAAGACATGCGTGCCGCTGACATCGATTTTTTGACGATTGGTCAGTATCTGCAGCCAACGCCAAAGCACCACAAAGTAGATCGCTTCGTGACACCCGAGGAGTTCGCGTCTTATGAAAAGGCGGCTTATGGCAAGGGTTTCCTGATGGTGTCTGCCACGCCTCTGACACGGTCATCTTACCACGCGGGTGAGGATTTTGCGCGGTTGCGCGAAGCTCGTCTGAAAAAGCTGGGCGCCGTCTGATCCTTATTCGCCAACCCCGGGGATAGCCTTCAGATAGGCCGCGATGGCGGCCCTGTCGGCATCGGTCAATTGGCTTGTATTCCTGATCACGGCGGTCATTTCCCCGCCAGCGGTGTCGAAGTCGGGCGTAAACCCGCTTTTGAGGTATTCAGCGATTTCGCCTTCTGACCAGTCCAATCCGACCGGTGTGATGTTTGGAATGCGCCCCTCGCCGGACGGGTTGGGCGCGCCAGCAAGCCAACGGTTGCGTTTCAGACCACCCAGCGCGTTGCGTTCGGTGTGGCATTCGGTGCAATGGCCCAATGCCTCGACCAGATAGCGCCCGCGCGAGATTTCGGGTGTTGTTGTATCGGATAGCGCCCAGTCGTCGCTGAGAAACAGCAGCTTCCAGCCCCCAAGCGTTGCCCGGATGTTGAACGGAAAGCCCACATCGTGCGTCTGCGACGGTTCAGTGGACGGGGGCAGGGTGCGCAGATAGGCTATCAGGTCGACGATATCGGCCAGTTCCGCCTTGTTATAGGCGCTGTAGGGGAAGGCGGGATAATAATGCGCCCCGCCCGGTGACACGCCCCGTGTGATCGCGCTGGCAAGGTCCAGATCGGACCATGCGCCAATACCATGCACCGGATCGGGCGAGATATTGGGCGCGATGAAGCTGCCGAAATCGGACGGGAATGTGCGCCCCCCGGCAAGGATCAGTGGGTCCCCTTCCGGTGCGCTGTGGCAGGAGCCACAGCCCGCGGCGGCAAAGATGGTTTCACCATTAACAGGATCGCCCGCAAGCCCGTCAATGGCAGCAGCTGGCAGTGGCACCGGCCGTGTGATGAACCACCCCACGCCCAGTCCTGCAATCATGGCCAGAATGATCCAGCGTAATGCTTTCACGAAGTCATTCGCGTGGCGCGCGATAGTCTTCGTGACATGCGCCACAAGCCTTGCCGACCGGTCCAAATGCGCCCTTTAGGGCATCAAGGCCATCTCCGGCGACAGCGGCAAGTGCCACCGTTGCTGTCCCAAGATCGGCATTGTCCTGCTCGAACCCCGCGAAATCGGTCCAGATTTCAGGCTTGGCGCGGCTGCCCTCGACGCTGGTATCGGTACCCTCGACCCAATAGCCATCCTGGCTGATGCCGGCCACAGCGGCGAGGTTGGCGGCAGCGGTTGCCGCAGCGGCGGCATCATATGGTGCCTTGTCCTGCGCCATTGCCCCCAGAATGCCGAGGTTGAAGGAATAAAGCTGCATGTGACCGTTGCGGACTTTCATGGCTTTTTCCTGATCCCCACTGAGGTGACCGCCGGCGAGGGCGGCGCTGCCAAGCACAGCAAGTGTTGTGATCGTGAGAATTGCGTTGCGACCGATTATCATTGGGGTTCTCCCTTGTTGGTGCGTGACCTAGGGTAAACCTGATTGGCCGAAGATGCGTGCTCAAAAAATATGCACAAAAATGGTGCGTCAGCGCACGGATCACCTGTTTCCGTAACCTGTGAAGAGGGCGGGAAGGGTGGCCCCCGGGTCTCAGGCGGTTTCGTCGGTGAACCGCACCTTTCCTATAAAGGGGAGATTCCGGTTGCGTTGGGCAAAATCGATCCCATAGCCCACAACAAACTCATCGGGGATTTCAAAGCCGGTCCAATCCGCCCGAAAATCAACCTCGCGTCGTGCGGGTTTATCGAGCAGGGCAATGGAGCGAAGCCGCGCGGGATGTTTGGTCTGAAGATAATGGCTGACATGGCTCAGCGTGTGCCCGGTGTCGATGATATCTTCGACGACAAGGACGTCGCGGCCTTCAATCTGTCCGCGCAAGTCCTTGAAAATGCGCACTTCTCGACTGCTTTCCATGGCGTCGCCATATGACGAGGCCTCAAGAAAGTCGACCTCGACCGGGAGGTCAAGTTCGCGCACCAGGTCGGCGATAAACACGAATGATCCGCGCAACAGACCGACGACGACCAGCTTGTCCGTTTGGGCAAATTCGGTCTGAATCTCTTTAGCAAGATCCTCGATCCGGGCCGCGATGGATTTGGCGCTGATCATTTCGTCGATGACATAAGGTCTGTGCGGCATGTGGACATCTCGCGCGTTAGTGGGTTGATTTTTCGGGCGGAGTTTACGACATCCAGTGGTGAAGTCACCCGTGAAAGCCTGTTGATGCCGACCCATTCCGAGACCAAGACGCTGCCTTATTCAGCGCAGCAAATGTACGATCTGGTCGCCGATGTGGCCGATTACCCCAAGTTTCTGCCGTGGACCGCCGCTGCCCGCATTCGCAGTGTGACCGAGGAGGGTGAAAAACAGGTGATGCTGGCTGATCTGGTCATTTCCTTCAAGGTGTTTCGCGAGACATTCGGCAGCCGTGTCACCCTGTGGCCCGCGCAGAAAAAGATCGGGACGGAGTATCTGGACGGGCCGTTCCGCCATATGGAAAGTGAATGGAATTTCAAGGATATAGAGGGCGGGTGTGAAGTGTCGTTCTATGTCGACTTTGAATTCCGTAACAGGTTGCTGCAGGGTGCCGCGACGATGTTTTTCAACGAGGCGATGCAGCGGGTTGTCCGGTCATTTGAACGCCGCGCCGCGGAGCTTTATGGCTGATGGGCGCGCCGGGAATGCAGATCGAGGATCGGCTTGCCCGCTTTGCGACGACCAATATTCTGGATGATCATGCGCGCCGGATCATGCGACTTTCGATCTTTGATTGGACGGTTTGTGCCCTGGCCGGGCAGACCGAGCCGGTGGCCAAAATATTGCTGCGAAAGGGCCGGTTTGAGGGCGGTCTGGAGCAGGCAACGGTTATTGGCGGGACCAAGCTGCCAGCAGCACGGGCGGCACTGATTAACGGCGCGATCAGTCACGCGCTGGATTATGATGATACGCATTTTGACCATATCGGCCATACGAGCGTCGCGGTTGTGCCTGCCGCACTGGCCACCGCGCAGGCGCAGGGCCGGACCATGGCGGAGTTTGTCGATGCAGCATTGATCGGCTCCGAAGCCGCAGTGCGGGTGGGGACGTGGCTGGGCCGCGATCATTATCAGGTGGGTTTTCATCAGACCGCGACGTCGGGTGCCTTTGGTGCTGCCTTGGCGAGCCTGCGCTTGATGGACGCGCCACGCGACAGGATCGTGGCAGGGCTTGGTCTTGCGACGACCCGCGCGGCCGGTCTGAAGTCGCAGTTCGGGACCATGGGCAAGCCACTGAATGCTGGGCTGGCAGCAGAGGCGGGGGTCGAGGCCGCGTTATGGGCGGTGGCGGGCCTGACATCGGCGGATCATGGGTTGGGCGGGCCGTTGGGGTTTGGCGCGACCCATCACGGGCATGCCAATGCGGCGGCCCTTGACGGGTTGGGCGATGAGTGGCGCATGAAATCGGTCAGCTACAAATACCATGCCTGTTGTCATGGGCTGCATGCCATGCTGGAGGCGTTGGGATCGTTGCAGCTTGATCCCGCAAAGGTCGCGCAGGTGCAGATTGCCACCCATCCGCGCTGGATGTCGGTCTGCAACAAACCGGCCCCGCAGACCGGGTTGGAGGCAAAGTTCAGCTATGCCCAGACCGCCGCGATGACGCTGGCGGGCGTGGATACGGGTGCAATTCAGTCATTCAGTGATGACATTGCGACCCATTCCGTGCTGACGGTTTTGCGGCAGCGTGTGCAGGTCGTGGAGGACGACACCCTGACCGAAATGCAGGCGCGGGTGGTGGTCACGATGGCGGATGGGGGTGAGCGGCAGGCGTTTCAAGATCTGGCCGCACCGGTGCCTGTGCAGGAATTAGAAAGCAAGCTGCGCCACAAGGGGCGCGCGTTGGTTGGTGCGGATCATGCTGACCGGCTGTGGGGTGCGGTCAACGGTGACAGCCTGTCGGCCTACGTTGATCTGCTGGGTGCCCCGGACCTGATAGACAGGTCCGAGAGCATTGATATCGCGCGACAAACGCTGGACGGGTTTATGAGTTGAACTCGTAAGCGCGTTCGCCATGCACGCTGAGGTCGAGGCCGTTCACCTCTGTTTCGTGATCGACCCGCAGGGATGTGACCAGACGGCAGGCAAAGATCAGCACGGTGGTGATGACGATCGTGTAGACACCCACGATGACAAGCGCGCCAAGCTGGGCCGCCCATGCACCGGCGCCGAAGGCCGCGATCATGATCGTGCCGAAGATACCGCCGACACCGTGGACAGCGAAAACGTCAAGCGTGTCATCGATCTTGAACACGTTGCGGATCAGCACGACGGCCTCCTGACAGAGGATACCGGCGATGGAGCCGATGATCAGCGCCTCGACCGGGCCGACAAAGCCGGAGGCAGGCGTGATGGACGCAAGGCCTGCGATGGTGCCGGTGACCATGCCGACAAGGGATGATTTGCCGAACTTCACCCGTTCCCACAGCGCCCATGTGAGTGATCCGGCAGCGGCAGAGATATGCGTGACGGTGATCGCCATCGCCGCACCGCCATCTGCGGCGAGCTGGCTGCCGCCGTTGAAGCCGAACCAACCAACCCACAGCATGGCAGCCCCGATCATGACCATGCCGGGGTTATGCGGCGGCTTGGACGGATCGCGGCGGGCACCAAGGAAGATCGCGAGGATCAGGGCGGCGAGGCCAGCGGTTTCGTGAACGACGATACCACCCGCGAAGTCCCTCACCCCGGTTGCACCGAAGATTCCGTCATCGGCCAGCATGCCGCCACCCCAAACCCAATGCACAACAGGCGCGTAGCAGAGCAGCATCCAAAGCGATGAGAAAAGCAACACAAAGCCGAACCCGATCCGTTCGACATAGGCGCCCACGATCAGGGCAGGGGTGATAATGGCGAATGTCATCTGGAAGGCAAAGAACAGGACTTCCGGCAGCGTGCCTGACAGCGTGTCGGCATCGATGCCGGCAAGGAACATCTTGTCCAGCCCGCCCCAGAACCCGGTTTCACCGGACCCGAAGGCGATGGAATAGCCGAATGCGAACCACAGAATGCTCATCAGACAGGCGATGGCATAGCAATGCATGAAAACGGTGAGCACGTTGCGGGCGCGCACCAGCCCGCCGTAAAACAGTGCCAGACCCGGCAGTGTCATGAATAAAACAAGCGCCGTGGCCACGAGGATCCACGCGGTATCCGCTCCGTTCATTGTCCCTTCCCTCCGTCATTGGGGTATCCCGTGCGGGGGTTAGGGCGGATTCGGAATGCTTGGAAAAGTGGCGGGTGTGGCCCGGTGTGCTTATCTTTGCGGCAATTATGACAACGCACCATTTTAGTGCGCGTTTGGCGGCTCTTGCCTAATTATCGGGCGCATATGAATCGACCGCCTGCTGGAGCAACGCAAGTGCATGTTCTGTCGCCACCCGCCGCACCTTGTCGCGCCCCAATGCCCCGAAATCGCAGGTTTCGGTCCTGGTCATGCTGGGGCTGGCCACGCCAAAGCAGACCCGCCCTTCGGGTTTGTGGTCGGACCCGCCGGGCCCTGCGATGCCGGTGATCGACACCGCGATCCGGGCGTCCGATTGCGCCAGCGCGCCTGCGGCCATTTCGGCGGCGACCTGTTCGGACACCGCGCCATGGGCGGCGAGCGTCGCATCGGCCACCCCCAGCATCTGCCGTTTGGCGGCGTTGGTATAGGTGACAAACCCCCGGTCGAAAACGTCGGAACTGCCCGGAATGTCGGTGATGGCCGCGCTAACCATGCCGCCTGTGCAGCTTTCTGCCGTAGCGATCATCAGGCCCTGGGCCCGGGCGGAATTGAGCAATGCGCTGGCGTCCATGATCAGAAGATATGGTAGAGTGCTGCCAATCCAATGACGCCCAGTGCGGCAAAAACGCCCGCGATCACGTCATCCAGCATGACCCCGGTCGGCCCGTGCATACGGTCGGCCCAGCCGACCGGCCCCCATTTGGTGATGTCGAACAGCCGGAATAGCGCAAAAGCCGCGATCCAGCCGGGCCAGAGCGCGGTGATATCGCTGGCGGTGTAATAGGCGCCGAAGGCCACGGGCAGCAGGGCGATCCATTGGCCGCAAACCTCGTCAATGACAATCTCTGACGGGTCGTGATTGTCCTTGCCTTTGGTTTCCACTGCGGTTGCCCAGACCCCAAGGACATATGACGCAATGGCCCCGACCACCAACCCCCAAGGGCCGGTCAGGACATAGATGACCCAGGCTGCAGGCAGAGCCGCCAGCGACCCCCATGTGCCCGGTGCGGGGCGCAGATGGCCGACATAGAAGAACGTGGCGATAAAATGGGTCATGGTTTCACCAATGTGACGGTGGCCAGCGCGGCGATCCCTTCGCCCCGGCCGGTAAAGCCGAGCCGTTCGGAGGTTGTGGCCTTGACGCTGATCCGGGTGGCCTCAAGCCCCATGATCCGGGCCAAGGCGGATTTCATCGCGGGCTGATGCGGCCCGATCTTGGGGTATTCGCAGACCAGCGTGCAGTCCGCATTGCTGATCCGGTAGCCGTTTTCGGCGGCAAGGCTGACCGCATGTTCCAGAAAGATATGGCTGGCCGCACCCTTCCATTGCGGATCGGACGGGGGGAAATGCTGGCCGATATCGCCCATGCCAAGTGCCCCATAGATTGCGTCGGTCACCGCGTGCATCCCGACATCGGCATCAGAATGCCCCTGCAAAGCGCGGTCGTGCGGCAACTTCATACCACACAGCCAAACATGATCGCCCGGCCCGAACCGGTGCACGTCATAGCCATTGCCGCATCTGACATCCATTTGATATCCCATCAATTTCTTTGCCCGGGCAAGGTCGCCCGGCATGGTGATTTTGATGTTCTCTTCATCGCCTGTCACGATGGCCACGTCCAGCCCCGCAGCCCGGGCAACCGCTACATCGTCTGTCGCGTCAGCGGTATTGGCGCGATGTGCGGCGAGAAGAGGGGCGAGGTGGAAACCCTGGGGGGTTTGCGCGCGGTAAAGCCCATCGCGGTCCTGCATGCCAGTGACCTGTCCGTTTGCGCCGTGCCAGAGGGTGTCGATGACAGCAATGGCTGGTGCCGCACCGTCATGTGTGTCGAGGGCAGCGAGCACATCGTCAATGATCGTGGGGCTGATCAGCGGTCGGGCGGCATCGTGGATAAGCACAATGTCAGCCTGGCCTTCGGCGGCTTCCAGTCCCGCCAGAACCGAAGCACGGCGCGTTTTGCCACCTGTGACGAGGTCGGCGGCGGGGTCTGATGGCCAGAGATTGGTTTCCAAATCATCGGGGTGAAGCACGAAGATCAGTTTATCGATGAGGGGGTGATCTGCAAATGTCTGCATCGCATGACCAGCGACCGTGCGATCCCCTAGATGTTGCCATTGCTTGGGGATTTCCCCACCGGCCCGTGTGCCGCGCCCGGCGGCAACGATGATGGCTACTGTTGTCATGGTCATCCCGTCATTCCTGAGCACAGGTTTAGGGGGTGTGATGCAAACACGCAATTCGTCAGTTTTTCAACCAGGATGCACAATATTTAGGCACATGCTGGTTTTTTCGTATTTCCTGACGCTGGTTTCGTTGTGGCGCCCCGTGTTTCCTCTTACTTCAAATGCAACGCATACCCTTTAGGCGAATGACTGTTCCATTGGCACACGACGATACGATCCAACTCGACAATGTGGTTTTGCAACCACCGGTCGCGCTTGCTCCGCTTGCGGGAATCACGGATTTGCCGTTCCGCCAATTGGTTACATCGTTTGGTACGGGCTGGGTTGTCAGCGAAATGGTGGCCAGTCAGGAGATGGTGCAGGCAAAGCCCGGTGTGCGCGAACGCGCCGAACTGGGGTTTGATCAGGCGGGCACTGCCGTGCAGATCGCCGGGCGCGAGGCCTGTTGGATGGCCGAAGCCGCCCGCATGATTGAGGCGAACGGCGCGGCGATGATTGATATCAACATGGGCTGCCCGGCCAAGAAGGTGACCAATGGATATTCGGGATCGGCCTTGCTGCGCACGCCTGATCACGCGCTGACATTGATTGAGGCGGTCGTGAATGCGGTTGATGTGCCGGTGACGCTGAAGACCCGGTTGGGATGGGACGATGATTGCCTGAATGCGGCAGATGTCGCGCGCCGCGCCGAGGATGCGGGGATCCGCCTGGTGACTATTCATGGACGCACCCGGTGCCAGTTTTACAAAGGCAATGCCGATTGGGCAGCGATCCGGGCGGTGAAGGATGCGGTGAGCATTCCCGTGATTGCAAATGGCGACATCGTTGATGCCGCGACTGCGCGCGACGCATTGCGTTTATCCGGGGCAGATGGCGTGATGATTGGGCGGGGCGCGCAGGGGCGGCCCTGGCTGCTGGCGCAAGTCGCGGCTGATCTGTATGGGCGTTCAGCGCCTGAGGTGCCACAGGGCGACGATCTGATTGACCTGGTGTGCCGTCACTATGAAGCGATGCTGGCGTTTTACGGTGAAGAGCTGGGCCGCAAGGTCGCGCGCAAGCATCTGGGCTGGTATATGGATGATGCCCGGACCGAACCTGCGCCGCGCAAGGCGATCCTGACCCATGTCAGCCCGCGCGATGTGCTGCGCGATCTGCCTGATGCCCTCAGCATGAGGCAGGCCGCGTGATCATCGATACAGCACTATGGTCATCCTTGCCTGTTCCGGCGCTTTTGCTGGACGCGGAGGATGTTATTGTTCTTAGCAATCCTGCAGCCGAAAGCTTTCTGAACATGTCGGCCAAGTCGCTGAGCGGTCAGCGGTTGTGGGAAAAGGTGATGATCGACGCACCGCTTGAGGCGCCGTTCGCGCGCGCGCGCAAGAACCGCACGTCGTTGTTCGTGAATGATGTGGATGTGGGCGGTGGGGAACGGCCCCCGATGCTGTGCAACCTGCAATTCGCGCCGCTGCAGGGCACCGAAGACGCGATGATCGTCATGATCAGCCCGCGCGAGATTGCCAGCCGCATCAACCAGAACCATTCGTCCGAAAAGGCCGCGAAATCTGCAATCGGCATGGCCGAGATGCTGGCGCATGAAATCAAGAACCCGCTGGCCGGAATCACAGGTGCCGCACAGCTTTTGTCGATGGGGTTAAGCCCGGAAGATCAGGAGATGACCGACCTGATTGTAGAGGAAAGCCGCCGTATCGTGAAACTGCTAGAGCAGGTGGAGCAGTTCGGCAATCTGCGCCCGCCGGTGCTGAAACCGGTCAACATCCACGATGTGCTGGATCGCGCGCGACAGTCCGCCGCCGTTGGCTTTGGCGCCCATATGCTGTTCATCGAAGAGTATGATCCGTCATTGCCGCAGACCATCGCCGATGCGGATCAGTTGTTACAGGTGTTTTTGAACCTGCTTAAGAATGCGGCTGAGGCGAACAAGGCGGGGGGCGCGATCCGGCTGCATACCTTCTACGACGCGTCGTTGCGGGTGCATCGGTCTGATGGGACGCAGTCTCGGCTGCCATTGCAGATCGAGATCATTGATGACGGGCCCGGACTGCCCCCGGAAATTGCCGACGATATCTTTGAGCCGTTCATATCCGGCAAAGAGAATGGCACGGGTTTGGGGCTTGCCCTTGTTTCCAAACTGATCGGCGATGCGGGTGGTTGGATTTCGGTCGATAGCGTGCCGGGTCGGACAGTGTTTCGCATCTCACTGCCGCTTGCCCCCAAAGACATCCAAACAGGAGAGAATTGATGGACGGAACCGTTTTAGTTGCCGATGACGACCGGACAATCCGGACTGTCCTGACGCAGGCACTGACCCGGGCGGGCTGCAAGGTGCATGCCACGTCATCCCTTGTGACGCTGATGCGCTGGGTGGATGAAGGGAAGGGCGATCTGGTGATCTCGGACGTGGTGATGCCTGATGGGAACGGGTTGGAGCAATTGCCCCAAATCTCTGAGGCACGGCCCGGTTTGCCGGTAATTGTGATCTCCGCGCAGAACACGATCATGACGGCGATTCAGGCAGCGGAGGCGGACGCCTATGATTATCTGCCAAAACCTTTTGATTTGCCTGACCTGATGAAACGGGCTGCGCGCGCGCTGGAGGTCAAGCGCCGGGCACCTGTGACACGTGCCGGGACTGCCGGCGCGGCCGAGCAGGGGGATGATCTGCCATTGGTGGGGCGTACAGCGGTGATGCAGGCACTGTATCGTCTAGTGGCCCGGGTGATGAACACGCAATTGCCCGTTCTGATCACTGGGGAAAGCGGCACTGGCAAGTCATTGATTGCCCGTGCGGTTCATGATTTCTCTGATCGCCGGAGCTTGCCGTTTGTCACTGTCGCCGCCGCCGATCTGGAGGGGATGGACGGCCCATCGACTGTATTGAGCCGGGCCAAGGGTGGATCGATCCTGTTTGATGAGGTCAGCGACCTGACCGATGAAGCGCAAGGCCGGATCGTGCGGATGCTGGATACGCTTGCAGACAATGCCCCGCGGATCATGGCGACATCGCAATCTGATCTGATGGCCCGCATGGAAGAAGGCAAGTTTCGCGAAGATCTGTTCTACCGTTTGGGCGGGGTTACGGTTGACGTGCCATCACTACGTGAACGGGTCGATGATATTCCGCTCCTAGCCGAGCATTTCTTGGTCCGTGCAGAACGTGACGGGGCACCGGCACGACGGTTTGGTGATGCGGCCCTCGATCTGGTGCGTGCCTATAGCTGGCCCGGCAACGTGCGTCAGTTGGAAAACGCGGTACGACGGCTGGTCTTTACCGCCGCCGAGGAAGAGATCACGCGATCTGAAGTGGAAATGGTCTTGGGCAACCAGCCCGCGATCGAACCGCTACGCTCTGGTGGTGAGGGTGAGAAGCTGTCGGCGAGCGTGGCCAAGCACCTGCGGCGCTATTTCGATCTGCATGGGGGTGTGTTGCCTCCGCCGGGGCTTTACAACCGGATCCTGAAAGAAGTTGAGGCGCCGCTGATCGAAATTGCGCTGGATGCAACCGGTGGCAACCAAGCAAAATGCGCTGATTTGCTGGGGATCAACCGGAATACCTTGCGTAAGAAGATCACAGATCTCGATATCCGCGTGACACGACGCCGTAAGTTGATGTAAAACCGCAACAGAACCGTGGCGGTGCTGCGTCAACGTAGCATAAAGACCACAGAATTTGGCGGTATCGTGAGGGTGACCTCACCTCAGTAGCAGGGCTTGGCGCGTGCGGCGTACCCTTTTGGGACTGAATTTCCAGCGCTTCAGCCGGTGGCAGCGCCAGCGTCATGTACGCAATGCGGTGACCGTCGGTCTGGTGCTGATGGCGCCGATTCTTGCGGCGATCACCTATTTTGTCGTTGGACCCTTGGATCAGGGTGCCGCATCCGCGCAGTTGCGTATGGTGCTGCTGGTCGACCTTGTTTACGTGCTGGTGGTCATGGCGCTTGTCATGGGGCAGGTGGCCCGTATGGTCGCGGCGCGCCGGGCGAAATCGGCAGGGTCGCGGCTGCATCTGCGGCTGACCGGGGTTTTTGCCCTGTCAGCGCTGATCCCCACCGTTCTTGTGGCCGTCTTTTCAGTCTTGCTGATTTCCATCGCGTTGGAAGGGCTGTTTTCAGAGCCCGTGGGCAATGTTCTTCGCACCTCTTTGACGACGGCAAGAGCCTATGAAGATGAACACCGGCAGGAACTGAGCCGCGATGCGCGGGTATTGGCCGGTAATCTGAACCGCGAACGCCAGGCCAACCTGTTCATGGATGACGGGGAGGTGCGCCGTGTTCTGGGTGAGGTCCAAACACAGATTAAACTTGGTCTGAGTGAGGCCTTTGTTCTGGACGCCCTTGGCAACATCACCGCCCGCGGTCTGAACTCTTATGAGTTTGGGTATGAATTGCCCGGCCCTGACGCCTTTGAACAGGCGGAAAAGGACGGTCTGGCGATTATCGAAGATTTTGAGAATAACGAATTTCGCGCTTTGGTTCCGCTGCCGGCCTTTCCCGACCGGTATCTTTATGTGACCCGCGAGGTCGACGGAAGTGTGTTGTCTTTGCTGGATGATACGACTGAAACTGTCGAACAATACGAAGAATTGGCCAATGAACGTGGCCAGCTTCTGTTCCAGTTTGGCCTGCTTTATCTGGGCTTTGCGGTAATCCTGATCCTTGGCGCGATTTGGGGCGGGCTGTGGTTTGCAGAGCGTCTGTCGCGCCCCGTGGGGCGGCTGGTGTCAGCATCGCAGCGCGTTGGGTCGGGCGATCTGGATGTGCGTGTGATTGAGGATGATGGCGATGACGAGATTTCGCAGCTGGGCCATTACTTCAACCAGATGACCAGCCGGTTGAAAGGGCAAAGGGACGAATTGCTTGAAACGAACCGTTTGACCGAGCGGCGCCGGCGTCTGTTCGATTCCGTGCTAAGTTCGGTCACATCCGGGGTGGTTGGTCTGGATCCGGATGGCCGGGTCGCCTTTGTTAATCCGTCGGCAAAGCGTCTGCTTTCGGTCGGACCGGATTTGGCCGACAGTGCATTGTCTGTCGCCGTGCCTGAATTTGCAGATCTTTTCGAGCGTGTGCGCAGCGCCAACAGCGAAGGTGTACAGGATCAAGTGAACCTCTTGCGCAAAGGCCAACAGGAAAGCTTGCTGGTCCGCATGTCACCGCGCCAGAACGCTGACGGTGCGCTGGAAGGGTATGTGGTGGCGTTTGACGACGTTACCGATCTGGTCAGCGCCCAACGGATGGCCGCGTGGGGCGATGTTGCCCGCCGCATTGCCCATGAAATCAAAAACCCGCTGACGCCGATCCGTTTGTCGGCGGAGCGTATTCAGCGAAAGTTCGGCAAACATGTTGGTAAGGATGCGGCGACGCTGGAACAGATGACAGACGTTATCGTCAGACAAACCAACGATTTGCGGCGCATTGTTGATGAGTTTTCGAAGTTTGCCCGCATGCCGGAACCCAAACTGACGATAAGCGACCTGACCAAATTGACAAATGATGCGGTGGCACTGCAGCGGGCCGGTCAGCCGGGTGTGAAAATCAAGGCGGATCTGCCGAAAGAGGCCATTCTGGCGGAACTGGACGGTACGATGATTTCGCAGGCGCTGACAAATCTGATCAAGAACGCGGGCGAAGCGACCGAAACGTACATTGAAAAGCATGGGCGCGACGGATACCAACCAGAGGTGCGTGTCGCGATGTCGCACACGGAAAATACGGTGACGATCACGATTGTCGATAATGGCATTGGGTTGCCGGAAGACCGCAGCCGCCTGTTTGAACCCTATGTGACAACACGTGACAGCGGTACCGGGCTTGGCCTGCCGATCGTCAAGAAAATCATCGAAGAGCATGGCGGCAACCTGTCGCTGACAGGCGCAGACAAGTTCGACGGGCAAAACCACGCGGGTGCCTGCGCCACAATCCAACTTCCTGTGATGCGAGCGGGCACGCAGGCAACAAAAATACCAGCATGAGGGCAAAGATGGGCGATATTCTGATCACTGATGACGAACGCGATATCCGAGAGCTGATTTCCGAAATCCTGCAGGATGAAGGGTATACCACCCGGCTTGCCGGAACATCCGACGAATGCATGGCGCAGATCGCGGCCGAACCGCCTGCGCTGATGATTTTGGATATCTGGCTGAAAGACAGCAGCATGGATGGCATCGACATCCTGAAATCCGTCAAGCGCGACCACCCCGACATCCCGATTGTGATCATTTCCGGTCACGGCAATATCGAAATCGCGGTCGCAGCCATCAAACAGGGCGCTTATGATTTCATCGAAAAGCCGTTTAATATTGATCAGTTGATGGTTGTCATACGCCGGGCGATGGAGACATCACGGTTGCGTCGCGAAAATCTGCAACTCAAGCGTGGTGAAGTCGCCGGCGCCGAGATGTTGGGCGACAGTGCGGCCTTCCGCAATCTCAAATCGCAATTGGACAAGGTGACGAAGTCAAACGGGCGGGTGATGCTGACCGGCCCCGCCGGTGTCGGCAAGGAGATTGCGGCGCGCTATATCCACGCCAACTCCAACCGATCATCTGCCCCTTTTGTGACGGTCAACTCTGCCTCGATCGAGCCTGACCGTATGGAAGAGGTGCTGTTCGGTCGCGAGGACAGCGGGCGGGGTATTGAACCGGGGCTGCTGGAAGAAGCCAATGGCGGTGTCATTTATTTTGACGAAGTAGCCGATATGCCGTTGGGAACACAGTCGAAAATCCTGCGAGTCCTGGTTGATCAGCGGTTCCAGCGGGTGGGCGGCACCGACAAGATTCAAGTGGACCTGCGCGTGATCTCCAGCACAAACCGCGATCTGCCAGCAGAGATTGAGACAGGAAACTTTCGCGAGGAACTGTATCACCGTTTGAATGTGGTTCCGATCGCTGTGCCGTCCCTTGAGGAGAGGCGCGAAGATATTCCCGTTCTGGCCGAACATTTCATCGAGGTCTTCAACAAAGCGCAGGGCCTGCCGCTGCGCAAACTGGCAGATGATGCGCGGGCCTTGCTGCAAACTATGTTGTGGCCGGGTAATGTCCGTCAGTTGAAGAATGTCGTGGAACGCGTTCTTATTCTTGGTGAAAATGGCGATGATATCACCGCCAAGGAGTTGCCGTCGGCAGAGGATGCTGGCAGCGAGGAAGGGCGGATCGTTCTGGCGGGGGGCCTTGCGACCCTGCCGCTGCGCGAGGCGCGCGAGTTGTTCGAGCGCGAATACCTGCTGACCCAGATCAACCGGTTTGGTGGGAATATCAGCCGGACCGCATCCTTTGTGGGGATGGAACGGTCGGCTTTGCACCGCAAATTGAAATCGCTGGGGGTTGTCACCACAAATAAGGCGGGTGGCCGCGTTGCCTATGTTGAAGGCGACGCATAATGAAAGTCATCATTTGCGGTGCAGGCCAGGTTGGCTGGCAGATTGCCCGCCATTTGTCCGGCGAAAACAATGACGTAACCGTTGTTGATAACAATCCGGAACTGGTGCGCCGTGCGACTGATACGCTGGATGTGCAGGGGATTGCCGGGTTTGCGAGCTACCCTGATATCCTGGACCGCGCCGGGGCAAGCGACGCAGATATGATCATCGCCGCCACCCATTCGGACGAAGTGAATATGGTCACCTGTCAGGTGGCCCATTCGGTGTTCGCCATCCAGCGCAAGATCGCGCGCCTGCGCGCTCAAAGCTATCTGGATGCGATTTATTCCGATCTTTATCGCCGTGACCACCTGCCTATTGATGTCGTCATCTCACCCGAAAAGGAGGTGGCGGAGGCCGCTCTGCAACGGCTGGCCGCCCCTGCCGCGTTTGATACCGAAAGCTTTCTGGAAGGGCGTGCGCAGCTTTTGGGGATCACGATTGATGAAGATTGCCCGGTCATAAATACGCCACTGCGCCAGCTCACAGACCTATTTTCGACCCTGCGTGCGATTGTGGTTGGCATTCGCCGCGATGGTGCACTGTTCGTGCCAGCCCCCGGCGACCAGATCTTTGCGGGCGATGATTGCTATATCTTCACCGTGACGGAGGATATGACCCGTACACTGGAGATCTTCGGAAAAACCCAGTCGAAACAAGAGCGTATCGTCATTATTGGCGGTGGGAATGTTGGTTTGGGTGTTGCGCAGGCGCTTGAGGCCCGGACAGAACGCGTGCGGGTCAAGGTGATTGAGAAAAGCCGCGTTTGCGCCGAGCGCGCTGCCGATGCCTTGGACCGCACGATTGTGCTGAATGGCGATGGGCTGGATAGCGGTCTTTTGGAAGAGGCGAACATTGCCACGGCCGATGCCGTTCTGGCGGTGACGGATGATGACAAAACCAACCTGCTGGCGTCGGTCCGGGCCAAGGAAATGGGCTGCCCGATGTCGATCTGTCTGATCAATGATCCAACGCTTGTTCCACTGATGGGGCCGTTGGACATTGACGCCTATATCAATCCGCGGGCGACAACCGTGAGTTCGATCCTGCGCCATATCCGCCATGGCCGGGTGCGCGGCGTCTATTCTATCGGTGATGCCGAGGCAGAGGTGATCGAGGCGCAGGTGCTGGGTACATCCCCCATATCTGGTCAGCGGATCAAGGATGTCTCATTTCCAGAGGGCGCGATTGTCGGCGGTGTCGTCAAGGGCGGCAAGATCGTCAAACCAACCGGTGAAACGCGCATCGACGAGGGCGACGTCATCACCATCTTTGCCATGGCAGAGGACGTACCCGAAGTTGAGCGCCTGCTGCAGGTGACGATCGACTTTTTCTGATGAACTGGATCACGCGCCTGCCATTCTTTGTGGTCCTGATGGGCTTTGGCGCTTTGGCGATGCTGGTGCCCGCCGCGCATGGTGCCATCATGGAAGATTTCATGACCATGCGCGTGTTCTTTTACGGCTTTATCCTATTTTCCATCCTCACCCTGATGATCGCGCTTGCAACAGCAGGCTATACGCCCCCCAGCGTTGCCCGCAGTCAATTGGTGGGCCTGTTGGCGGCCTTTACCGTGTTGCCGTTGATGTTTGCCGTCCCGTTTTACGAGGCGGTCGGAAATACGACCTATATCAATGCATGGTTCGAAATGGTGTCGAGCTTTACCACCACCGGTGCCACTGTTTACGAAAATGCTGGTCGGTTGACCCCATCTTTACATCTTTGGCGGGCGCTAGTGGGTTGGCTGGGTGGATTGCTGGTCTGGATCACCGCCGTTTCCATTTTTGCCCCCATGAACCTGGGCGGGTTCGAGGTGCGGGCGGCAGCCGGTGGCAGCGGCGGTGCGGTCAGGTCGTTCACGCAGATCGCAAAGATCGCCGACCCATCCGAGCGGCTTGTGCGGTACACCCTGACACTGACGCCGATCTATGCGGGGCTGACGCTGGCGCTGTGGATCGGCCTCGTCATTATGGGAGAGTTTCCTTACATCGCGCTTTGCCACGCAATGTCGGTTCTGTCGACATCCGGCATTTCACCGATTGGCGGACTGTATTTTGCCGCCTCCCGGTTTTGGGGTGAGTTGCTGATCTTCTTTTTCTTTGCCTTTGCGCTGTCGCGTTTGACATTCAGCCGGGGGCTGACGGGGGAGGGAGAGCAAGGATTGCGCCGGGATCCGGAGTTTTTGACCGCGCTGGTGTTGATCGGGTCAGTCACCGCATTGCTGTTTCTGCGCCATTTTATCGGTGCGTCTGAAACTGAGGAACGTGCGAACCTAGTCGAGGTTGCTTCGGCTCTTTGGGGTGCGCTTTTTACGGTGACGTCTTTTCTGACAACAACAGGTTTTGAATCCCATTATTGGGACGGCGCGGCGGACTGGTCGGGGCTGGATACGCCCGGTCTGTTCCTGATTGGCATGGCCCTGATCGGGGGCGGGGTGGCCACCACGGCGGGCGGGGTCAAATTGCTGCGGATCTACGCGCTTTATCGTCATGGTGAGCGTGAGCAGGAGCGGCTGCTGCATCCCTCATCCGTTGGTGGCGGTGGAAGGGAAGCGCGACGCATTCGCAAACAAGGCGCCTTTATCTCTTGGGTGTTTTTCATGCTTTTCGCACTCAGCATTGCGACCATCATGTTGCTGCTGTCACTGACAGGGGTACAATTCGAAACGGCGATGGTACTGGCTGTGTCCGCGTTGTCGACAACCGGGCCGTTGGCGTCGGTCGCTGCAGAAACCCCGATCTCATATGCTGGCATTCCTGATGGTGCAAAAGCGATCCTGGCGGCGGCCATGGTTCTTGGGCGGCTTGAAACACTGGCGATTATCGCACTTTTCAACCCTGAAATCTGGCAGCGCTAAACACCAGAAAAACAAGTGCTTTTTTGGGCTGGAAACTCTGGTACGGCCACGACATACTGCAAAATGAACGATGGGGGGCCGTTGCGCGGCCGCAAGAATAAAAAGGGTGACGTAATGGCCGCCGATAAAGCGAACCTGCAAGACGCATTTCTCAACCATGTCCGGAAAACAAAGGTCCCTGTGACTATTTTCTTGGTGAACGGCGTTAAGCTGCAAGGCGTGATCACATGGTTTGACAGCTTTTGTGTATTGCTGCGCCGCGACGGGCAGTCCCAACTGGTCTACAAGAGCGCCATTTCCACCATTATGCCTGCGCAGCCGATCAGTCTTTACGAAGGCGAAGAATAAGATTGCTGGAACACGATCAGCCCATCACACGGGCTTGGGTACTGCATCCTGATCTGAAATCCGACACGACACGCCGCGATGCAGAGCCTGCATTGGAAGAGGCTGAGGCACTGGCCGCAGCCTTGCCTAATCTGGAGGTCGTGGATGGGTCAATCGTGCGTCTGCCCAAGATCCATCCAGGGATGTTGTTCGGCAAGGGCAAGATCGAAGAACTGAAGGCCATATTCAAGGCGGCAGAAATCGAATTGGTTCTGATTGACGGACCGGTTACGCCGGTTCAGCAGCGCAATCTGGAAAAAGCATGGGGCGTGAAACTGCTGGATCGCACCGGGCTGATCCTGGAGATTTTCAGCGACCGGGCGCGCACGTCAGAAGGTGTGCTGCAGGTCGAGATGGCAGCGTTGTCTTATCAACGAACCCGCCTTGTCCGCGCCTGGACCCATCTGGAACGGCAGCGGGGTGGGCTGGGCTTTGTCGGCGGTCCGGGTGAGACGCAGATTGAGGCGGACCGCCGCGCCATTGATGAACAACTTGGCCGTCTGCGCCGTCAATTGGCCAAGGTGGTCAAGACCCGTGAGTTGCACCGCGCATCGCGCGCCAAGGTCCCGTTCCCGATTGTTGCGCTGGTCGGCTATACCAATGCCGGCAAATCGACATTGTTCAACAGGCTGACCGGGGCCGAGGTGTTGGCCAAGGATATGTTGTTCGCGACGCTTGATCCCACCATGCGCAAGATCGTTCTGCCGACTGGTGACGAGGTCATCATGTCGGACACGGTGGGTTTCATCAGTGACTTGCCGACCGAATTGGTCGCCGCCTTTCGTGCGACATTGGAAGAGGTTCTGGACGCCGATCTGATCATGCATGTCCGCGATATCAGCCATCCGCAAACCGAAGAGCAGGCGCAGGATGTCAATGCGATCCTCCACAATCTGGGCGTTGCGGATGAGGCGCCGATGATCGAGGTCTGGAACAAGATCGACCTGATGGAAGGCGATGAGCGCGAGGCGATGTTGACGCAGGCCGCACGCACCGATGATCTGTTCGCGATCTCCGCCGTGACGGGCGAGGGGCTGGATGCGTTGTTGGCGGCGATCCCTGACAAGCTGAAAGACCCGCGCAGCGAGGCGTGGTTGCATCTGTCTTTTTCAGAAGGCCGCAAAAGGGCATGGCTGTTTGAGCAAGGCATTGTCACCGATGAACAGCAGGATGACGATGGTTATGCCATGACGGTATTCTGGACCGCCCTGCAGCGGGAGCGTTTCGCGCGGCTTTAATTGGCCGGCCGCAGCACTGAAATCCCCACAGCCGCTGCGCGCGCCAGGTCGGGATCCAGTGACATGGGGATGTATTCACCACGCCGCCAAAGCTCACCCAGATTATCATAATAGCGTGACAGCGGTTGTCCTGACTGTCCAGTCGCGCTGATAAAGACCGAGCTGTCTGGATCGGCAAAGTCATAGACCCCGCGATAGCCCGCAGCATGTACATTCTGGAACGGGGCGGGGCCTGTGCCGGATGTCTTGCCTCGCTGCAGCGTGTGATCGCCGCCGCTGGTCGACTGGCGAATATTTACGATCCAGTTCAGAATCGGCGTAGATCCCAATACAGGGTGATCGTGGGTTGCCTGATGCGCGTCGCCCCAACGGACAGCCTCAATCGCCTCGCCATGGTTTTCGGTGATCCAAAGCAGCGCCTCATCCAGTGCCTGTCTGGCGATGTCGGTACAGGTTTCAATCGGGGCGGATTGGATCACGTCACACCAGACGCTGGCCCCGTCGATATCGCGAAACACCCGTTCGATGAAAATCGGGTCGGCATGTGTGAACTCGGGGGCAAGCGGCCCCAGTTCATCGCGGATCAGACGCTTATTCAACTCGCGGAGCCATGCCGCGTAGATCAGCGGCTCTGGCAGGTGTTCGTTCATTTCGCCGTTCCATGCGGTCAGCAGCAGCAGCGCGTCCTGTCGCCGCCGTTCGGGCGTGCCTGCGGGGGCCGCATCGCCTGTATACGCCAGATTGGCGGTCATCAGGGATGTGAGCGTGCGCGCGGTAAAGCTGACGGTGTCCAGCTGCGCCTCGATAAAGCTGTCGCGGGTGTGGACACCGCGCGCCTGCATCAGCCGCCGCCATCGATAGATGCGCTGCGTGTCACCCCAGAGATGCGAGACATGCTGCGGGAATTCCCGGTCGATGGTTTTATTATTGGTATTGCCGAGAATGCCGCCTTCGGGGTTCACGAATTCGGGATTGTCGCTGTAGGGAAAACGGCCCCTCCAGCGGTTTTCGGGCAGGTAGCCAAAGCTGGGCAGCCGACCCTGACTTTGATGACCTGCATCGCGGGCGGGCAGAGCACCAATGGTTTTCATCGCGATGCGGTTCCGGTCGGCGATGGTTAGGTTCTGTGCGGGGGCGATGTAGTCCTCACCCGCGGCAATCGCTGCGGTGATCGTTTGGGCGCGCATGATCTTCATGGCAGCCGACATGGAGGTGTCGCGGTTTGACAACGCGCTCCATGCTATGGAAGTGACATGCCCACGTGGGGTTATAGTGCCAAGGTCAAACTGATTGGCCGGCATCACCGGACCATTCGCTGTCCAGCGCAGCCTTAGTGTGACGGCGGGGGCGTCTTTGACCGTGATGATGCTGTCACGGCTGCGGAACGGAACCCAACCGCTGACATCCCGATATTCGTTGGGATTGTTCGGGTTGACCTCTTCGATCAGGATGTCTTGATCATCCACATAGGCTGATGTCACCCCCCAACCCAGATCGGCGCTGCGCCCGCTGAGGACGACCGGCATGCCGGGGATCGTGCCACCGATGACCCCACCGGATGACAATTCCAGCCGTGCCAGATACCAGATTGTCGGGGCCGTCAGCCCCAGATGCGGGTCATTGGCCAACAAGGTGGCCCCGGTAGCCGAACGCGCGGCATTGGCAGCCCAGGCGTTTGAGGCACCGGCCAGCTCCCGCGATTTGATTGGTGATAACGGGTCGTAGGCCATGCGGGTGTTTGGGCTGAAGGCTGGCACGTCCGGGACCAATTGCGCATATTCGGGTAAGGCGGCGACCCCGCCTGTCGGATCGTCGGGCATAATATCGGCCAGACGTTCGTTGCTGATCAGCAGGGACGTGCGGGCGCGCAGCACCTCGTTTTCCAGATGCGATGACAGTTGCAGGGCCATCAGCTTCATGATTGCCAGGCTGTCGGCGGGTTGCCACGGGGCCACCGGATGGCTGAACAGCCACATTTCAGGCGCACCGCGCCCACGGGCACCTGCGTTCACTTCGTTGAGCCAGGCATTCACCCCGGCGGAGTAGGCGGTCAGGGCGGATTTGGTCTGGTCATCCTGCGCATCGACCGACGAAACCGCCAAACTATAGATATCAAACCGGCGCAGCACTTCATCAATGCCAACCGTGCGTTCTCCGAACAGTTCGGACAGGCGGCCTTGCGCGGTGCGCCGCAGCATGGTCATTTGCCAAAGCCGATCCTGCGCATGGGCGTAGCCCAGTGCGAAATACACATCCTCGTCCCGCTGGCCAAAGATATGTGGCACATTGGCATTGTCGCGCACGATTTCGACGGGCGCGCTGATGCCATCGACCACACTGCTGGCGTTGTAATCGGGCAGGGAACGCGAGGCGAAGTAGTACGCCAGTACAAGGGCCGCAACTGCGGCGAAAATCAATGCTGAGGCTAGCCGGACCAGCCAGCGAAAGATCAGAGCCATGCGCCCCTCTGGTTTAGTGAACGGCTCTGTTTTAGCAGGGCCATGTGGAAGGGCAAGCTAGCGTTCCGGGATCAGCCCGCGTGGGCTGAAGCGCAGCACCAGAAGCAGGATCAGACCCATGGTCAGCAAGCGCATATGTGCCGCCCCGTCGATCAGCGTATCTTTCAGATTGCTGCCATCCGGCAGACCACTGGCGATAAGGTTCATCAGACCCAGACCAAGCGGTTCGACCATCACCCAGAGCCACCAGATGAGCATGCCGCCCAGCACAGCGCCAAAGTTGTTGCCCGACCCGCCCACGATCACCATGACCCAGACCAGGAAGGTGAAGCGCAGGGGCTGGTAGGTGCCGGGCGTCAACTGCCCATCCAGCGTGGTCATCATGGCCCCGGCAATCCCACAGATGGCGGAACCGAGGATGAAGATTTGCAGGTGGCGGGCGGTGACGTCTTTGCCCATGGCTTCGGCAGCGACTTCGTTATCCCGGATTGCGCGCATCATACGGCCCCATGGGCTGTTCAGCGCCCTTTGTGCCAGCCACAAAAGAATGATCAGCACGATGGCAAAAAGCACACCATAGGCGAGCTTGGTGTAAAGCGTCGATGCAGTGACAGGGTCCAAGCCAAGGCTGATGGCGCGTTCGACAAAGACAGGGTCGCTCTGCAGATCAACCTCGAACGGGACAGGGCGTGGCAGGCCGATCACATTCTTGACACCGCGCCCCAGCCAGTCCTCGTTCTTCATGATGGCAATGATGATTTCGGCAATGCCCAGCGTGGCAATGGCAAGATAATCTGATCGCAGGCCAAGTGCGGTTTTCCCGATGATCCATGCGGCACCGGCGGCCAGTAGCCCGCCCACAGGCCAGGCGAGGAGCACAGGCAATCCAAGACCACCAAGGTAACCCGTCGCGGCGGGGTTCACGGCCTCGACCGCAGCAACGCCGGGGTCAAAGACAGCACGGAAGGTGAAGAAGCCGACAATCAGCACCCCGAGAGTGATAAAGGTGCGGCTGCGCCCCAGAAACCGCCTTTGCGCAAAGATGGCGGCGGCAATTGTCGCGGCCCCGGCGATCAGCCCAAGGATAACCCGGAGGCCACCTGCCGCCCAAGCCTCGCCCACGGGCGGCATAGAAATCAGGACGGTGGCGAGACCACCCAATGCGACAAAGCCCATGACGCCGATATTGAACAACCCCGCAAATCCCCATTGCAGGTTTACACCCAGCGCCATGATGGCCGAAATCAGGCCCATGTTCAGGATCAGCAGGGCAGTGTTCCAACCTTGGATAAGACCCGTTCCAAGGATCAGACAACCGACTAACGCGAAGAGTAGCGGGTTCTTGATGGCAGGGTTCATACGGATTGCCCCTTGAACAGGCCGGTCGGCTTAAAGAGCAGCACGATGATCAGGATCGCGAAGCTGACCGCAAATTTGTAATCAGTGGAGAGCAGTTGGACGAGGCCGTCCGGCTCCAGGCTTTCCGGCATCAGATAGACCAGTACCTTTTTCCAGGCGTAGGTGATCGTCACTTCGCTAAAGGCAATGACAAACCCGCCAGCAATGGCCCCAAGCGGATTGCCAAGCCCGCCCACAATGGCTGCGGCAAAGATCGGGAGCAGCAGCTGGAAATAGGTGAAGGCCTTGAAGGATTTATCAAGCCCGTAAAGCACGCCTGCGGTGGTGGCGAGTGCTGCCACAATCATCCAGGTCACCTTGACCACCCAATCGGGGTTGATGCCGGACAGCAGGGCAAGATCCTCGTTATCCGAAAATGCCCGCATGGATTTACCGGTGCGAGTCTTGTTGAGAAACCAGAACAGCAATGCGACCGCGATGACGGCGACCACCACCGTGATAGCTTGGGTCGTCTTGATTGCTAATCCTTCGCGCAGACCGGTCATATCGCGGAATTCGCGGGCGGTGATAATGAACCGTTCACCGTCGGCAAAGCGGATGTCATCCACCCCGATGATAAACCGCACGACCCCGTTCATCACGAACATCACACCCATGGAGACGATGACGAGGATCACAGGTTTCGCCTTTTGGTCACGGTAGAACTTGTAAATCAGCCAGTCGATGGCGAGAACCAGAAGGATCGTCATCCCGATCCCGACTGGCAGGGCGAGCAGGGCAGTGGGCAGCGGCCCGAAGGTGATGCCGACGGCCAATAGCATGTTGGTTGCAATGATTGTCATGGCCGTGCCAAAGGCCATGGTATCGCCATGGGCAAAATTGGAAAAGCGCAGTATGCCATAGATCATCGTGACGCCGAGGGCACCGATGGCCAGCTGCGCGCCATAGGCAAGGCCTGGGACGAAGACAAAGTTCGCAAAGGCGACGAGGGCGTTGAGAAAGTCCATCAGTAGAAATCCATGGCGGGGTGTATAAATCTGCAGGATAGCTTTACATAGCGGCCAAAACTGTGGGTTTTTTCGCGCCAATCAAAAACGGTGTGAAGGTCAAGGTTATATCCGATACCAGTTTCGCCCTTAGGCACGATGAAATAAGGAGAAACTGCCTCAGTGTTCGCCGAGTATGATCGCTGCGCAGCATCGACGTTCGGAAAGTCGCTTATTGCAAACGGCGCATTGCCAAATGTAGATGTATAGGAGTAACGCCCCTCATTCTGGAAAAAAAAGAGCGGACGAAAGGGCACAGACACATCGACGCATATCCCCCCATCGCATGCTTGACGCATCTGGCATTGCGCAGGAACCGTGCGTTCCGACAATTGTGCGTAAGCGTTGGTTGCCAAGGTAGCGGCGACAATAGCGCTGTAAACTAATATTTTTTTTCTACTCATCCGCCCAAGAAGCTCCGTCTGACTTCTGGATCAGCCAGCAGTTGCTTACCCGTCCCCGTATGCGCGTTCCGCCCTTGCACCAGAACATAGGCTTTGTCTGCAATTTCAAGCGCTTGGCGGGCGTTCTGTTCGACCATGAGGATCGGAATTCCGGTGCGGGCGACCTCGATAATCCTGTCGAATAGTTCGTCCATGACGATAGGTGAAACGCCCGCTGTGGGTTCGTCCAGCATCAGCACCTTGGGTTTGGTCATCAGCGCGCGACCGACCGCGACCTGCTGGCGTTGGCCGCCGGATAGCTCTCCAGCAGCCTGATTGCGTTTTTCCTTGAGGATCGGGAACAGGTCATAGACCTGCGCCATGGTATCCCGGAAATCATCACGGCGGATGAAAGCCCCCATTTCAAGGTTTTCTTCCACCGTCATCGACGTAAAAATGTTGGAAGTCTGAGGCACGAACCCCATGCCCTTGACCACACGCTGCTGCGGCGAGAGATGCGTGATATCCTCACCATCGAGCCGCACGGCCCCGTCATTGACGTTCAACATGCCGAACACGGCCTTCATTGCCGTGGATTTGCCGGCGCCGTTCGGGCCGACAATCACCGCAATCTCGCCCTTTTCGGCAGCAATCGTACAGGAATGCAGAATATCCGGACCTTTGCCATACCCCCCGGTCATCGCATCACCGATCAGGAACGGATCACCATGCTTTGCAGTGCTGTTGCCTGATCGCCGGTCAACCTTTTCGAGGGTGCTTCCTGGCTCCCTCGTGATCGACCGGTCCTTGTTGCCTCTGTCATCGTGGTAGGGGCTGTCGCTCACGGATTAACATACTCCGACAGGAAGGGCAGATAGGTGGTCAGCGTGTCGCGCATCAGCGCCTGTTCTGATGCATCCGCATAGTTGCCATAGATCCAATAAAGCGTGGCTGCGGCACCAAGAATGGCCCCCAGAAGGATGGTGAATAGGAATTTCATGTCGCACTTACCTTGTCTTTGTTCTTCAATCCGGTGCCGAGATAGGCCTCGATCACCTGTTCATTGGCCTTGATCTCTTCCAAGGTCCCTTCGGCCAGCACATGACCCTCTGCCATACAGATAACCGGGTCACACAGGCGGCCGATGAAGTCCATGTCATGCTCAATCACCACAAATGTATAGTTCCGTTCTTGGTTCAGGCGGATAATCGCGTCCCCGATTGTGTTCAAAAGGGTACGGTTCACGCCTGCGCCAACTTCGTCGAGGAAAACGATCCGGGCGTCGACCATCATGGTGCGCCCCAGTTCCAGTAGCTTTTTCTGGCCGCCTGACAGGTTGCCTGCCCTTTCTTCCTTCAGGTGGTCAATTGTCAGGAATTCGATCACTTCGTCCGCTTTGGCCTTGAGCGCGCGTTCTTCGTCAGCGATCCGCCTACGCCCGAACCAGGTATTCCAAAGCCGTTCGCCGGACTGGTCAGCAGGCACCATCATCAGGTTTTCCCGGACCGTCATCGACGAAAATTCATGCGCGATCTGAAAGGTGCGCAGCAACCCCTTGTGGAACAGGGTATGCGGGGGCAGGCCGGTGATGTCTTCGCCCATCATGGTCACACGACCCGATGTTGGTTTAAGAACGCCGGCAATTACATTGAAAAGCGTTGTTTTTCCGGCCCCATTAGGTCCGATTAATCCGGTGATCGTCCCTTCGTCGATCCGCAGGCTTGCATCATCGACCGCGTGAAAACCACCAAAGGTTTTCACCAGATTTTCAACAACAATCATATCGTCCCCTTACACGCTGTCCCGACGTGTATTCCTGTTGGCAAACGGCGCGGGAAAATCCCGCGCCGTCGACGTTTTTGATGGGCTGATCAGCGGTAGCCGATTGTCGAATAGACGCCATCGGCGAATTCGACTTCCTGATAGTTACCCGCAGATTCACCGGGTCCGATCAGTTCCACGGCAGATGCGCCGACATAGTCGATGTCTTCGCCTGCAGCCAGCAGCTCAAGACCCTTTTGCAGTTCACCGGGGAAGATCTCGGTGCCGGGGGCGTTGGCCACATCCATCACGTGATCCTTGAAGTCGGCAGAAGCCGACGACCCGGCCGCCTGCATGGCGAGCATGATCAGGGCTGCGGCATCATAGGATTCGGGGCTGAATGCACCTGTTCCGTCAAAACCGGCCTCGGATGCCATTTCAACAAACTTTGCAGCACCCGGGCTGTCCGTACCGGGATATGCACCGAAGGATCCGTTCAGTTCGTCACCGAAGTTTTCATTCAGCTTCACGCCGACCATGCCGTCAGGCACGTAGAACGTGTCGAACGCACCGGAGTCCAAGGCGGAACGAATAACGCCGGACCCACCTTGGTCAACGTAACCTGCAACAACCAGCACCTCACCACCGGCTGATGCCAGCGCGCCGACTTCGGCAGAGTAGTCGGCCTTGCCGTCCTCATGGGCAGCAGAGATGGTGACGGTGCCGCCAGCCTCTTCGAATGCCGCCTGGAACGAATCTGCCAGACCCTTGCCGTAGTCGTTGTTGGTATAGGTCAGGGCCACTTCGCTGATGCCACGATCCTGCAGGATTTCCGTCATGATCACGCCCTGGCGTGCATCAGATGGGGCGGTCCGGAAGAACAGGCCGTCATCCTCGGCGGTCGACAGACCGGGTGACGTGGCTGATGGTGAGATCATGACAACACCATTGGGGCGCGCCACGTTCTGCAGGATTGCACCAGTAACGCCGGAACAGTCAGCGCCCATGATTGCGTTCACATTGTCGGATGTGACCAGACGTTCGGCGGCTGTTGTGGCAGCACCGGCATCGATACATGTGCTGTCGCCGCGCACGGATGTCACCTTGGCCCCGCCCAGCAATGCGCCTGACTCGGTGACTTCGGCCATCGCCAGTTCCGCGCCGTCGCCCATGGCAGGTGTGATCGATTCAAGCGGGCCGGTGAAGCCCAGGATCACGCCGATCTTCACTTCTTCGGAATGGGCGTCAGCAAATGCGGCACCCGCAAGCATGGTCATGGCGGTTGTCGCCATCATTAGTTTTTTCATTGTCGTCTCCCTAGTGGATGTCTTTATCCTGCGGCGCAGATTAGCAGGCAGTTTCCAAAAGGAAAGCCGGAAGCCACGGGCAAATGACCTTAAAATTGGGGTTTTTGCGGGATGAAACCCCGTCTGTCGTGGGGGTTGAGACAATGGCAGCTGTGCCCCGTTATTTGTCTACACCGAAAGCCGCGCCGCATGGCTGCCCCGTTCCCGATAGGGTGTCGTGTCGTAATGTGACCGATAGCATTTCGAGAAATGTGAGGGGGATGCAAACCCGCAGGCGAGCGCCACATTAATTACCGTCATATCGGTCTGCATCAGCAAATTCCGCGCCTTTTGTAGCCGCAGTTCCATGTAGTATCGCTTGGGGCTGCGCGACAGATACCGCCGGAACAGGCGTTCCAGCTGACGGGTGGACATACCCACCTCTTTGGCGAGGATGGCGGGGCTGATGGGTTCCTCAATATTCTGTTCCATCATTTGAATGACGCGAGACAGCTTGGGGTGACGCACGCCGATCCGGGTCGGGATCGACAGGCGCTGTGTGTCCTGATCCGTGCGAATCGACGAATAAATCAGAATGTCGGCGACTGCATTGGCCAGATCTTCGCCATGATCATCGGCAATGATCTTGAGCATCAGATCAATTGAGGCCGTGCCGCCCGCAGTTGTGATCCGGTTTCCATCGACGACAAAGATTGATTTGGTCAGCTCGACCTCGTCAAATTCTTCGGCGAAACTATCCTGATTTTCCCAATGGATGGTAGCTTTCTTGCCGTCCAGCAAACCAGCCTTGGCCATGGTGTAACCGGCGGTACAAAGCCCGGCGACCGTTGCACCGCGCCGCGCCTCGCGGCGCAGCCAGTTCAGGGTGCGTTTGGTCGTGGCGCGTTGCACATCAACCCCACCACACAGCATGATCGTGTCATCGCGATCCAGCTCAATCAGATCGCCTTCGAGCCGGAAGGTGCAACCGTTCGAACACACAGCGTCTTCGCCGCCTTCGCCGATGATCTTCCAATCATAAAGTGTCTTGCCTGCGGTCCGGTTCGCAATCCGCAGGCTTTCCAGCGCGCTGGCGAAACACAGCATCGTAAAGTCCTGCATCAGCACAAACACAAAGCGGCGCGGTTTGCCACGATGGTCGACTTCAACGATTTGAGGTTCGATAGACATGATGCTGGGCCTGAAAAGCAGTTCGTCGCGGGACCTCAGCAGGTTTGTTGCTTGCGTTCAAGGGGGAAACCGCCGCTAGGCCTGCATCGGGGCTGTCGGCGCGCTGATATCAATGGCCGTGCCGTCAGGGTCCTCAACCAGCATGCGGCGTTGGCCATAGGGCATGTCCGTGGGGGGAGAGATGACCTTGGCCCCGATTTCTTCGGCTTTTCTCGCGACCTCGTCACAATCGGCAACGACGAATGTCACGATGACGCCGGAAGGTGCCGCTTGCAGCGGAGCTGGAACAATTTCGTGGTCCCGCTGCAGGATGCCGTATTCAAGGCCCGAAATATCGTGATGCGACATGATCACGAACCAATCCGCAGCAAAGTGGCGGTGCATGCCCAGTAGTTCTTCGTAAAATCGGGCTGACCGTTCCACGTTACCGCTGAGGATGTTGATAAAGCTTCTTTGCATAATCTCTGCTCCGTCAAATATGTGGTGCATCGCCCCCAGACATGGCCGAATGTCGCCCTAATCGCGGCAATTTGCCATTGGCGCCTCGCGCGGGGCGCGTTATAGGCTGCATTTGATAGCGTTAACTGCGATATCCACAACCTGATATGGAGCAAGACAATGACCAACTGGCAAAAATCTGACTGGCGCAACAAGCCCCGGGTTCAGATGCCTGACTATACCGATGCAGCCGCCCTGAAAGCTGTTGAAGGTCGTCTTGCTGGTTATCCACCGCTGGTCTTTGCAGGTGAGGCACGCAAGCTGAAATCGGAACTGGCTGCTGTCAGTCGGGGCGAGGCGTTTTTGTTGCAGGGCGGGGACTGCGCCGAAAGCTTTGCGGAATTCAGTGCGGACAGCATTCGCGACACCTTCAAGGTGATGCTGCAGATGGCCATGGTGCTGACCTATGGGGCCAAGGTGCCGGTTGTAAAGGTGGGTCGGATGGCGGGCCAGATGGCCAAGCCACGCTCCGCACCGACCGAGACTGTGGATGGGGTCGAACTGCCCAGCTACCGTGGTGATATCATCAATGGGTTTGAGTTCACTGAAGACAGCCGCATCCCCGATCCGGAACGTATGCTGCAGGCCTATCTGCAGGCGGCTGCCACGCTGAACCTGCTACGCGCATTTTCGACCGGTGGCTTTGCCAATGTCCATGAGGTCCATAAGTGGACGCTGGGTTTCACCGACGCAAACGAGGTGGCGAAATACAGCGATATGGCCAGCCGGATCAGTGACACCCTGGACTTCATGGAAGCCGCTGGTCTGACCACCGAGACAAATCACGAGCTGCAGACAGTCGATTTCTACACCTCTCATGAAGCTTTGTTACTAGAGTATGAAGAGGCGCTGTGCCGTCTCGACTCAACCTCCGGCAACTGGCTGGCCGGGTCCGGCCACATGATCTGGATTGGGGATCGCACCCGCCAGCCTGACGGCGCGCATGTGGAATTCTGCAAGGGTGTGCAAAACCCGATCGGTCTGAAATGCGGCCCCAGCATGACATCAGGGCATCTGAAAGCATTGATGGCGTCGCTGAACCCCAAGAACGAACCGGGCCGTCTGACCCTGATCGCGCGCTTTGGGGCCGGGGCCGTTGGTGAACATCTGCCGCGCCTGATCAAGGCGGTCGAGGAAGAAGGGGCCAACGTCGTCTGGACCTGTGACGCGATGCACGGCAACACGATCAAATCGACCACTGGTTACAAAACCCGACCGTTCGAAAGCGTGCTGCGCGAGGTCAAGGAATTCTTTGCCGTCCACAACGCCGAAGGCACGATCCCCGGCGGTGTGCATTTCGAGATGACTGGCAAGGACGTGACCGAATGCACTGGCGGTGTCCGTGCTGTGACGGATGAGGACCTGTCAGATCGTTATCACACGGCTTGTGATCCGCGCCTGAATGCGTCTCAGTCGCTGGAACTTGCCTTCTTGGTTGCCGAAGAATTATCGGCCCGTCGCAACAAGATGCAGCAGGCCAAAGCGGGCTGATTACACGTTATTGACCACCAAACGCAGCGCCGGGCGCGCATCGTTTGGCCCTGTTGCGTTTGTGGGGTAGATCATGCTTTGCACGCTGGCCAGTTGCAGGCCGAGCGTCTCGTGACGGATGCGGGCACCTTTGGCAATCTCGAACCGGCGGGGGCGTGTGCCAGTTTCGCCCTCTGTTACCATGGCGCCCAGAATGCGGGTCGTCTCGCCCTTGTTGTCCCGCAAGGGCAGCAGGAGCATTGTACCGGTCAGATGCGGCCGGATCAGGCTGCCGGGCGAATTCAGAGGCACACCGATGATCGCTGGCTCGGTAAACGTGGCCTCGACCAGTCTGGCGATATCGTCGCGGGCCTCTGGTGCGAAGAATGTGCTGAGCGGCATACCGCGCGCATCCATCTTCAGAAGGTCATGCAGTTTTTGGCCTGCGACGCGCATCCGGGCGATCCCCGGCGCGACCCGCTGCAGAATAAACGCATGGGGCAGGGCGCTGTCGATCTGGCTCGGCTCGATATCATTCCGCGAGGGGATCCGCTGGGCATGGCGCAATGCCTGCCAGTACCGCTCGAGGCTTTCAAGCGTCTCGTTTCCAGCGCCGGGTAGGTCTGCGCGGCGACGTTGTGGATTGTCCTCTACGATTTTCATGGCTCTTTCTACTTTCGCTATGGTTGCCGCAGCTGGTGCAAAACCATTTCATTTCGTTAGAAAGGTTTTAACAAAGATTACCCATAGATTCATTTAACAAAGTGTTAATGGGTTAATTTGAAACAAATCGCGATGGTTGCCTCGGCGTTTGGTTTTGCCTTAGGTGCAGGGAACAAAAATCTGACGGGGCAGCACGATATGATCCAATCCATGACCGCATTTGCAAGCCGGACCGGCACCCTTGGCCCGGCCTCCTGGAGTTGGGAAATGCGCGGGGTCAATGCGCGTGGCCTTGATTTGCGGCTGCGTATGCCGGACGGGATCGAGGGGCTTGAGGTGGCATTGCGCGCCGCATTAAGCAAGGCGCTCGCGCGGGGCAACGTGACAGTGAACCTGCGTTTGACACGCGAAGAAGCCGGAACTGCCCTTGCTGTGGATGAGACGCAACTGGATGCTGTGCTGACGGCGCTGGATGCGGTGCAGGACCGTGCATTTGCCATGGGCGTTACACTGGCGCAGCCGACCGCAGCCGATGTTTTGTCGCAGCGGGGTGTTCTGGTGCCGGCCAAACCGGATAATCTGGATGATGATCTGACCAAGGCGCTGATTGCGGATATCGCGCCGCTGGTCGGTGATTTTGTGAAGATGCGCCAAATCGAAGGACGTGCGTTACATCAGGTGATCACAGATCAACTGGCCCAGATCGAAACGTTGACGGACGCGGCAGCAGAAGCCGCAGCCGCCCGCGCGCCGCAGGTCAAGACCAACCTGACCACAGCGCTGCGACGTGTGATGGATGATGTCAGCGAGATCGAGGAGGCGCGCGTGGCGCAGGAACTGGCGCTTCTGGCGGTTAAGTCGGATGTCACCGAAGAGATTGATCGCCTGCAGACCCATGTCGTGGCAGCACGTGATTTGCTGGCCGATCAAAAACCGGCGGGACGGAAACTGGATTTTCTTGCACAGGAATTTAACCGGGAGGCGAATACCTTGTGCGCCAAGGCGCAGTCCGCCCCGCTGATCGTGATTGGTCTTGACCTGAAAGCGGTGATTGACCAGATGCGCGAGCAAATTCAGAATGTGGAGTAGCGTGATGTCCCGACGCGGTCTTTTGATTATCCTGTCATCCCCCTCAGGCGCCGGGAAATCAACATTGGCGGGGCGGTTACGGGTCTGGGACGATACGCTCCGCTTTTCTGTTTCCGCAACGACGCGCGCGCCGCGCGAGGGCGAGGTTGACGGGCAGGATTACTTTTTCGTCTCGGTGCCAGAGTTTCAGAAGCAGGTGGCCGAAGGCGAAATGCTGGAACATGCGCAGGTCTTTGGCAACTATTACGGATCGCCGCAGGCCCCGGTCCGGGAGGCCATCGACAGTGGGCGTGACGTGTTGTTCGACATCGATTGGCAAGGCGCGCAGCAAATCAGCAACTCGGCCTTGCAGGAACATGTGCTGTCGATCTTCATTCTGCCCCCTACTATAACCGAGCTGCACCGCCGTCTGGTCAACCGCGGACAGGACGCGCCTGATGTGATTGAAGGCCGGATGCAGAAAAGCTGGGATGAAATCAGCCATTGGGATGGCTATGATTATGTCCTGATCAACGACGATCTGGACGCGACAGAGGAACGGCTGAAGACTATCATCAGTGCAGAGCGACTGCGCAGATCGCAACAGCCGCAATTGGTTGATCATGTCCGCCGTCTGCAAACCGAATTCGGAGACCGAAGATGAGCCTCTATGCCCTGAACGATATTGCACCCACCGTTGCTGATGATGCGTGGGTGGCGCCGGGCTGCCATGTGATCGGCAACGTCATATTGGCAGCCAAATCATCGGTCTGGTTCGGTTCTACACTGCGGGGGGACAATGAGCCGATTACGATTGGTGAGGGGACCAATGTGCAGGAAAACTGTGTCATGCATACCGATATGGGCTTTCCGCTGATGGTTGGTGCGGGTTGTACGGTGGGGCATAAGGCCATGCTGCATGGCTGCACCATTGGTGACAACAGCCTGATCGGTATGGGTGCGACGGTACTGAACGGCGCTATCATTGGCGCGAACTGCCTGATCGGTGCGGGTGCGTTGGTTACAGAAGACAAAAAAATCCCGGACGGCTCACTTGTCATGGGCAGCCCGGGCAAGGTGGCGCGAGAACTTGACACGAACGCAATAAACGCGCTCAAGGCGTCGGCATTGCATTATCAGGAAAATGCAGCGCGTTTTCGTGACGGGCTCAGACCGCTTTGATCACTCCCCGGCCATGCGAGGCATCAAGAGCAGGTCAAAATCCAATTGCGGTGCAAAATTTCGCACTTCCTGCCGGATCAGATCCGCATCAGGCAGGTCGTCGGCAATGGCGCGATAGCGCCCCTGAAACCGCAATTCGATCAATTTGACTGCAACATCCACCGCATCGAAATCATCAGCCACCAGTGGCGACAGGATGATATCGGGCTCTTTCTCGTTTACGACATCGGCGTTCAGTGCCTCGATTTCGACAAACTGAAAACCGTCGAGTGGTGGGACAACGCGACCCTGCGCCCGCCAACGAGCCAGATCACCAATCACCAGCGTGTTGCTGGCAAGACCCTCGAGCGCGTCTGGAAACGGCGCGGTACGACCGCGTTCTACTTGGCCTGACATATGTGTTCCAATTCCGGAATTGTGAGTGGTTGAGTTAAGGTGATTTCGCTAAGAAAACGCCTGGTTGCCCAGGAATGTTCCAAATCGTTAAAGATTTATTTGCTTGGCAGGCACAAGTCTTGGGGAATAAAGAGCCTCAAACACGAAATGAGGTTGGCCGCGTGACATCCGATACACTTTCTGCTGTCACCGACGCATTGCCGATCCCGATTCTGGTCATTGGGCCTGATGATCGTATCCGCGCGGCAAACCCACCGGTTGAGGCTGTATTGGGGCCCGGAATTGTCGGTCGGCTTTATATTACCATCCTTCGGCAACCCGCATTACTCGAAGCGATTGCGAAAGTGCGGGAAGGTCTGGATGCTCAGACAACACGGTTTGCCGGACGCGACGGGACAAAGGATACCATCTACCGCGTGGTCATCGCCCGTGCTGGTACCGACATTGTTCTGTCTTTCGAAGATCAGACCGCCGCCGAAGAAGCAGGTCAAATGCGTCGCGATTTCGTGGCGAATGTCAGCCATGAATTGCGCACACCACTGACGGCCCTTCTTGGCTTTATCGAAACGTTGGGAGGAGCGGCCCGTGATGACGCCGCAGCGCGGGACCGGTTTCTGGGCATCATGCAAAAGGAGGCCAGCCGGATGACGCGGCTGGTCGACGATCTTTTGTCGCTCAGCCGTGTCGAGGAAGATGAGCGCGTGCGGCCGCGAGAAGATGTCGATTTGGCGGGAATACTGTCATCAGTCATCAAGGGCCTGGAACCACAGGCAGAGAAGGCGGGGGTGAAAGTATGTCTGCGCGCGCCGGAAGAGTCCGAAGTCGTGCCAGGTGATACGGGACAGCTGATACAGGTGTTCAGTAACCTTATCGAAAACGGCATCAAATACGGCGCATCAGGCGGTGTGGTCAATGTCACCCTGTTCAACCGCGAAGCTCACGCGCGTTTGCGGGGCGAAGGGGTGCAGGTCAGCGTGGCTGACCGTGGCGATGGCATTCCATCCCACCATATCGCCCGGCTGACGGAGCGATTTTACCGTGTGGACAATCACCGGTCCCGCGAGGTCGGCGGCACCGGCCTTGGCCTGGCGATTGTCAAACATATCGTGAATAGGCACAGGGGGCGCCTGGTCATCGAAAGTGAAGAGGGGCAAGGGACAGAAGTATCTGTGTTTTTGCCCACCCAATGACTGTCATAAAACTTTTACTTAACTGTCACAGAACGTTCAGGCGGCGACGCTAAACGGGCCGCAATGGTTGCGCGGCTCGCGCGCGGCCAATGTTTGACTGACAGGAGTGATTTGATGTCGATCATGAAACTGACCGCAACAACAGCGGCCATTGCCCTTACCACAACCGCTGCATTCGCCCGTGACAACGTTCAGGTTGCCGGGTCTTCCACGGTGCTGCCCTATGCGTCCATCGTCGCCGAGGTATTTGGTGAAAACTTTGACTTTCCGACACCCGTTATTGAATCCGGCGGCTCCTCTGCCGGCCTGAAGCGTTTCTGCGAAGGCGTCGGTGAAAATACCATCGATATCGCCAACGCATCCCGCGCGATCCGCCCGGCCGAGGTTGAAGCCTGCGCCGCAGCCGGTGTGACTGACATCATCGAAGTCCGCATCGGTTATGACGGCATCGTCTTTGCCTCTGACATCAATGGCAACGCGTTCGAATTCACCCCCGAAGACTGGTACAAGGCGCTGGCCGCCGAGCATTTCATTGACGGTGAGCTGGTTCCGAACACGCTATCGAACTGGAACGAAGTGAACCCCGATTTCCCCGACCAGCCAATTCAGGCCTTCATCCCCGGCACCAAGCACGGCACACGTGAAGTGTTTGAAGAAAAGGTGATCCTGGCGGGTTGTGAAGACGGTGGTTTCTTCCAGGCAATGCTGGATGCAGGCGTTGACGAAGACACAGCCGAAAGCACATGCATGGCGATCCGTACCGATGGCCGGTCCGTGGACATTGACGGTGATTATACCGAAACGCTGGCTCGGATCGACGCTGACAATAACGGTATCGGTGTGTTTGGCCTGTCGTTCTATGAAAACAACACCAACAAGCTGCAGGTTGCCACGATGAATGGTGTAGTGCCGACGACAGAAAGCATTGCTGCAGGCGACTACCCTGTGTCTCGCCCGCTCTATTTCTACATCAAGGCCGCCCATATCGGCGTGATCCCTGGTCTGAAAGAATTTGCAGAGTTCTTTGTCTCTGATGAGATCGCCGGTCCTGACGGTCCGCTGGCCGAATATGGTCTGGTGTCGGATCCGGAACTGGCGGACGTGCAGGAAACCGTTGCAGACGAAGTTGTTATGGGTTCCGGAACCTGATCCAAGATGAAAACAGAGGGGTGCGGTGCGCCGCACCCTTCAATCCAATGAAGACCTGGATACTATCATGCTGTCGCTGACGACCCCGCTTCTCATCATTCTTGCGCTGGCCGTCATTGGCTTTTTTTTGGCAAAGTCCCGTGCATTGCAGGTGGCAGGCGGTGACATTCGCGGTCTGGTATCGCTTCCCAGCCAACATGCCCTGAACACTGTGCTGGCCACGATTGTCCCCCCGCTGGCTGCGATCTTTCTGATATCCCTCTATGTCCGTATCACCGATGGCACCGGCTCATGGTTCTTTACCCTTGTTGTGATCGGCCTCGCGGTGACAGGCCTTGCTCTGTCACTGATTAGTATCAAGCAGGAAAGCCGTGCCCGGACCTATGCGGAACGGTGGATTTTGGGCCTGCTGATCTTCGCCTCGACAATTGCGATCATGACGACCGTAGGCATCGTGTTTTCGATGCTGTTCGAAACATTCAATTTCTTCGGACAGTATGACTGGCGCGATTTTTTCCTGTCGACCAATTGGTCCCCAAATTTCCGCGGTAATTCGGATCTGGGGATCATCCCGTTGCTCTGGGGTACGCTTTATATCAGCTTCATCGCGCTGGCCTTCGCGGTGCCAATCGGACTGTTCGCCGCCATTTATCTTTCGGAATATGCCGGGCCACGCATGCGATCCATCGCGAAACCCGCCATCGAAGTGTTGGCTGGTATCCCGACAATCGTCTATGGGCTGTTTGCGCTGATCACAGTCGGGCCCTTTCTGCGCGACTACTTCGCATCACCGATGGGTTTTGGTGAAAGCGCGTCATCAGTGATGACCGCCGGGTTGGTGATGGGCGTCATGCTGATCCCCTTTGTCAGTTCCTTGTCAGATGACATTATCAACGCTGTACCGCAGGCCATGCGTGACGGATCGCTGGGTCTGGGTGCCACCAAATCCGAAACCATCCGGCAGGTCGTCGTACCTGCCGCACTGCCGGGGATCGTGGGTGCCATCCTGCTGGCCGCATCCCGCGCCATCGGCGAGACGATGATCGTCGTCCTTGGGGCAGGGGCGGCTGCGCGTCTGTCTCTTAACCCGTTTGAGGCGATGACCACCGTCACCGTCAAGATTGTCAGTCAGTTGACCGGCGATACCGATTTCGCCAGCCCTGAAACACTTGTCGCCTTTGCTCTGGGTCTGACGCTCTTTGTCATCACCCTTGGGCTCAATGTCGTGGCACTTTACATCGTGCGCAAATATCGTGAGCAATACGAATGAAGACCTCCCTTCTGAAGCTGGACACACGGACAAAGAAGCGCAACGCGGCAGAGGCGCGGTTCAAGGCATATGGGCTTACGGCGATCATCATTGCCATGCTCGCACTGCTGATCCTGCTGACCTCGGTGCTGGGCAATGGTCTCAGCTCATTCCGGCAAACCTTTATCACGCTGAACGTGGAACTGGTCGAAGACAAGCTGGACAAATCAGGCGTGCGTGATCTGGAGGTCATGTCAAAGGTGACGACGATCAGCTACGCGCCGCTATTGCGCGATGCACTGATTGCGGAGTTGGATGAACGGGGTATCGAAAACCCGCTGTCGAACCGAGATCTGGGCGACATGATTTCCAAAGAGGCGGCGGCGACCGTGCGCAACCGCATACTGGCCAATCCTGATCTGGTGGGGCAGACGCTTAAATTTGACGTTCTCGCCTCAGGGCGCATTGACGCCTTCTTCAAAGGCGATGTCACAATGGAAAGTGCTGCGCTTGACAGCAACACCTCACCCGAGGCGTTGACCATCGCCCAGCAGCTTGCCGATGCCGGCGTCATCGAGACCAAGTTCAACTGGAACTTCTTTGTCTGGCCGGACGCATCGGTTCAGCGACCCGAGGCAGCGGGTCTGGGCGTCGCCATTCTGGGATCACTTTATATGATGATCGTGGTGCTGGTCCTGGCGCTGCCCATTGGCGTGGCATCGTCGATCTATCTTGAAGAGTTCGCACCGAAAAATCGCTGGACCGACCTGATCGAGGTGAATATCTCAAACCTCGCTGCGGTGCCGTCGATTGTTTACGGGATCCTGGGGTTGGCGATCTTCATCAACTTCATGGAATTTAACCAATCCTCGCCACTTGTGGGCGGTCTGGTGCTGACGCTGATGACCTTGCCCACGATCATCATATCGACTCGGGCGGCACTGAAATCCGTGCCACCATCAATCCGGGATGCGGCACTGGGGGTCGGGGCGTCAAAGATGCAGTCGGTATTCCATCACGTGCTGCCACTGGCGGCACCCGGCATTCTGACCGGCACGATCATCGGACTGGCGCAAGCCCTGGGTGAGACGGCCCCGCTCTTGCTGATCGGCATGGTGGCTTTTGTCCGCGAATATCCCGCCGCCTACACACCCGAGGCCGGACTGTTCGGTGAGGCGTCAACGGCGCTACCGGTGCAGGTTTTTAACTGGACACAGCGGTCTGATCCGGCCTTTGTTGAACGGGCCTCTGGCGCGATCATCACGTTGCTTGTGTTCCTTCTGATTATGAACGCGGTCGCGATTTACTTGCGCCGCCGCTTTGAACGGCGCTGGTAGGAGAGCCCAAATGGAAGATATGTATCACGCGGACCGGGCCATGAGCACACAGCAAGACACCAAGATCTCAGCCAAAGGCGTTCAGGTCTACTATGCCGATAACCACGCCATCAAGGATGTGAATGTCGAGATTGCAGATAAAACCGTGACCGCCTTTATCGGGCCTTCGGGATGTGGCAAATCCACCTTTCTGCGCTGCCTGAACCGGATGAATGACACCATCGATATCTGCCGGGTCGAAGGGGATATTCTGCTGGACGGCGAAGACATCTATGACCCCAAGGTTGATCCAGTGCAGCTGCGGGCCAAGGTCGGTATGGTGTTTCAGAAGCCGAACCCGTTTCCAAAGTCGATCTATGATAATGTTGCCTATGGGCCGAAGATTCATGGTCTTGCGCGCAACAAGGCAGAACTTGATGAAATCGTTGAGAAATCCTTGCGCAAGGCAGCACTTTGGAACGAAGCCAAGGACCGTCTGAATGCCCCCGGCACGGGCCTGTCAGGTGGTCAGCAGCAGCGGCTTTGCATTGCCCGGGCAATTGCGACCGCGCCTGAAGTTCTGTTGATGGATGAACCCTGTTCGGCGCTCGACCCAATTGCAACGGCGCAGGTTGAAGAACTGATCGACGAACTGCGCCAAAGCTTTTCGGTGGTGATCGTCACGCACTCCATGCAGCAGGCTGCCCGGGTCAGTCAGAAAACCGCGTTTTTCCACCTCGGGAATCTGGTGGAATATGACGACACGGACAAGATTTTCACCAATCCCGAAGACAGCCGCACGGAAAGCTATATTTCCGGTCGGATCGGGTAAGGAGCGCATATGATGCACGAACATATTTCATCGGCCTATGATCGCGATCTTGAGGGCATCACCACACTGATTATGACCATGGGCGGGCTTGTCGAGGACGCGATCCTCAAGGCCGCCAAGTCGCTGGCTGATCGCGATGTCGAATTGGCAGAAAAGGTCAAGGCGGGCGATAAGGCGATTGACGCCCTTGAGATGCAAATCAACGAAGAGGCCGCGCGAACCATCGCGCTAAGAGCGCCTGTTTCCAAGGACTTGCGATCCATTCTTACAGTTCTCAGGCTGGCCGCGTCACTGGAACGGATTGGCGATTATGCCAAGAATATCGCCAAACGCACCAGCGTGTTGGTCGAGATGAGCCCGGTGAACGGCTCTGATGCTGCGCTGCGTCGGATGGCGCGCGAGGTCGAGCAAATGCTCAAGGATACGCTGGATGCCTATGTGCGCGTTGACGCGGAACTGGCCGAGGATGTGCGCCAGCGCGATCACGAAGTGGACCAGATGTATAATGCGCTTTTCCGCGAGTTCCTGACCTTCATGATGGAAGACCCGCGCAACATCACGGCGTGCATGCATCTGCATTTCATGGCCAAGAATATTGAGCGGATGGGTGATCTGACCACCAATATGGCCGAGCAGGTGATCTATCTGGTGACTGGTGAAATGCCGGATGAGGCGCGGCCCAAGGGTGACAAAACAGCATATGTAACTGACCCCAGCTAAGACCAATGGCACAACAACCACATGTTCTTGTCGTGGAAGACGAACCCGCCCAAAGGGAGGTTCTGGCCTATAATCTGGAGGCGGAGGGATTTCGCGTTACACGCGCCGAAAATGGCGAAGATGGTCTGATTTGCGTGGATGAAGATACCCCCGATGTGATCGTTCTGGATTGGATGATGCCGCATCTGTCAGGCATCGAAGTGTGCCGGCGGTTGAAGATCAAGCCAGAGACCCGTGCGATTCCGATCATTATGCTGTCGGCCCGCTCAGAAGAGGTTGATAAGGTGCGCGGTCTGGAAACCGGTGCGGATGATTATGTGGTCAAGCCGTATTCTGTCTATGAACTGATGGCCCGCGTTCGCGCCCAGCTGCGCCGTGTGCGTCCCGCCACGGTGGGCCAGGTTTTGACCTATGACGACATTGTTCTGGATGCGGAAACCCATCGGGTGACACGGGGTGACAACCAGCTAAAACTTGGCCCAACAGAGTTTCGGCTGCTGACCACTTTCATGGAAAAACCGGGCCGCGTCTGGTCGCGGGATATGCTGCTTGATCGGGTCTGGGGCCGCGATATTTACGTCGATACAAGGACGGTCGATGTGCATGTGGGCCGGCTGCGCAAGGTACTGACGCAACATGGTGGCAGTGACCCCGTGCGCACCGTGCGGGGCACCGGATATGCGCTAGGGTAAGGGTGAAACAGCGGCAGCCGCCCCGATTATTCTGCCCCGTCGTTGATGGCGTTCACAGCAAGAAATGCCAACAGAATCCCCAGAACGACATAGCTTGCGTTGATGGACGATGATTTCGCGGCCTCCGATCCCCAGCTATCGGTGGCAGCGGCAGGTGCCTGTTGCACGTTCCCGTTCAGACCATCGGCCAGGGCGGGGTTGGTGGCGAAGATGACGGCGCTTGCCGCCGCTGCAGTGATCAGTTTACGCATATCGTTTCCTTTCGGTTTTGCCGGAACGCTAGCAGACCAACGCCCGGACGCAATTGCTCAGTTGCCCCATGGTCCGTGCTGACCGGTGCCACCATCCACCCGGTCAAACCCATGCGCGCCGAAGAAATCACGCTGACCCTGGATCATGTTGGCCGTGCCCCGTGCCGTGCGCATCGCATCAAAATACGCAAGGCCCGATGACAGGGCAGGCACGGCAAGCCCATGCAGCGCCGCCTGCGCCACCACGCGCCGCAACGCATCATGATTGGCTTTCAGCATATTAGCGAATTTGGGCGCGAACATCAGCGTGCGGTCCGCGTCCTCTGCCAGTGCAGTGGCCATGTCATCCAGCATCGCCGATCGGATGATGCAGCCTGCGCGCCAGACCTTGGCGATATCGGGCAATGGCAAGGCCCAGCCAAACGCGTTTGACGCTTTGGCAATCATGTCGAACCCTTGAGTGTAGCACAGGATCTTTCCGGCGATCAGCGCGCGTTCCAATGTATCGGTGGACAGGATGTCATGGGGCAGGCGATGGGGGGCGGTGCCAAACAGATCTTCGCCCGCCGCGCGCGCATCGCGCTGTGATGACAGGTTGCGGGCAACGACCGCAGCCTCGATCGCGGGGATGGGGGCGGCAAGGTGCTGCGCCTCGATCACGGTCCAGCGCCCGGTGCCTTTCTGGCCTGCCGCATCCACGATCACTTCGAGCATTGGTTTGCCTGTCTTGGGGTCGGTGGCGCCCGCCACCTTGCCGGAGATTTCGATCAGGTAGGATTTGAGCGGGCCGTTGTCCCAGCCTGAAAACGTGTCTGCGATGCTGGCATCATCCATGGCCAGACCATCGCGCATGATGCCGTAAACCTCTGCAATCATTTGCATATCGGCATATTCGATGCCGTTATGGACGGCCTTGACGAAATGCCCGGCACCTTCTTCGCCCATCCATGTGGCACAGGCCTCACCTTCGTGCTTGGCGGCGATGGCGTTGAGGATATGTGCGACCCGATCCCAATGCGCGCGCTTGCCGCCGCCCATGATCGAGGGGCCGAACCGTGCCCCTTCTTCGCCGCCGGACACGCCGATGCCAAGGAACGGTTTGTCGCCCGCGTCCCGCGCGCGCCGGTTGGTGTCGTGGAAGTTGGCGTTGCCCGCGTCGATGATCATGTCGTCGTCATCAAGAAGCGGGCGCAGTGCGTCGATCTGGTCATCGACGGGTTGTCCGGCGGGTACCATCAGGATGATGGCGCGCGGTTTTGCGATGGCATCGACGAGGTCCTGCAGTGTTTCCGTTGCCGTGATATGGTCCGCCAGATCGCCAGCATTTTTGTGGAAGTCCTGCGTTCTGGCGGTTGTCCGGTTCCAGACGGCAATATCAAATCCGTTATCCGCGATATTCAGCGCCAGTGCAGCACCCATTGTACCAAGGCCGATCAGGCCAATTTCTGCTTTGCTCATGTGGTGGGGTTCCCGGCCTGTTTTGTCATTTGTGGCCCGGTATAGGGAAAACGGCACGGGTTGAAAACGGCCCAAGGCAGGAAATCCTGACCTTTCGCCACTTGCAATTTCTCAAAACGTGAGCAATGTTCATGAATGTCCGGAAAGGAAGACAAACGTCATGAAGGTGTTGGGTATCGGTTCCTATCTGCCACGCGAGGCGAGGCCATCGGCATGGTTCGATGACCGCTTGGGTGTGCCACCCGGACAGGTAGAGAAACTGACCGGCGTACGCACCCGTCATTACTGCAGCGATGATGAAAATCAGATTACGATGGGTGTGGCCGCAGCCGCCCGCGCGGTTGAAGACGCAGGTGTGCGCCCGGAGGATATCGACCTGATTATTGGGGCGTCTGCGGTCCCATACCAACCCATTCCGGCAACGGCCCCCTTGTATCAGCGTGGTCTGGGCATTGCCGATGGGGCCGCCTATGCCTTTGATGTCAACAGCACCTGCCTGAGCTTTGTGACCGCGCTGGATGTTTGTGATGGATTGCTGCGCAGCGGGCGATACAGGCAGGCGCTGATCATCTCGTCCGAGGTCGCATCGCGCGCCTTGCCTTGGGATGAAAGGCCCGAGGTGGCCGGGCTTTTTGGTGACGGGGCGGCCGCGGTTGTGGTTGAGGCCGGGGATGACCCGTTGCAGACACGATTGCGCACGTATCCCAGCGTTTACGAATGCTGTGGCATCGGGGCCGGGGGCACCAGGTTCGATTTTCGCAATGAGGCAGAGGCGTTTGCCGCCCACAGTCTGTTCGACATGAATGGCAAGGATCTGTTCCGGATCACGACCAAGCATTTCGTACCCTTCGTCGATGATCTGTTGGCGCAGGCCGGTTGGACCCGTGATGCGGTTGATCTGGTGGTGCCGCATCAGGCGAGCCCCATGGCGCTGGCCCGGATGATCCGCCAATGCGGTTTTGCCGAAAGCAAGGTTGTCGATATCTGCGGGACGGTTGGCAACCAGATTGCAGCCTCGATCCCTTATGGGCTGTGCAGCGCCAAGGATCGCTTGAAACGGGGTGACAAGGTTTTGTTGCTGGGAACGTCTGCGGGCGTGTCCTTTGGCGGCGCGGCGTTGGTTTACTGATGACGGTTCTGGTGACGGGCGCGACGGGGTTTCTGGGGGCGGTTCTGGCCGCAGCACTGCATGATCAAGGTGCGGACGTGATTGCGACAGGGCGAAATCAGTCGGCGCTTGGCCGGTTGGCAACGCGCGGGGTCAGAACAGTGCCGATTGATCTGTCCCATCCAGTGCCGCGGTGCGATGCCGACCGGGTTGGTTCGCTTGATGCTGTTGTGCATTGTGCTGGGTTGTCATCGCCCTGGGGCAGTCGCACGCAGTTCACGGCTGGCAATGTGGATGCCACCCGGCACGTGGCCGATCTGGCGGAACGGGCGGGCGTTTCGCGTTTCGTGATGATCTCGACCGCCAGCGTCTATTTTCGCTTTGCCGATCAGGATCGGTTGGCAGAAACGCAGGTGCTGCCGCCGCCGGTCAATCATTATGCGCTGACCAAGCAACTGGCCGAGCAGGACCTGCTGCACCGGACCGGGCTGTCGCCGGTGGTGATCCGTCCGCGCGGCATCTATGGCGCGGGAGATACCGCCCTCTTGCCGCGATTGATGCGGGTTGCCGCCAAGCGCCCGCTTCCCCGGTTTGCGCAGGATGGCGCCACTGATATCACCCATGTTGATGATGTTGTCGCGGCGATTATCAAGGCGCTGCAGGCCGGGCCGGACTTGTCGGGTCAGATTATCAACATCACCGGCGGAGAGGGGATTGCCTTGCCAGACATCATAAAGGCCGCATGTGCCGCTACTGGGGTGCCGCTGCGCTGGCGTAGGTTGCCCTTTGGCCCTGTGCTGTCCGCCGTGCGCGCCATGGAAGCGGGCGCGAAACTGCTGCCGGGTCGACCGGAGCCACCGGTGACGGCCTATAGTCTGGGCATCCTGCGCTATCGCCAGACCCTTGATATCACAAAGGCCGCGACATTGCTGGGCTGGACCCCCGAAGTGTCGTTCGAGGATGGCTTGCGCCGCACATTCAAGGACGGGGCGATGCGCCCCGGCGTGATATGATCCGGCCCGTTTTCGGCAACACCGCCACCGTCCGGACACGGCGTGGTTTCGTGCTGCGTGGCGGTGGCTGGGGTGGTGTGCGGCTGCGCGTCCGCTGCGGGCTGATCAATCATCCCAAATGGGGTCCGGTCCTGATCGATGCAGGCTATGGGCCCCGCGCATCGCAAGGGCCGGGGCGGTCGTGGCCGCTGCGGGTCTATGCGCGGATGGTTGGCATGAAGCTCAACCCGTTGGAAAGCCCGCTGGCGATGCTGGCCGATCACGGGTTTCTGCCCGAAGATGTGAAACTGGTCCTGCTGACCCATCTGCACGCCGATCACGTGTCCTATCTGCGCGACCTGCCAGAGGCGCGTTTTGTTGTGGACACGCAGGTCACCGGACCATTGCGGCACGGCGTTTTCACGGAATTGCTGCCGGCTGATTTTGCGGCGCGGTGCGTGAACATCACCGATCACGCCACCGCCGATCTGCCATTCGGGATGGGGCAGGCGTTTGATGTGCTGGGCGATGGGTCCGCCCTTGCCGTGCCATTGCCGGGTCACCTGAAGGGTCATTACGGTCTCTGTTTTCCCGGTGACACACCGCTGCTTTATGCGGCCGACGTGCAATGGCTGCGCGATGCCGTGGTGCAGGACCGGGTGCCGGGGTTTCCGGCGTCACTGGTCGCTGACGACGCGAAAGCAGCCACGGAAAGCGTCGCCTTCGCCCGTCGCTTCGTGCGCGAAGGGGGCGATCTGGTGCTGTGCCACAACCCGGCAACAACGCCTTATGACTGGACCCCGACCGATGTTTGACCTGCGGCACGCGGCACTCGCCTATTGGCGGGCGCGGCAGATCACGACAGCGCAGCAGTTGCAGGCGGTCCATGACCGGCGGTTGCAGCACTGGCTGCGCCACGATGTCCCGCGCGTGCGGCAGTATGCGGGATTTTCAGGCACGCTCACCGATCTGCCGATTGTCGACAAGGCCACCCTGATGGCCGATTTCGCGGCATTCAACACCGCCGGTGTAACTGCCGAAATGGGCTGGGCCGCCTTTGCAGAGGACAGGATGGTTGGTGATTATGTCGTCGGCGCCAGCACCGGGACCAGCGGCAATCGCGGTCTTTTCGTGATCTCGCAGGCGGAACGGTTTCGCTGGCTGGGCACGATCCTGGCCAAGGCGCTGCCCGGGTTCTGGCGCGAACAGCATCGCGTGGCGATCCTGCTGCCGCTGAACACGCCGCTTTATGACAGCGCGAACCGGCTGCGGCGGCTGTCCTTAAAATTCTTCGATCTGTCAGGGGATTGGGCGACGGGATTGCAGGCTTTTGACCCGACGGTCATCATCGCGCCCCCCAAGATACTGCGCAATCTGGCAGAGCAGAAGATGCCACTGACGCCGCGCAAGATTTATGCCGGGGCCGAGCAGCTTGATCCGTTGGACCGGGCGGTCATCGAAGCGCATTTCGGCCTGACCCTTGGCCAGATCTACATGGCGACCGAAGGGTTGTTTGCCGTCTCCTGCACCCATGGCACGCTGCACCTGTGTCAGGACACGATGCATTTCGAACTGCCCGCGGTTGGCGACGGCGACCTGCGCGAGGTGATCATCAGTGATTTCAGCCGACAGGTGCAGATCATGGCGCGTTACCGGATGAACGATCTGGTGCGTCTGGCCCCCGATTGCCGTTGCGGATCGCCGCTACAGCCACTGGCAGAGGTGGTGGGGCGGATGGACGATTGCTTTGTCCTTGGGCCGGACAAGGTGATGCTGACCCCCGATGTGATCCGCAATGCGGTTGTGGACAGTGATCGGCGGATCACCGATTTTCGGGTGCTGCAAACCGGGAATGGCACGGTCAGTCTGCAAGTTCCGGTCGGGATGGAGGTGGCATCGGCCGCGTTGAAGAGGCTGTTTCAAAACAAAGGCTTGAATATCACAATTCAGCCCAATCACACACCGATCACCCTGCGGACCGACCGTAAACTGCGCCGCGTTGAAAACCGCCATGCGCGGTGAACGGGTTCTGATCACCGGTGCGCGCGCGCCCGCCGCCCTGCATCTGGCGCGGTTGCTTCATGGGGCTGGCTGTTTCGTAGCCCTTGGCGACAGCCTGCGCGCGGCTGTCAGCTTTGCCTCTACTGCCTGCGATGCGGTCGTCGTGCTGCCCTCTGCCACCGGCGGTGCTGCGGCCTATGGCGATGCGCTGGCGCAGGCGATCACCGAACACCGGATCACCCATATCGTGCCGACATGTGAAGAGGTGTTTCACCTTGCCGGGGTCTGGGGCACGCGGGACATGGGCGCGCGGCTGTTTGCCCCCGCTCTCGATCGGCTGGCACAGGTTCACAACAAATGGCAGTTCATCGAAATTGCCCGCGGTCTGGGCCTGCCGGTGCCCGAAACGCGACTGTTGCAGGGCGCCGATGATCTGGCCGCAGTGCAGGACCGGTCCACATCGCTTGTGTTCAAACCGGTCTGGTCACGGTTCGGGACCGATGTGCAGATCTGCCCGAAGACGCCTAAACTGAAGCCCAGCGCGCGGTTCCCCTGGGTCGCACAAGACCACGTCCCAGGCACCTTGGTCAGCGCCTATGCGGTGGCCCACCGGGGCCGGGTGACGGCACTGGCGGCCTACCATCCGCTTTACCGGGCCGGGCAGGGTGCCGGCACCGCCTTTGCCCCGGTCAGCGATCCGTCCATCGCGGATTTCATCGCCCGCTTTGTCACTGGCACCGAATGGAGCGGCCAAATCTCGTTCGATTTCATAAAGGATGGTGCGGCGTTGATGGCGATCGAATGCAATCCGCGTGCGACCAGCGGCATCCACCTGTTCACCGAACCCCACAGCTTTGCCGGGGCTTTTTTCGGCGGTGGCGCTGTGAAACCGGACGCCAGCGGCCTGCATGCGGTGAAACTGGCGATGATGATCTATGGTTGGTGGCCTGCACTGCGCAGCGGAACATTCGGGCGTTATCTACAGGACTTGCGTTCAGTCAATGACGTGATGGTCTGGCCCGGCGATGTGGCACCACGTCGCCAGCAATGGCGCGCTGTCGCAGAAATCGCGCGGATCGCCCTGCGGCGACGGGTCAGCCTGCAGACGGCGGCGACCGACGATATCGAATGGAACGGGCCTAATTAGAGTTCCATTTCGATCTGGCGCGGAGTTTCCGCCGCGCGGGGCAATTCGCCATTGATGATCCGCGCAATATCCTCGCGTAGAAAATCGAGCGGGCCGATGACCGGTTTGACCTTTGGGTCATCAGGTTTGTTATCCAACGCGGATTTCAGAATCTGCCGGTCCTGATGCATCCCGATATGCAGGAAGGGTTTAAAGAGCCAGCCCTTGATATGCCCCAGCCCGCCATTGCGCGGCCCGACGCTGAACCCGATCCCGTCAACCAGCCCCGGCCTGCTTTGGCGCAGATGGAACGCAGCACCCAGCGTGATGCCCTTGTCGCTCCAGTATTCCAGCTCCACGATGCCGGGATAGCGGAAGCGGCCGATGGATTTCGTCCGCGTCCCCTCAAGCAGTTTGGTGACAATACCCTGCTGCTGATCCTCGCCTGTATAACACGCCTCGACCCAGCCGGGCCCACCTGTGACGGCGACCTGCACCGTAAAGCGTTTGTTGTTCAGACCGCGCAGAAACCCCTTGTGGATGTAATGTGTGTGGGTCGCATCAAGGATGTTTTCAGCCGTGTCCGGCAAGGTCGAATTGCTGTGATTGGTAGCGTGATGGATGATGATATCACCCTCAGCAACCGGGTGCGTGTGCGGCGGGTCGTCGGGCTGGCCATCGGCGATAAAGACAACACCGTCGGCTTCGGTCGCCGCATAGGATTTCACGCGGATCGTGGGCAGATCACCGATATGCCCGGGGATTTTCCGGCAAATCCCCTGCTGCCCGAATTCCCAGCCATGGTAGGGGCAGGCGATGGCATCGCCCGTCACCCAACCCTCTGACAAGGGCGCAAACCGGTGCGGGCAACGGTCCAGCATCGCCTGCACGCCCTGGCTGGTGCGGAACAGGACAACAGGCTGATCGTTGAACCAGATCTTGACCGGTTTGCGGCGGATTTTCCGGGCAAGCGCCACGGCGACCCAGGTTGATTTCATAGTTTGAACTTTCGCAGAATGGGGACACCGATGACATCCAGCAACATCCTGGTGATCCGCGTCGCGATGCGCGCGCGCAGGCCAAGATGGGCGACATAGACCGCAGTATATTCGATGGTAGGCTTCGCCCCACGAAAGCGTTTGAAAGCGGCGGCCCCCGCGCTCATGTTGTAGAATTTCTGATGCTCGATGGCATAGCGGTGTCCAATCGCGTTCAGCATCCGGTAAAGGCCTGTTTTTTGCGGTTTGCTGGTATCATACCCGACAACCGGCATGGTCAAGGTGTTTCCGACATCGAACAGGCCGACCATGCCGTCAAGCTGATCGTCATCACCGCGCAGCCCGATGATCTGCAACAGCCCGATCTGATGGGCCTGCGCGAGATAGCTGGCAGTGTATTGCGGGTTCAGGGCGGTGTATTTGTCAAGATAAAGCATCTCGTAAAGGGACGCGGCGCGGCTGAAATCCTCTGCACTGAACGTGGCGGCAGGTGCGATCTGATAGGTGGTGTTTTCAAGCAGCTTGCGGTCGCGTTTGGCGTCTGCCGTCAGTGTCCCGCTGTCCTGCGGATCAAAGATGTAGATCTGCCGCGATGGCAACATCAGAAACCCGCTTGATCTGAGTGCGGTGATCGTACCGGTATCCGCAACCGGGTTCAGCGATCGGATGACGATGGCGCGGTCAGGATCGCTTTGCGTCAGGTCATCGCGCAGCGCCGTGGCATCCTGTGCAGTCAGGGCAGGCACCGGGTTGGTCGAAAACAGCCAGTTGTTGGGCTGTACCTGTCGGTGAAGTCCCGTTGCCCGGATCAGCGGGCGACAGGCACGGATCAGGGCGATCAGCGTCTTTTGCAGTATCGGATGGGTGGCAAGATTGCGTGTCTCTTCAATGGCATAGTCGACATAGGCGACAGTCGGACTGCAGATATAACAGGTTGGCGCATCACTGCGACTGATCGGCAGGGTCAGATCACCGATGCTGTAGCTGTCGATCTGCGCGGTCAGGTTGGTGATCAGGTCCGAGGAGGGCGCGCGGTTGAAGATTTTCGTCAGTTTGCCGACCAGATCCGGCTGGTTGGCAACGCCGCCTGTCATGACGTCTTTTCAATGATCGTGACCGCGCGGTAGCCCGCGATCATGTCGGGTGCGACCTCGTAAGGGACATCGTTTTCCCGGATAAGATGCATCAGCGGGGCGGTGTCGCGAGCTGTGTCGCTGGCCACATAGACCATATGCGGGCGGCGGCGCAGGACGGCGCGCGTGGCCTCCGCCAGGCTTGGCTTGATCCGGTTGAGGTTGCCGATGTTGTGCCATTTCGCCAGCGTGTCGATCGTGCGGCTGACCCGGGATTGGCGGATGATCCGGTCGGCCTTGCGCAGGGGGTTGCAGGGTGCTGCCTCCCACGGAAACTGCCGGGCGATGGCATCGACGAAGTCGCGGCTGACATCGTGACCGGCCAGATGGGGCAGGGTGGTGCAACCGTGATACCCGCCGCTGGACCGGATCGTGTCATTCAGAACGGTTCGACTGACAAGGCCGGAGACGACACCACCGAGGATGCCGGAGGGGATCAGCCAATCAGTATCTGTCGGGGCCATCCATGCAAAACCGCCGATATCGCCAAGGGTGGCCATACGTGGTTTTGGGATGCCGCAATCAGGGGCGGCCTTGGCCAGCTCACCCGCAATGGCACCTTTGCCCGTCCAGCCATCGACAAATACTACAGATTCAGCTGCGTGTTTGGACAGGATATGTCGCATTGCCACATGATCGAGGCCGCGATCACGGATGATGGAAATACCGTAGTGATGACATTGGCGGCCCAGTGTTTTCAGCGCACGTTTGAGCAGGACACCCACAGGCAACCCCGCCCTTGCGAGGCTGACCAGCGTGATTTCACCGTCAATCTGCCCGGCAATCCCCTTGGCGAGCGAAACGACAGATTGCGCCATCAGCGGCCCGTTCTCGGCGAGGGCCGCATCGTAGATACCCATGTATTGCGCCGTTGGCGGCGCCTCTGGCGCCAGCAATTCCGAATAATGCAATGTGCCGCTTTGGATCAGCGCCTCTTTCTGCGCCACAGGGGTGGGAGCCATATCGACCACCTGCAGCAACAGCGTCACGTCATCAGTCGCGTAAGAGCCGGAAAAACTCATAGTGCCGCCGCGATCTGGCTGCCGGTCGGTATCATCAGGATATCGGCAAGCTGCATGTAATGCAGATCGCTCAGGCTGTCGCCAAACCCCATTGTCGGGCGGCTTTCATCGGCGTTCAGATGGGCGTGCAGATATCTGGTGGCCACCGCCTTGCCTGATCCCGGCGGGATCAGGGCGAGCGTTTCGGAATTGAAATGGCGGGTCCAGTTGGTGACGGGCACGGGCAGGGTCTTCAGGGCTTGCAGGCTGTCTGGTGTCACCTCGTTCAGTTTGAACACCACATAAGTGGCAACCCCATCCTCTTCCACGATCCATGACCGCACGTCGATGCCGGCGGCCTGTGCCGCAATGCGGCCTTCGGTGAGGATCTGGTCCATCGTGTCGGCGAGCGGCGCAAGTTGGCGTTCCATCTGCACCTTCCACGGGGTGTGCGGTGTGCCGTCAGGTTCAAGGATCACCGCCCCATTGGAAATGATCGCCCAGGACCGGAACGGCAGATCAACGCGGGCGAACGCATCGCCGGACCGGGCGGTGACTGGGATCAGCTCCGTGGTAGCATTCAGCCATTCGAACAAGGCCGATTGCCGGGCGGTCATGAACGATGACTTGCGCGGGTCGCCATTGGCGGCGACGGCGACCTGCCGGTGCGGATCAGCCCCGTTCATCTTGCGCCGGGTCTGGAACAGCGTGTCGTCAAGATCGGCAAAGACGAGTGGTTTGGGGTCAGGCATAAAGGCTCAGAACCTCGGGGTTCAACGCATCCAGCAACACCGGATCAACGCTGCCTGGTGGGGTTTCGACGCACAGAATGATGCGGTCATAGGCGTCAGGATCGACGTTATAAAGGTAGTTGGGCAGGCCCAGCCCATAATTGTCCCGACACCGGATCAGATCGGTGATCATCAGTCCCTTGAAAATGGGTGATCGTCCGACGGCGGCAAATTTCACATCCTCGCCCGCATGGGCCAGATGTTCGGCCAGCAGAAAAGGCTGCCAGACAAATTCAGACGTGCCAAGGACAAGTGTCCGGCGCCCGGGCCGCGCGTCACTGTCCAGCATCCGGTGATTTTCGACAATGCCCTGCCGCCCCCAATCGGGATTGCGTGTCAGATCATAGGCGCCCTGTTCGGCCACATCATCGGGCAGGCGGGACAAGGCGACATTGTTGCTGGGCGTCCAGCTATAGCGGCCATTGGCCAGCGCGGTGCTGGTGACCTTTGCGTCTGGAAAAACAGATGCCACGGCGGCGGCGGCCTTGCCTGCGGACCAGTCCGTCAGGAAAGTGCAGATGATATGATCTGGGGCAATTCCCCGTTCATTCAGCGCACGGGCGAGGTTATGTAGCGTCTTGCCAGTTGTCGCCTCATCATCCACGAGAATAAGCGTCTTGGCATTCATCAGCATGTCACGATGGGTCGGATCGGACGGCATGTGCATCAGTTGATGGGTGGCGTGGCTGTGTTCTTCCTTGAAATGGGCAAGCATGTTGTCGCTGAGCGGGTGGCGCGTTGTTGGCAGGTATAGCGCATCATCGCGCCCCAGCGCATCATGCACACCCGCACCCATTCCGATGGCAGTTTCGGCCATGCCCACGACAAGGATCGGGCCGGGCAGGTCGGGGGGCATTTGCGCGGCAAGGTCCAGATAGGTCTGGCGCATCACCCGCGGGCAGACGGGCACATAGCGGCCCAGCACCTTGCTGACGAAAATGAACGCGCGTTTCGGGTTGCGCCGCTCTGCAAATCCGAACAAATCTTCGGGGGGCAGGAGGCTATTGAACACCTCAACCGCCGCACTTCCAGTTGTCATGTCGGCCGTCAGTTTCATCTGCATCCTCCTGAAAGTGTTGTGTTAAAATATTTGCGCGACCCGATTTGAAACGGATCGCGCGATTGTCAGGGCAGGACATCCCGCCCCGTAAGGCGTTAGCCGATATTCACACCATGCTGAGAGGCGAGCGCGCCCAGACCGCCTGAGAAGCCCTGACCCACGGCCTTGAACTTCCACTCGTCACCATGGCGATAAAGCTCACCAAAAATCATAGCGGTTTCGGTTGAATAATCCTCGGACAGATCGAAGCGCACGATTTCGGCGTTGCCGGAATTGTTGACCACGCGGACAAAGGCGTTAGAGACCTGACCAAAGTTCTGGCCACGGCTGTCGGCATCGTGGATCGTGACACCAATGACCAGCTTCTTGACGTCAGCAGGAATGCTGGGCAGTTCGACCTTGATCTGTTCGTCGTCGCCTTCGCCTTCGCCTGTACGGTTGTCACCGAGATGCTCAACACCGGCGCCCGTTTTGTTGTTGTAGAAGATAAAGTCCGCATCGGACCGCACCTTGCCGTCTTCACCGGTGATGAACATCACCGCGTCGAGGTCAAAATCCGCACCATCCGTGGCGCGCGTGTCCCAGCCCAGACCGACCATGGCAGAGGTCAGACCCGGAGCCTCCTTTGAGAGAGAAACGTTGCCGCCTTTGGAGAGGGATACACCCATGTTCAATTCCTTCTTTTTTGAATGATTGGCATTAAGCCGTTGAAGTTACGGGATATGATGTATGGTCATATCCTGCGGTTTTTAGGGGGAAGAAACTCGGATTGTCGTCAGATATGACTATCCGATATTCACACCAAACTGGTTACACATGGCCCCAAGACCCCCGGCATAGCCTTGCCCGACTGCCTTGAATTTCCATTCGCCGGCATTGCGGTAAAGCTCACCAAAGACCATCGCGGTCTCGGTCGAATAATCCTCGGAAAGGTCAAAACGCACGACCTCGGCACCGGTATCTTCGTTGACGATCCGAATAAAGGCATTGACCACCTGACCAAAGTTCTGGCCGCGACTGTCGGCGTCGTGGATCGTGACTGTGATGGCGATTTTTTCCACATCGGCGGCCATCTTGGACAGATCGACCTTGATCTGTTCGTCGTCGCCGTCACCTTCGCCGGTCCGGTTGTCGCCGGTATGGGTCACCGACTTTTCGGCGCTTTCCATCTGATTGTAGAAGATAAAATCGTGATCGCCGCGCACCTTGCCCGTGGCGTTAAGCAGAAATGCAGAGGCATCGAGGTCAAAGTCCGCCCCGTCCGTGCCCCGTTCGTCCCAGCCTAGGCCGACGACCATCCGCTGCATGCTCGGGTCTGTTTTGGTCAGGCTGAGGTTGCCGCCTTTTTGAAGTGAAAGTCCCATTTAATCCTCCTTTTTATGCTGTCATTTGCGGCACAAGATATTGCGCCGCGACGAATGCGGCATAGGCCGCGACCATGATGTAGCCCATCGTTTTGGTGATCTTGCCAATGGTCAGCATCCAGATGGCAAAGCCAACTGACACCCCGACTGTCGCCCACATCTGTATCCCGGTCAGGACCGGCACAACGTCAAGCGGTTTGATTATCGCGGTCAGGCCGATGATGGACAGGATATTGAACGTGTTGGATCCGATGATATTGCCCAGGATCAGGCCAAGCGACCGCTTGCGGGCTGCAGCGATACAGGTCGACAATTCGGGCAGTGATGTACCGAAGGCGACGACGGTCAAGCCTATGATTGCTTCGGGAACCCCGATGATCGTACCGGTGACAACCGCGCCCTTGACCAGCATTTCCGATCCGACAGCCAGTGAGACGAGCCCGCCGATCAGAAAGGCAACCGCGACACCCATGGTTTGGATGCTGCCACCTTCATCATCGTCGTCATCTTCCTCAAGCTCGAGGCTGTTCGTGGCGTATTGGTAGCCGACGAAAGCCACCAGAATACCGAACATGATCAGGCCGAGCACCAGTGAAAAGACGCCCACCATCATACCGTAGATCAGAATGCCGGTCGCCAGCAGCATCATGACGAGATCCTTCATCAGATCCTTGGCCTTGCCTTCGATCTGCAGGACAATCGCGGTCGCCCCCAGCACCAGCAGGATATTGGCGATATTCGAGCCCAGCACGTTGCCAAGTGATATGCCAGGAAAGCCCTGCAGGTTGGCGTTTACGGATGTGAAGAGTTCCGGCACCGACGTGCCGAAAGAAATGATGGTGGCCCCGATGAACAAAGGGGACAGCCCAGTACGTTCGGCCACAAAAACGGCCGCGTCAATCGTCCAATCGCCACCCTTGATCAGCAAATACAAGCCAAACAGGACGGCACCCGCCGACAATACGAAGAGTTCGTAGTTTGAGAGATCCAACAGATTCAGTCCTGATCAGAGGTCAAATTCGGACGGGGACAGGCCCAATTCCGTGCAGATTTCAGATACTACCTTGCGTTCGTCCGCGTCGAAATCGCCATCGGCGGCTCCGATCACACAGCAGACACGCACCATTGTCCGGGCGGCCTCATCATTGCCGCGCAGGCGGGTGATCTTTTTCATCGCCTCGATCTTGCCGATGGCCGCGTCGAATTCGAACCCTTCGACGATCTTGTTGAAGCTGGCGATGACCTTGGACATGTCAAACACGCTCAGCTCTTCAGAGCGGTTGATGAACGCCGCCATCTTCTGTTTTTCTTCGGAACTGATATTGCCATCCGCTGCGGCCACAAGGGCGCAACCGGCAACAACGGCTTCCATGAAATCGTTGTTCTTGTATTTCGCCACCTCGGTTTTCATCTTGTCCCGGGCGGCGGCAGCATTTGTTTTCAGCCAGTTCAGCATTGTCTTAATCCCCTTCTTATTTACGTCCGGCGCGCCATTGCAGCGGATACCGGTAGTGTTCGCTCATTTGTGGATGGGCCTGGAAGTATCTGACTTCCCTTGAAAATTTGATCCCACCATTGTCGTTCGTGATCTCGGCTATGGCGCACATACCAAGATTGCTGGCCTCGTCCAACTTGACCTCGACCGGGCCACTACCCGGAATATAGATCGTGATCACCCCGTCGGCAGAGGCCCAGTTCGGCACGCCTTCATAGATGAACGCGTAAACCAGCACCCGGCGCAGATGCTGCCATTGACTGCCGTTGATCCGCATCCATTCGCCACCTGCAACCTCACCCGTGCGGTCATCGCCTGCAAGTTCGATGAACGGTGCCTGTTCGTACCGCCCGAACGTGTTGCCCAGCGCCTGTACGGCGCCGACAGCACCATCTGACATTTCGAAAAAGCAGCCAAGGTCAAGGTCAATCGCTTTGCCGCGCGATCCGAATATCCCTTTCTTCTTGGCGCCGGTCTGGGTCCAGTTGAGGTTGATTTCAATCTGGCCAAAACCCTCGCTTTTCTTGGCGAGGCTGACTGATGGCTTGTCCTTGGTCAGCGTGACCTTTGACAGATTGACCGACGGTGCCGGGCTTGGCGCTGGCGGCGGTGTCGGGGCAGGGGGTGGCGTTGGTGCCGCGGCGGGCGCGGCATCAATCACCACACCGTAATTGGTGGCTAGCGGGGCCAGCCCGCCATTGAACCCTTGGGCCACCGCGCGGAATTTCCATTGGCTGTTACGCAGGTAAAGCTCACCCAGGATCAGTGCGGCCTCTGATGCGTCGCCCGTTGCGATATCAAAGACGACAGCCTCTCCGCCATTAGGGGCCGCTGTCACGCTGAGCGTTTCAAGCGCGCTGACCGGTCCAGCGGCCGTTGTGCCAACAATAGCGACAGATGTGACATCGCTGGCCAGCTTTGACAGATCAACGGCAAAGCTGGTTTTGCGTCCGACACCTTCGGCAACAGCAAGATCTTTTAACTGGACAGATCCGTCTTTTGATTGGCGCTGTCCGTAAAAGATCATGTCGTCGTCGCTGCGGACCTTCTTGGCGTCGGTCAGCAAAAAACAGGAGACGTCCAGTTCTTCGGCATTGGGGTTGCGGTCTTTCCACGCCACAGTCACCTGCAGCGTGGTCGAAGAAAGCGGGGCATTACCGCCCTTTGTCAAATTCACCATATCAATTCCCTATCAGACTTGTGCGTGCAAGTGCTGTGATTGTTGGGGTTCAGATATGCTGCAGGGCGTCAGGGACAAGCTCATCCGCTTTGCGGCCCACGCCGGGTGCGCCGACGGCCTTAAGCTGCCAATCACCACCGCTGCGTGACAGCACCGCCATCACCACGCCGGTATGTGCGCCCTGATCGGTCAGGGTGAAGCGGCAGAGTTCCTTCTGAGTGTCGTCGTCCATGATGCGGCAGAAGGCGTTATCAACTTCGTTGAAGGTCTGCCCACGATAGGAATTCACAAAGAAAACAAGCGTTTCGACGTTGCTGTCCAACCGGTCTAGGTCGATCTTGATCACCTCATCATCGCCGTCACCTTCACCGGTCAGGTTGTCGCCGGTATGCAGGATCGATCCGTCGGCTGACTGCAACTGACCAAAGAAGACAATGCCGGTGGGCTGTTTGGAAGCGTCAAAAGTGATTACAGAAGCATCAAGGTCAATATCTTTTGGACCGGTCAGCTTGGCAAAGAACCCTTTGGGCGCAACCGGGTCCCAGCCCAGCCCCATATGCACGCGCTTGAGGCCTGCAGATTCCTTTTTCAGGCTGATGGTTTGTCCCTTTGACAGAGAAATGGCCATTGATGTCTCCCTTTTATGATTGCTTGGAGGATATTTAGGACGTGACGTTCTGGTTTAAAGTGCTGTCTGGATGACTTGACAAGCGTTTAAGCGGGTAATCGCGACATAATCACGACAGTTCTGTGGCTGTGCCTGCCAGTTGCACCTGAATAAGGCGTCCGCCGTTTTGCGTATCTAGCAGAATGCGGGCATCGTCACCCAAAACGGTGCTGCCGCCAATGGGGATCGCGGTATCGGTGCCGATATCTTTCATATGCGGCAATCCTTCGTTGACCATGTGCCACTGACCGTTGTGTTTCTGGAAATAGGCCAGCCGCGCCCGGTCGGCGGGGGCAAGCCGTTCATTGGGCGATTTAAAGCGGTTGGCGTGCCAGGCATAAAGCCCGATCCCGTCATAAACCGTCACCCGGTAATTGTCGGGCCGGAAACTTTCGCCGGACCGGGCGGAGTACAGGTTCAGGATGGGCACGTCTTTCCCGCAAGGTGTCGCGCAGAATGGGCAGGTCGGTGTGGTGGTGTTGTCAAAGACGAACCATTTGCCGGTACAGTTGCTATTGGTGCAGGGCAGCAGCATGTCGGCGGTATAGACCAGCGCGCGTTCCCAATCATCCGCGCGGGGCCGCTGGGCGGGGTCATGCAACCCGTCGATAAAGGCCCGCTTGAACAGGTCCGTGATCAGTGGCCCGCAGAGTGACATCGGCATCTTGTCCGTATCCGCCCATGGCAATTCGCTTTCGCGGACATGGTCGATATTGATCCGGTTCGATGGATCATCGGGATGTTCGACAAAGAGCGCATGTTTGCCCATCGACAGCATATCATCGCGGGCGCTGTCGTTTACGTCATGGATCTTGCGTCCCTTCAGCGGATGGCGCAGCGTCAGATACATATAGATCAGCACTGCCAGCGCATGCAGATCGGTCTGCATGCTTGGCAGTTTGCGGCGTGGGTTGGTGATTTCCAGATGCTGGGTCGCGACCACCTCGGGGGCCACGAAGTCGGGCGTCCCCACTACCTCTGGCGGGAATTTGTCAGGCACCACCAGACCGTCGATATCGATGATGCAGGCATCACCCGTCAGTGGGTCGACGAGGACGTTTTTGTAGGACAGGTCTGAATGCGCAAGGCCAGAGGCGTGCAGGCGCCGCACCGCGCGCGCCAGCCGGATGCAGATCTTCAGATAACCCAGCCAATCGCCCGCCTCGCGCGGATCAAGGAACGTATTGCGGTTATGGGCCGAGGCGAACCACTTGCCCTCTTTCTCCTTGCCCTTGATCCGCAGCCGATCATTGTCGAACGATCCATTCTGGAAAAAGAACTGGCTGTCGAAGACCGGGACGACCACGCCCACAGTCCCGTTCCATTCGACAAGCGCCTCGGGCCAGCGGAACAGTCTGGCGAGCGTATCGCCACCGGCCCCTTCGAGGATTGATTTGCGATGAGCGCCGACGATGGCCTGCAACCGCTCCATCCCTTGCCGGTCGGGCTTCGTGCGGTAAAAACCGATCACGGCACGCCGACCTTCTATCCAATGGACGTTTTTCATCCCCCCTTGGGCGAAATGCTTGGGTTCAAAGGCGATATCGGTGCCGTCTGTCGTCTTGGTGCGGATCATTTCTTGGTCTCGGGCGGGGTCAGGATAGCGATGGTGCGGTCGTCATGTTCGCCTTTGACCTTGAAGTTCAACCACTCAAGCAGGGCGGTTTCATCAAGGTCTGCGATTTGATCGTAAAGGGCGATCCATGCGGCGGGGTCTTGTGTCGCCGCCTCTGACACGAACATCGGGTCGGATACGCCATCTGTCATCAGCATGAAGGCGGTGAAATCCGGCACGGTGCGATGGTGGATGCGGGCAGCGATGTTGGCTTTGTCAGCAAAAAGGTCGCTGCGCAGGAACGTCGTCTGGCCTGCGAATTCTCCATTGTCGGCGGACATCATCAAAGGGTTGTCGTCGGCGATAAGGCCGACTAGGCCGTCACCGACTGAGATGCTCGCGAAGAACCAGCCATCATCTGTTTTGCGAGCGATTCCGATCAGTAGTGTCGTGCTGAATGACTGCAGGCGCTGCCCGGTGTCGCGAGCGAGGTCATCAAGCGCGTCAGCGGCCAGACCAGCAGTGGCACCAAGCGTGTCATATAGCGCTGTGTCCAGATCGGCGTGGGTAGGATCGGCAAGATGGGTCGCCAGCAGATGTGGCAATTCGGTAGCGGCGGTTTCGACAACCGTTTGCGAGCCAAGGCGGGAGTACTCGGCACTGCCTGCACCGTCGGCCACTGCCAAGATATGCCAGCCGGTATCTGCATCGAAATAGATGCGCGTATCATCATCCCGCGGCAGCGCCTTGTGCGCGTGAGACCGGCCCCGGCGGCTCGCCGCAATCATCAGCCCATCGCCCTCGACCCGGAAACTGGCGGTATCGGGTTTGGGATAGGGCAGGGTGTCCCAATCGACGGGCAGGTCTTTCCATATCGTCCACGGGTCGGGGCTGGCGGGCAGGCGCAGGTTGACCGCCACATCCTTGTTATTGATCGTCCCGCGAAAGATGAACTCATACATCTTGGCGGTGTGAACCGTGCCGCTGATGATCCATTTGCCGGAAGTCTTGTCCTGTTCAAAGGTCAGATCGGCATCGTCCGGCCAATCCACTTCGATGCGTGTCAGCCCTGCGGGTTCCAGCAACTCGGCGGCAAAGTATTCGCCCACTGTCGCGGCCCGACTGAGCCGCCCTTCAAGATATCTCGGCGGCATCTATCCCAGACCGCGATTGACGTTGAAGCCTTCGCCGGGGGCGGAGGCGCCATATGTGCCAGCCCCGCCGCACCAAGGGCAGACCGCCTGTTTGGTGCGCACATCAAGGCAATGGATGCCGCCGCATTTGCCGCAATGGGCCATGGTGATTTCGTTCGGGCAGTGCGGGCAGGATGACCCGCCCATCAGGTTTTGCACATTCATCTCTTGCATGGCACCGCCATCTGCGCAGAGTTCAAAATACTGATTGCTGACCCCCTGCGCGGCCCGGAATTCATAGATGCCAGCCTGATGACGCGACTTCTCGTATTTCAGCAGGAAGGGCAGTTCGTTGGTTTCGCATTTGCCGATCACGACGGCATACCGGTCATCGGGCAGCCCGGCACTGATCCCGTCATCTTCGGCCAACTCGTCGGGCATGTTCTTGGACAGGTTCACGCCGTCACCCGCAGCGCCGATGCCAACGCTTTGGCTTTGAATGGTGATGGATTGAGTGACCCACGTAATCAGGTTGGCGAATGCATTGTCGCTGATGTCGTTCAGGATCATGGTCTTGTCTGAGATCTCGCGCAGGCCCTTGAGATCCGCACGACCACCGACGGAGATCGAGACCAAGCTGGCCTTGCGCGCGTAGTCTGATTTCCACCTTGTCATGGCAGACCCCGGATTATCAGTGGGCACGCCATCGGTCAGCAGGAACACGATGGGTTTCCAGTCGCCTTTGCGCTCGGGCGTTGTGGGGGTCACGTCGTGATCAATCCGCTCCATCAGCAGCTCAAGTGCGGCACCCAGGCTGGTGCCGCCGCCGATGGGCAGACGCGGTGGATAAAGGTTGGCCACCTCGACCATGGGTGTGATGACCTTGGCCTTTCCAGCAAAGGCGATGATGGACACCTGTGCGGTTTCCAGCGCTTCGGGAATGGTTTTCAGCGTGTCTGACAGCTTGGCCAGACCTTCATCAAGCTGGCGCATCGTGTCGCCAATCATCGATTCGGAGACATCGATCAGGAAATAGACGGGGAGCATCCGCATGGGACTGCCTCCTTAGATAACGATATTGATTTCGCGCGGGGGCGGGGGCAGTTCGGTGCCATCAGCCGCAGCTGCATTCTGGGACCGGCTGCCATCGGCAATGACATCACTGACCCATTTGAAAAACTGCTCAAACCCTGGACCGTCGAGCGTATCCAACATGGCGACTGAGGTGCAAAAGCGTTTGAGCGCCGTCACATCCGCTGAGGGGCCTGCGCCGCATCCTACCATGGCAGCGAATCCTGCGGATTTGATCGCCTCGACCTGTTCGTTAAAGACCATCGTGTCAGACGGCTTGCCATCGGTCATGACGAAAAGAAGGGGGGCCCAATCGCCCTTGCCTTCGTCAGAGCCGACGCGGACCTCCGATTTTACTTTCTGCTGCACCAATTTCAGCGCTTCGCCCAGGAATGTGGGGCCACTGTTCGGTGTTTCAAGCGTCACTTGCGGAAAGGCGTCGAGCGGCGTGAGTTCCTGCATCACGCGTGCCTCAAGATCGAAGGTGATCAGGCCGATATGGACCGTGTCCAGCGCATGTGGATCCTGCCGCAAGGTCGAAAGCAGGACCTGCATGGAGTTGTTGACTGCGTGAATCGGTTCGCCCCGCATGGAGCCGCTGGTATCAAGCAAAATGTAGACGGGAAGGCGGCGCATAAAATCTCTCAGCAATCAGTTACAATCAGGGGTATTGTTCGGCTCCAACGCAACCCTGAGATACCAATCGGGCAGAAGTTGGGCATCTGTCGTCTCCTTGTCGGGTTCTGGAGGCCGTGATAGAATAATATTCTAGGGTGGACAATGTACGACGCTGATCTGGTTTCGCCACGCATTGCACGCGACTTTTCTTTTTTGGCTGAGGCCCATGCAATACTGCGTGGCAAGTTTGGTTAATGTACGCCTTTAGTAAATATTAACCGCTTGTGCTTACTCCAACTTTGAACCCAAAGGAGAGTTTTTCACAATGTTATCAGTATCAAGGATCGACACCGTCCTGATCTGCATCGGTCGTGCGTGCGTTCGACTAGACACGTGCTAGGCATCCGTTTCGTCCGCCGAACGGCTGGTGCCAGATGGTGCCCGGCGGACATAAGCAAGGCAGCTAGCACCAAATTGGCCAAATTCCGCCTAAGTTTTTACTTAATGCGGATGGAGGTTGACGTTGTGTTGCGGAGTTGACCTCCGCGAAAAACAGTAATCTAAGTCCGACCATTCCACCGAGTAAATTTAGTTAGCCAGTATTTTGGAAAGGATCAATTTTCAGGAGAGAGATATGTCGAGTAGTGACGTCTCAAGAAAGCTTAGTCTGAAGTCCGCGCTCGCGCTATCCTGCGCGATGCTGGTTCCAGCGGCCAGTTTGGCCGGTGAAGTCACCCTGCGATCCGCTGACGGAACGGTGAACATCGTTGGTGAGTTCGTCGATTTCGACGACAACAGTTATGTTGTCAAAACGGCGCTGGGGGACCTGCGTGTTTCCGCATCACGGGTCAGTTGTATAGGCGAATCCTGCCCCACCTTCGGGACGGTCGAGGCTGACGTTACGATCGTTGGCTCTGACACCATCGGTGTTGGCGTGATGCCTTTGCTGTTATCTGGCTACGCAGCCTCAAAGGGCGCGCAAGCGACGATCACCTCGACCGGTGACGGCAACGGTGCGGTTGCCGAAATCGTCGGGGATCAGGGATTTGGCGACGTTTTGGGCGAATATCTCGTTTCATCCACAAGTTCGAACGATGCGTTTGAAGCGTTGCTTGACCAGACGGCCTCCGTCGGTATGGCGACTCGCCGCATCCTGCCGCAGGAAGCTCGCGCGCTGCGCAGCGATGGGGCCGGCAACATGATCGACCCCAGCCAGGAACATATCCTGGCACTTGATACACTGGTTGTGATCGTTAACCCGAACAATTCGGTGAGCGAACTGACGATGGATCAGTTGCGCGACATCTATAGCGGCCGCATCACCAATTGGTCCGAAGTGGGCGGTGCTAACGCGCCGATTACGCTTGTTTCCCGTGCCGAGGATTCTGATACACGCGACGTGTTCAAAAACGTGGTTTTTGGTGATGATGCCCCCCGTGATCCCGGTTCTGTCGTCATTGCGCGGGACAGCAACGAAATGGCTTTGGTCGTCAATTCGGACGTGAATGCGATCGGTTATTCGGGGTTCGCGTTCCAACGCGGCGCACAGCCGGTTACGTTGATCAACGAATGCGGGTTGAGCATGACACCCGACAGCTTCTCGGCCCGGACCGAAGAATACGCCCTGCAGCGTTTCCTGTATCTCTACAACCGCAGCGATACGAGCGATGAGTCGGTCACCGACTTTATCGAATACGCGCTTTCCGAACCCGCTGAAGAGGTCGTTTCAAAGGCTGGCTTTATCAGCCTCGGCGTTGATCGGCGGGCGCAGCCACTGGACGGTGATCGTGCCCGGCAGTTGCTGGATCCAAATGTCGATCCTTTCGAAGGCCTGCTGATGCGCGAGATGCTGTCGCAAATGGTCGATTATGACCGGCTGTCGACCACGTTCCGGTTCCAGACGGGTTCGCAGAACCTTGGACAGCGCGGGATGCTGAATCTGGCACGCCTGGCCGATTATCTGGAGAAGCAGCCTGACGGGACAAATGTACTGTTTGTCGGATTTACCGATGATGTCGGCGCGTTCGAAAACAACCAGCAGCTGTCTGTGTCGCGTGCCGAACGGGTACGGGCCAATCTGGAAGAATTCGCCGGTAACCGGTTGTCCAACATCACGATGGGTGTTGCAGGCTTTGGCGAAGTTGCGCCTGCTGCGTGCAACGTCTCTGACAGTGGTCGACAGATCAATCGTCGCGTGGAAGTCTGGATCCAGACGGCCAATGGCTGATTTGGCTGTCGGGAAACTGACGGCCGTCGTATCTGGCCTTGGAGGTGTCTTGGGGCAACGCGTGTCCCAAGGAAACCTCTCACAGTCATCATTTGACCTGACGCGTGCATTGCACGCATAAGGTGAAATGACTCGCAGATTGGTGAGCCCTATGCGGGCTGTGAAAATTGGCCTTGGAATGAATCTCTGCCGTGATGCAATACTTGTGTCAGGCAGACGACAAACAGGAACCAAAAGATGTTAAAGGTAACTCAACATGCAAGCGCGCTCGCGATGGCGGCATTGCTTGGAGCCTTCACTGCGCTGCCCGGTCAGGCAACAGCGCAAGTTTTCGACCCGGATCTTTACGAAGGTGGTAAGGCACGTGTCTATCTGTCTTCCAATCTGCGATCCCTCAGCGAGGCTGTCACCGCGACTAGCTGCCGGCTGAATGCAGGCATTCAGGAGGATGCCGCAAAATCCGATCTGGAAAGTATCCGGTCGGACTTCAACGCGATTCTGATGGGGCTGCGTGACGGTGATACCGCACTTGGCATCCCTACAGCGGAAAGCGACAACCGCAACCTGCAGGTGCTTCAACGGGTGACGGATGCGTGGTTGCCCATCCGCGCAGCCACCGAAAACATGTTGTCGGGATCGGCAACTGAAAACGACGCGCGGACAGTGCGCCAGAACTATCGGGATTTGTTTGAACTGACCGTCGTTCTGGCTTCTGACATTTCCGGCGTTTACTCTGACCCGCAGGAATTGCTGCAAAGCGACGCGACTGTGCTGAACTTTGCCAGCCGCCAGAAAACCTTCGTCAACCGTATGACCCGCGCCATGTGCGGCCTTGCGGTCAGCGCGCCGGAGCTTGGGACGGTTGAAGAACTGCGCGAAACGGTCGACTTGTTTGACCGATCGCTGGTCGCCCTGCGTGACGGTTTCCCGGATGCCGGGATCAACCCGCCGCCCAACGACGCGGTCAAGAACAGCCTGAGCGCGACTTATGATCTGTGGAGCGCCGAGAAGGGTGTTTTTGATGCCGCCCTTGCGGGTGACACCATCACCGCGGATATGGTCGCTGCCTCCAATGAGCTGACCCAGAAGCTGGAAGTTGACGTCAATAACGCGATCACGCTCTATCTGATTGCTGTTCCGGGGCAGGAAGGGGTGTATCGGGTGCCCCTGCAGGCCTATGCCGAAAACGTGCTGTCGCAATGGATCATTGATCCTGACCTGATTGACGCGATCAAGGCACAAAACGTCGAACATGCAGACCTGTCCGAGGACGATATCATTGCGCTTGACCAGACATGGCGGGCCGAGGCTGATGCGGGCGGCGGTCCACTGATCACCGAATTGTTGTCAGGGCCAGTTTCTGCCTGGTTGCTCGATCAGCAAAACGCCACAGCAGGCTTGGTGACAGAAGTATTCGTCATGGACAATAAAGGCCTGAATGTCGCGCAAAGTGTCGAGACATCGGATTATTGGCAGGGTGACGAAGCCAAGTGGCAAGAGACCTATGGCCGTGAAGATGGCGGGTTGCACATCAGCGATGTGGAGTTTGACGACAGCACAGGGTTCTATCAGACCCAGGCATCGCTTCCAATCGTCGACCCTGCTACGAACGAGCCGATCGGGGCCATCACCTTTGGCATCAATATCCAGAGCCTGATGTAAAAGACGAACCGTCACGCAAGCGCCATCCACTAAGCGCGTGTGCAGATCGGAGTACCAAATTGCGGGCGGTCGGTTTCATCCGGCCGCCCGATTTTTCGTTCTGATGGTGCAACTGTAAGGTGATCCGTTTGACTATCAATTTACTGACGACAGTCATCTCAAGCGTCATTCGATATCAACCTGAGGAATATATGATGCAAACCCCTGTCTCCCTGGGGTGGTTTCACCCAGGGATTGCCTTCAGAAATTATTGACATATCGAGACGGCCCTAGGCAGTACGGTGTTAGCGCATAAACAGGTCTTGTTACGCTCTTTTAAGGCACGTTCCCTCGCGTCAGGTGACGGTTAGCGTCATGCCTAAAAGTCAATTTAATTCAGTGGCTTAAAGACAAGATGCCCATAAAATAATCTTTCGTCCCATGAAAATGCGGTATGCGGCGGCATGCCTTCCTTACAAGTAGAGTCACAACCACACATTTCATTTTTGTAGTTGTAGTTTCGTTGAACTGGCCTAAGCTTGGTCGCAAGAGGCGCGGAGTTAGCCCCGTGACAAATTGACTAGTGAAGAAATGCTCGCCTCTATGTCATAGGGAGAACAATACATGACTTATAGTTTTATCCGTGGTCTTGGTTTTGCAGTTGCAGCATCCGCTGCGTTTTTCACCGCGACGACAAGTTCAGCACAAGACTGGGCACCCGATCGTCCTGTCGAAATGGTCATCATGGCCGGGCAAGGGGGCGGTGCTGACCGTCTGGCGCGTCTGTTCCAGTCGATCATCCAGAAAGAAAATCTTTCCACGATGCCGATCCTGCCCGTGAACAAGGGTGGCGGCTCTGGTGCGGAAGCATTGCGCTATCTGGCTGACAACGAGGGCGAAAACCATTTGATCATGGCGACCCTGAACAGCTACTACACAACGCCACTGCGCAATGACATTGGTGTCGACATTGAAGAGTTCACACCAATTGCACGTATGGCGCTTGATACGTTTGTGCTGTGGGTCAATGCCGACAGCGATATCGAAACGCTTGATGACTATGTCGAAGCTGTCCGCGCTGCTGGTGGAAGCTGGAAGATGGGCGGTACTGGCACGGGCCAGGAAGACAGCCTCGTGACAGCCATGCTTGAAAACGAGTTTGGCATTTCAGTCACATATGTGCCGTTCTCGGGCGGTGGTGATGTGGCACGTAACCTGGTGGGTGGCCATATCGATTCATCCGTGAACAACCCGTCTGAAGCGCTGGGCTTCTATCAGGCCGGTAACCTGCGCCCGATTGCAGCGTTCACGCCTGAACGCATTGGGGCCTTCCCCGACACCCCGACGATGGGTGAACTCGGCCACGATCTGGTTTACTGGATGCAGCGGTCGTTTGTTGCGCCAAAGGACATGGCGCCAGAGGCTGTGGCCTACTACACCAACATGTTTGAACAGCTCAGCCAGTCGGAAGAGTGGCAGACATACACCCAGGAAAAGGCGCTGATGGCGGAATTCCTGACAGGTGATGAACTGCAGGCCTACTTCCTGGAAGAGCGTGAAAAACATGCTGAGTTGCTGAATACGATGGGCGAAGGCTCCTAAGCCTTTTCCTAAACTTATCCAGTGGGGCGCGGTGATTTCGCTGCGCCCCAACACTCACCACTATCCAATAAAAACGAGACGAGATCATGTTGACGGCTGATCGAATGATCGCAGCGGCCCTGATGCTGTTGTCCCTGTACTTTATGTGGCATGCCATTGAATTGCCGATTGGTTGGAACGGCATGACAGGCGGTCCCGGAGGCGGCGCGTTTCCGTTCTGGCTGTCAGCGATCATGTTTCTGGCCGCGGGCGGCATTCTGATCAGATCGCTTCGCGGCAACTCGGCCTATTCCGGCGACTTTTTTGACCCCGAAACACTGCGCTCTGTCATCGGCGTGATTATCGCGCTTACCGCTACCGTTGCGCTGATCCCGTGGGGCGGGGCCTATATTGCATTGCCGCTTTTTTTGATCTGGTATCTGAAAATCTTTGGCAAGCATGGTTGGGTGCTGACGCTTTCATTGACATTGTCCACCCCGATTTTCCTGTTTTTCTTCTTTGAGGTGACCCTCAAGATATTGCTGCCAAAGGGGCTGACCGAGCCGCTATTTGTGCCGCTTTATGCGATGTTCTTTTAGGGGCGGCCGATCATGGAACTGTTAGGACATCTTGCGGACGGCTTTGCCACATCGCTGTCGCCGCTGAACCTGATGATCGTGATCCTTGGCGTCACCGCCGGGCTATTCATCGGGGCAATGCCGGGCCTTGGATCGGTCAATGGCGTGGCCATTGTGCTACCGCTGACATTCATTGTGCCGCCGTCCTCGGCGATTATCCTGCTTGCCGCGATTTATTATGGGGCGATGTACGGGGGCGCGATCAGTTCGATCCTTTTGGGCATACCGGGTGCGTCAACATCGGTCGCGACCACGTTTGACGGGCGACCGATGGCGCAACAGGGCAAAGCCGGGCTGGCCCTGATTGCCGCCGCAGTTGCGTCTTTTGTCGGTGGGACCGTATCGGTGGTCCTGTTTACGCTGTTTGCCGCGCCACTGGCCGATGTGGCGCTCGCCTTTGGACCGCCGGAGGAATTCGCGCTTGTGCTGCTGGCCTTTACGACCTTCGTTGGTCTGGGCGGCGATGACGTTCTGAAAACTATCATCATGATCTGCCTTGGGCTGATCCTGTCGACCGTGGGTCTTGACCTGATTTCCGGTCAGCCGCGCCTGATCTTTTTCGACCAGCCTGGATTTTATTCAGGCGTGAGTTTTCTGGTGCTTGCCATCGGGATCTACGGGGTGGGTGAGATCCTTTACACCATTGAGACGTCTAAATCGGCCCCAAGTGTCACACCGGCCAAACTGACCTTCAAAGAGCTCAAGCTGGGCATCCAGCAAATGAACAAGCTGTGGCGCACGATGAGTTTTGGATCAATCATGGGGTTCTTTGTTGGCATGTTGCCAGCAGCGGGCGCCACACCGGCCGCGCTGATGGCCTATGGCTTGTCCAAGCTGATGTCGAAAAAGCCCGAGACCTTCGGCAAAGGCAATATCGAAGGGGTGGCCGCCCCGGAAACAGCGAACAATGCCGCCTCGACCGGATCGCTGCTACCGATGCTAACCCTTGGCATTCCAGGATCGCCTACAACGGCGCTTCTGCTGGGGGGAATGGTGATGTGGGGGCTCGTACCCGGGCCGATGCTGTTTATCGAACAACCCGACTTTGTCTGGGGTCTGATCTCATCGCTTTATACTGCCAACCTTGCCGCCGTGCTGGTGAATTTGGCGCTGATCCCGGTCTTTGTCTGGGCGCTGCGGATGCCATTTACGGTGCTCTGTTCGATGGTGCTGATCCTGTGCATTGTGGGCGGCTATGCCCCCAGCCAGAAAATGCATGATGTATGGCTGATCGTTGGCTTTGGCGCCGCCGGTTACCTTCTGCGCAAGGCTGATTATCCGATGGCCCCATTGGTGCTCGCCGTTGTGCTGGGACCGCTGATGGAGAAAAGCTTTCGCCAGACGCTGATTTCCGAGCAGGGCAATGTGCTGGCATTTATCGAACGCCCGCTCTCTGCTAGCTTCATCGCGCTGAGCGTCGTTTTCTTCCTGTTACCGCTTCTGAAACATGTGCGCCGCTTGTTTCGGGGCAAGCGGGCCGAAGTCTGACCACAAGTTGAATATCGAATAACCAAGGACGAACCCATGTACACAACGATGAAAGAACTCTTGTCGGGTCACCCGGGCGATGCACCGGCGATCGGCGCACCGGGCAAAACATGGTTGAGCTACGACGCCTTGCGGGGGCTGACCGATGAGGTGGCAGCGTCGCTTCATGGGATGGGCGTGGGCAAAGGGGACCGGGTGGCGATCGTCCTGCCCAACGGACCCGAAATGGCGACGGCATTTGTGACCATCGCACTAGTTGCCACCACGGCGCCCCTGAACCCGGCCTATCGCGAGGAGGAATATGATTTCTACCTGTCTGATTTGAAAGCCAAGGCGCTTGTCGTCATGGCGGATGATGATGGCCCGGCGGTCGCCGCAGCGCAAAAGGCAGGCATGGCGATTGTACGGCTATCTGTGCCTGAGGGTGCAACGGCAGGGTATTTCAGCCTGTCCTCTGATGTGACGGGTGCTGCGGATGGCGGGGAACCATCCGCCGATGACGTGGCCCTGATCCTGCATACATCGGGCACAACATCACGCCCCAAGATCGTGCCGCTTTTGCAATCAAACATCGCGGCCTCTGCCGAACATATCCGCGCTTCGCTTGAACTGACGGCTGCTGATCGCTGCATGAATGTCATGCCGCTGTTCCATATCCACGGGCTGATTGCGGCGGTTACCGCATCGCTGGCGGCCGGTGCATCGATCTGGTGCGCACCGGGGTTCAACGCGCTGCAGTTTTTCACTTGGATGAAAGAGGCGCAGCCGACCTGGTACACGGCCGTGCCGACCATGCATCAGGCTATCCTGAGCCGGGCAGGGCGCAATGCCGATGTGATTGCGGAAACGCCGCTCCGCTTCTTGCGCTCATCCTCCGCCTCGTTGCCAGCGCAGGTGATGGTGGCCCTGAACGAAACCTTCAATGCGCCCGTGGTTGAGGCTTATGGCATGACGGAGGCGGCGCATCAGATGGCCTGCAATCCGCTGGCATCCGGCACCCAGAAACCCGGTGCGGTTGGCATTCCGGCAGGTCCGGCGATGCGGATCGCCCATGAAACCGAGAATAAGTTGATCGACGGGACAGGGGAGGTTGTGATCTCCGGCCCCAATGTCACGCCCGGATACGAAGGTAACCCAGAGGCCAATGCCAAGAACTTCTTTGAGGCCGATGGCGCACGCTGGTTCCGCACTGGTGATCAGGGGGCGTTTGATGACGAAGGATATCTGCATCTGACCGGCCGGTTGAAAGAGATCATCAACCGTGGCGGCGAAAAGATCAGCCCGTTGGAGGTGGATGGCGTATTGCTTGACCATCGCGATATTGCTCAGGTCGTCACCTTTGCATTGCCGCATCCGAAGCTGGGGGAAGAGGTCGCTGCGGCGGTGGTGCTGAAAGAAGGGTCGGAGGCGACCGATAAGGATATCCGTGCCTTTGCGGCGGACCGCATGGCGGATTTCAAGGTGCCGCGCAAGGTGATCATCATGGATGAAATCCCCAAAGGTGCCACCGGCAAGATGCAACGGATCGGCCTGGCTGAAAAGCTGGGCCTGATCGAGAAAGCGTAAGTTATGAAAATCTGTATTTTCGGGGCAGGGGCCATTGGCGGCTATATGGGTGTCAAGCTCGCGCAGGCCGGGGCTGACGTCAGCCTTGTGGCACGAGGGCCGCATCTGGCGACAATGAAGGACAAGGGGCTGACCCTGATCGAGGAAAACAACGATCCGGTGACCGTCCCGGTCACGGCCAGCGACAACCCCGCCGATCTTGGCCCGCAGGATTACGTGTTCGTCACGCTCAAGGCGCATTCGGTTCCACCCGTCGTGGACAAGATGCAGCCGTTGATCGGCGATGACACAACAATCGTCAGCGGTGTGAACGGCGTGCCGTGGTGGTATTTTCACAAGATTGGCACCGATCTGGAAGGCACGCGGCTAGAAACGGTTGATCCCGGCAATGCCCAATGGGACGGTTTTGGGCCGGATCGCGTGCTTGGCTGTGTCGTATACCCGGCCGCCGAGGTTTCAGAACCCGGCACCATCAAACATATCGAAGGCAACCGGTTTTCGCTTGGCGAACCCGATGGCAGCAAATCTGACAGGGCCATGGCCTTGTCAAAAGCGCTGTCCGCGGCAGGTCTGAAAGCACCGGTGCGCCCTCGCCTGCGTGACGAGATTTGGGTCAAGCTTTGGGGCAACCTGTCGTTTAATCCGATCTCGGCGCTGACCCATGCAACCCTTGATGTGCTTTGCACCGATCCCGGTACGCGCGCCGTTGCGCGCGGCATGATGCTCGAGGCGCAAGAGATTGCCGAGAAGCTGGGCGTGAAATTCCCGATTGATGTGGATCGCCGGATCGATGGCGGGGCCGCTGTCGGGGCGCACCGGACATCGATGCTGCAGGATCTGGATGCCGGGCGGCCCATGGAAATCGACGCGCTTGTCGGATCGGTTCAGGAACTGGGGCGCGTCACCAATACACCAACACCGACAATCGACACTGTTCTTGCGTTGATCCAGTTGCGCGGCAAATCGGCAGGTCTTTACGGACGTTGAGTGAACGGAAAGGGCAAAGTTGTGGCCATCAAAAACATTCTTGTTGCATATAACGGCTTTCCCGGCTCCGAAGCCGCGTTGTCGGGGGCTGTTCAGATGCAGGCCCATTATGATGCCCATCTGACCGGTCTTTTTGCCCATGGCGGGTCAAAACTGTCGCAACAGATCCAGCCCTGGATGCCGCAAAAGGTCAAAGACGCGATCATGGAGGTCGAGGAACAGTCGAACCAGAACATCAAGGAAAAGTTCGACGAGGCCAGCGCGCCGGTGCCCGCAGACAAGAGACACTGGATTGAAAGCGAGGGGCCCGTTCAGCGCACTATCGCCGCCTATGCAAGGCTTTATGATATCATTGCCTTGGGCATACACGAGACGACCCCGGAATACCGGCAATCCCATATCGAAATCTATCCGGACCGGATCGCACTTGATAGCGGGCGACCGGTGATCATCTTTCCATCGGGCAATGACAGCAAGGTTTCTGGTCGCCGCGTTGTGGTGGCATGGGATGGCGGGCGCGCGGCAGCGCGGGCGCTCGCTGATGCGATGGGCATTCTGGGAAAGGACGACAGGATCGAAATTGTTTCGGTCGGTAGGGCCCCGCTTGCCCGATCATTGCCGGGGTTTGACGTGTGCAAAGTGTTGGAGCGTCATGGGTTTTCTGTGACCCTGACAGAACTGCCACGCGGTCGCGATTCCGTGGCCGAGACATTGATCAAGCATTGCGAAGCGGTTGCCGCAAACCTGCTGGTCATGGGGGCCTATGATCACTCACCACTCCGTGAAGGGCTGATCGGCGGTGTGACGCAAGACATCGCCATCAAGACCCGAATTCCGGTCCTGATGAGCCACTAACGGCCCAGCACCAGTTCAGCCTTCAACCCTCCTAGTTTTTCACTATCGCTCAGCCGCAGCACGCCCCCGTGGGTGCGCGCAATGTCCGAGACGATGGACAGGCCAAGGCCTACGCCGCTGCCCTTGTCCTGATTGCGGGCCGGATCGAGCCGCACAAAGGGGTTGATAGCCTCGTCGCGCTTGTCCGCCGGGATGCCGGGCCCGTCGTCTTCGACGTAAAAGCGAACAGCCCTTTCTGTGACGCTGACCCCGACCTCAGCATGTGAGCCATAACGCAGGGCGTTGCTGACAAGGTTTTCCAACGCCCGGCGAATGGCCAGCGGTCGCAGGCCAACCTCTTCTCGTGGCCCTTCGATCACGCCGGCGCTTGCATTTTGCCCCATCCGTTTGGCATTCTCCAGCACGTCTTCGACCAATACCTGCGGAACAGTAGGCTCCATACTGTCACCTGCATCGCTGCGGGCAAAATCCAGAAAGGCGCTGACAAGCCCTTGCATGTCGTCCACATCACGCAAGAGCGGCTCGACATCCTTGTCATCGAGCATCGACAATCCCAGTCGCAGCCGGGTCAGCGGGGTGCGCAGATCGTGGCTCACCCCTGACAACATCAGCGTGCGGCTTTGCGTCTGGCGTTCCAGCCGGTTGCGCATATCCAGAAATGCCATGCCGGCTTCACGCACCTCAACGGCGCCGGTGGGGTTGAAAGGGACGACCCGGCCCTTGCCATAATCCGCCGCCGCTGCTGCCATCCGTTTAATCGGGCGCAGTTGATTGCGCAGGAACACATAAGCAATGGCCGTCATCACCGCGCCCATCACCGCCATGATCACCAAAAGCTGGTGCGGGTTGGATGCGGACACCCGCCTGCGGCTGAATTCCATCTGTAGAATGCCATGGCGGGTCTCGACCCACATCCGCACGCGGCGCCGATCCTCCAGCGAAATAGCGATCACATTGGCCACGCCCTGACGGATCGATTCAATTACCATCTGCCCGGTCAGATCGATCCGCGGCTTGATATCGGCATCACCCGGTGTGGCAGGCAGTAGCGTCAAGATTTCAAGGGGTGCATCCAGTCTTGAAATGGCTTCGCGCGCGCTTTGCAGATCAGGGGCGTCATTGACGCTGTCAATCAGGAAGCGCAGTTCAATATTGACGGCACTTGTCATCAGGCGTGTTACCCCGTCAAAGTGGCGCTGAATGAAAACCACAGAGACAAGCAATTGCAACAGCAGAACCGGCAGGACCAGGATCAGCGCGGCCCGGCCGTAAAGGCCACGGGGCATATAATTCTTGATCCAACGAAACAGCATGGGCGGAACCTACCGGCAGAATGCGCGAACGGAAAGCACGGATGAACGACGCAGCGGCGTCCTTTGCGCCTAGGACGGGTGTGCCTTTCCGGCTCGCACCGGATCTGGCGCTCGTTCTGGCCCCGAACCCGTCACCGATGACCTATCTGGGCACGAACAGCTATGTTCTGGGCAAGGACAAGCTGGTCATCATTGATCCTGGGCCCGATAATCCGGATCATCTGGCGGCGCTGCTGGATGCCATCGCGGGTCGTCCGGTGACCCACATATTGGTGACCCACACCCACCTTGACCATTCACCGCTGGCCCGCCCGTTGAGCGACGCTGTCGGCGCCCCGGTTCACGCATTCGGCAACAGCCGGGCAGGGCGCAGCGAGATCATGAACCAGCTTGCCGCCGAAGGCCTGACCGGCGGGGGCGAAGGCATCGACCGCAGCTTTGAACCGGATGCCATCCTGCGGGACGGTGACATGATTGATTTTCCGCAAAAGCCGATCACGGCACTGCATACACCGGGCCATATCGGCAATCATCTGTGTTTCTGCTGGGGCGATAGGGTCTTCTTTACGGGTGATCATATCATGGCTTGGTCCACATCGCTCGTGTCACCACCGGACGGTGATCTGACGGATTTCATGCGCTCCTGTGATCGCCTGCAAAACATGCCCGCAAGAATCTATTACCCGGGTCACGGGGCGCCGGTGACCGATCCCAAGGCGCGGCTGGCGTGGCTGATTGCACATCGGCGCAACCGCGAGGCCCAGATTATCAAGGCACTTGCTGACGGATCTGCGACCGTCAACGCTTTGACAAAAGTAGTGTATACCGATGTGGCGCAGGGGTTGCTCCCCGCAGCCGAACGTAACGTTTTTGCACATCTGATCGACCTCGCAGGGCGCGGTATTGTCGTGGCGCGGCCCGCGCTTGGCGTGGCCGCCGAATTCACGATCTCGGACGCCGCAGCTGATGACCAGACTTAATCCAAAAACCTGTCGAAACCTACTGGACGCGGCCAAAACGCATTGCTATATGGCCTCGAGTGTTCCGACGTAGCTCAGCGGTAGAGCAGTTGACTGTTAATCAATTGGTCGTAGGTTCGATCCCTACCGTCGGAGCCAATTAACGCTTGGTTGTAAAGCAAAAACGGCGATCCTCGGGATAGCCTTTTTTCGTTTTTGCAACGCAGGCGCGCTTTCCGGAGCTTGCTTCACGTTGTAGAAGACAGGCGACATTCGGTATTGTATCAAGGGCATGCCACCAAATATGGTTGGCGAAGCGCGCTGCTTTGCGTTAGTAAACTGCCAGTTCACCATTCCTGAATCATGGGAACGCAATGACAACATAACGGCAGGGGCAGGCGACGTTGAAGCGGAGTGGCTTGGGCAAGTTCAATGGCGCCGTTTCCATCCGCGACAGACCTGCTGACATTGAAGACCGTGCTGTATCAGGGCACTGGGAGGGCGATTTGATCACTGGCTCTGGAAACAGCTTCATTGCAACGCCGGTCGAGCGCAACACGCGCTTTGTGATGTTGGCAAAGATCACCAATAAAGACAGCCACAGCATCATTCAGGCGTTGATAAAGCAGTCCCGCAAGCTGCCAAAAGAGCTGTACCGCTCCCTGACATGGGATCGCGGCACCGAGATGGCAGGCCACAAGGCGTTCACTTTGGTGACCGATATCGATTTCTTTCTGTGCGAGCCTCACTCGCCATGGCAACGCGGCACAAACAAAAACATAAATCGTTTGCTACGCCAGTACCTTCCAAAGTGCACAGATTTGTCGATGAATAGCCAAGCAAAGCTCAGCGCTGTTGCAAGGCAGCTCAATGAGCGACCACGAAAAACGCTGGGATACCAAACGCCAGCAGAACGGTTCAACGCGTGTGTTGCAGCGATCCGTTGAAATCACCACCTTTTTCTGACGTTGGTGCAAATTGCAGCATCCCGTACCTTCGGGCTAGCAGCGAGCTTTCGCCGACATCGTTTAGATGTCTATCGTTCGGGATGTTTGTCAGCTTCGCTAGAACGATGTAATGGCTCGCGAAGTGCGGCTCAATGGTGTACGTTAATTCAACTGGCCGCTTTCAGGGTTTACTATCAAGGTCGGCTGCTTGTTCTACGACATGGCGCGCTCTATGGTCGCCCCGGTCTGCCCAATTCACTTGCAACCCGCTGATCTGACAGCTTGGTGTCTGCAACCTTTCGTCAATACGTCATAAGCAAAATCCAACGTCCTTCGCTAGTTTGTGTCTTGATCCTAGCTAACGCGAAATGAAGACATCTACCTGAGCTTTACCTTGTTCGTCAGTCGCAGCGTCGGCCATAGTGCGGGATTCTTTGGGGTTGTCCCTATAGTCGACGCGTTTGGGTGGGGGTTCAAGGGTGGCTGCTGGCAGCATGTGTCAGAGGGGCCTCAGGATACCGCCAGATCCAGAAGGGCCTCGAGATAGGCCTCCACAGTATCGGGCCCGTTTGGTGCTTTTTTGCCATTCATGACGCCAGCACCCCACACCACCGTGGCCCATTGCAGTATCCGTTGCCGATCAATGCCCGTGGCATCGGCAAAAAGCATCGCCCTGCGCGCAACACAATGGATGAAATCATCAACAGTGAGATCCCCAGAATCAGGTGTCAGTACAAGCCGATATTCCGCTGCCGGGTCGGCGCACAAGCCCTTTGGATCAAACAGGCGTGGCCCGTTGGGCGTGAGTATCGCGTGCTGAAACTGCAAGTCGCCGTGAATGACCGTCTCAACCTCGGTCGTTTTTAGCAGACCGTCCAGAATTTCCGCAACCTTTTTGCATAATTTCTGCCGCTGGCCAGTCTGGGCAGCCGCCGCCGCCTTGAAGGCATTTGGTGTACGGGCTTCGCGTATCTTGCGATAGATCAGGTGATTCTTAAATTTCACCTTTGCGAGCTTGGCGACCACATGTGCCAGATGCTCTTCGGCCTCAACTGTCTGTCCTTCGGCGATCAGCGTTGCGAGCGAAGGTCCATCGAGCCATTCCATCAAAACTGCGCGGCGCATTGGGCTCGCGCGATAGATTTTGAGCGCGATATCGTCGGGTAGCGCTTTGAGAAAGGGGATTGCGGCGCGCTCGCCAGAGAGGTGCAGTTTTCGATAGAGCTTTAACACTGCCGGTCCGTTTGCCGTCTCAACCTTGTAGACGGCACGCGATTTGTTATGTTGCAGCTGATCGCCTAGAGTGAGATCCCAGCGCGCTGCAATCCGAGATGCCCGATCTGTCAGTATATTGTGTTCTGGCATGATTTCGCCCAATGCGTCGTACTGGAGGGCGCGTGACAGATTGCCGGCGCCATTGCAAGTCAATGTCATAACACTTGAACTGCTACCCAGATAGTGCCCAGGCGCCGTGAGAATGGGTGGTATCTGCCGGAGTAAGGAGTAGTCCATGTCTTTGACGATCTTCTCGCCAGGGCTCTTCGTTGTCTTTCTCATCGTCCACTCCTCGGTGGCTACGATGAGCAACAAATCCTCTCTTAGTAAATAACCCTATTTAGACCCATAAGCGCTGACGTCAGACAAACCCAACCTTCTCGACAAATTCTCCCGCGCTGTGCGGAAAGCCATTGCCTAGAACTGAGGAATGGACTGCTCCGCACGTACGAGATATTCCACAAGCTGTTTTTTGCATTTGCAGCGAATGGCAGGAATGACGGGCAGCGGCACCGCATGCGGATTGGGTGGAGAGTGACCGCTATGCGCCGTAGGTCTCGGGGCAGGGCACTTTATGGGTCACCACGATTGAGGGAAGGACCTTGTTCCAGTAACTTGGTTGGCTAGAAAGCCATGTCGGCTGCGTTAGTATCCGACGCGTGCCAATGACGCAGAACGTAAAACCGCTTGCTGACATCAACGTGTAACGCATGGGTCAGAGAATTTGCTGAAAACCGTAAAAACACTAAGCCGTTGAATGCTAGGGGACATCAGTCTCAATTAACTCGGTCTCATTATTTACGTACTCCGACAGTGACGTCAGTTGTGAACTCACGCTGAAGTGCAGTTCCTGATATGTCGTTTTACTCCAATCGGTTCTGGATTTCCATCAGCTTGGTTTCGAAGATCTCGGCAGGGGTGTGATACCCGAGGCACTTGCGCGGTGTGGAATTGAGGCGGTGGCA
>NZ_JBKQXN010000215.1:0-219 GCF_046762905.1 Yoonia sp. R2-816 | reverse complement strand
ATGACAGAGGAGAGAACCACGCCGCTGCGTGAGCGGATGATCGAGGATATGCGCATTCGGGGTCTGCGGCAGCAATCTCAACAAGCGCACATCCGGGCGGTGAAGCATTTCGCCGGGTTTCTGGGGCGCTCGCCCGATACTGCCACGACGGAAGACCTGCGTTCGTATCAGCTTCACATGACGGATGCCGGGGTCACGCCCTCGGTCTACAACGCGCGC
>NZ_JBKQXN010000214.1:0-4005 GCF_046762905.1 Yoonia sp. R2-816 | reverse complement strand
ATCGACTCCCCACGCTGCCAGCGATCCCAGATCTCGGCACGCTGTTCTGCTGAATAATAAATCCTGCGACGATACTTCATTCAAAACATTCCATCTCTTCCTAAAGGTTAAAGTGTTGCGTCCACCAGTTGAGACCACCGCCCAGAGCGGACATTAAGCCGCCGTTTTCACTGTCGGTCAGGACAGGATACAAGGGTCTTACGCGTCTTCGGGCAGTTATTCACATGGCTTTTGGCTCAGCGACCATTCTCTCCTTGACATCGCCGCACACGAAGATGACTATAAGTAGCAAAGTCAAACAGCAAAAACGAAACGAGCAGCCATGCAAGTCACCCATCCGCCGCGCTTTACAAAACGCTATGATCTGGTGACGGATGCCAAAGCCCAGGGCGCAACCTATACGCCCAAAATCTTGGCGGATTTTGTGGCGCAGCAGATTGTCTCTGTGGCCGCATTGGGTAGCAAGCAAACGCTGCGCATTCTCGATCCTGCTATCGGCCATGGCGAGCTTCTCATCAGCTTGCTCGAAGCATTGCCCGGCAGCACTGATACCGCAATCGAAGTCTATGGCTTCGAGACTGAGCATGCGGCACTGGAAGTTGCAAAAGCGCGGATTGCCGAGGCATTTCCCGGCGTGTCCATTCACTTTGCGCACGAGAGCTTTTTGGATTTTGTCACCGCGCAGAACGGGCTCTTTCAGAGCAAACTGCCAAGCAATTTCGATTTGATTGTCGCCAATCCGCCTTACGTGCGCACGCAAATAATGGGAGCCAATCAAGCGCAAGCCTTGGCACAGCAATTCGGGTTGACCGGGCGCGTTGACCTTTATCACGCATTTCTTCTAGGCATGGCTTCGGTTCTGGCCCCCGATGGCACAGCAGGTGTGATCGTCTCGAACCGCTTCATGAGCACGAAATCCGGTGCCTCAGTGCGCGAAGGGCTGCATGCAGGATTTCACATCTCCAAAGCTTGGGATTTGGGCGACACCAAGCTCTTTGACGCCGCAGTTCTTCCTGCCGTTCTATTGCTTGAAGGCACGAGCGCGAAAAGCGACCAAAAAACTATCTTTACCTCCATCTACCAGACCAAATCCGAAGCGGCGCACGAAGCATCCGATGCCATCGCTGCGCTTGCCAATGAGGGCATTGTCGCGCTCGAAGATGGGCGACGTTTTGAAGTTCAGCACGGCCTTTTGGATCAGGGCGGTAGCACCGATGGTGTTTGGCGCAATGCTAGCGCCTCCAGCGAAGCATGGCTTGAGCGTGTACGCGTCAATAGCTGGGGCACATTCCGGGATATCGGGAAAATTCGCGTTGGCGTGAAGACTTGCGCGGATAAAACCTTCATCCGCACCGACTGGCATGAGATGAAGGAAGAAGAACGACCTGAGCTAGTAAAGCCGCTTACAACGCACCATATCGCCCGCCGCTTCAAAGCGAGCGAGCGCGATGCGCCTTATGGTGTTTTGTACCCGCATGAAATGAAGGATGGACGCCGCCGCACCTGCGATCTCACTGAGTATCCGAAAAGTGCGGCCTACCTTGAGGAACACCGAGCGGATCTTGAAGGGCGCAAATACGTCATCGAGGCCGGACGCATTTGGTATGAAATCTGGGTGCCGCAATCTCCTGATGCGTGGGAAAAGCCGAAGCTGGTCTTTCGTGATATTGCGAAACAGCCGACCTTCTGGATTGACCTAGACGGCTCGGTCGTCAACGGCGATTGCTATTGGCTGGTCGCGGAAAGTGATGAGAAAACCGACCTACTATGGCTGGCTTGCGCGGTCGCCAACTCGACATTCATCGAGAAATTCTACGACCTGCAATTTAACAACAAGCTCTATGCAGGCCGCAGACGCTTTATCACGCAGTATGTGGAGAAGTTTCCGCTGCCGGACCCTGAAAGCGAGAACGCTCAAACCATCATCGCGCTCGCCAAAGACATTTATGAGTGCCTTCCCGCTGACGATGCAAACGCTAAAATGCTTAAGCTGAATACGCTCATATGGGATGTGTTCGGTCTCGAAGAAGCTGCCGCTCAGTCTTCAAAGAAATCCGCAGGTAACGGAATTTGAAGCTTCTTGTTCAAGACCTTGCCTTGGAATTGCGGAAAGCGTGAGAAGAAAGCTTCTCCGGTGCTCAAATAGAAATTGCTCAACGTCACTTCTGTGCCATCTGTCTGCGCATAGAAGAGGGCGTAGCGCACATCGCAATGCCGGATTTGTTGCCCACCTACCATTAGTACATCAAGAGGTTCTTCGCTATTCGGGCGCACGAGACCCAGATCAATGGTCGGAGAGGTTTGGAGTTTAACCTCCAAAAGTTGGTGCCGAACATCGGGAAAACGCCCGTCATCGCGGAAGTCGCTATAGCCCAACGTCTCGCAGATAAGGCGGTGAAGTGCAGCGCCGCGATTGCGCTCTTGGACTATGCCGATATCTGGAAAACGCGCGCCAATTAACTTGGAGAGTTTTTCGAATAGCTCATCAATCGGAAGGAGGATTTGGTCTTGTGGCTGACCAATCGGGCTTGCTGTTTCAGGTAGATTGGCCCCCGCTTGCACAAGAGCTTGCATGCGCTGCGTATCCAATGGTGCAATCAGCTCGGCTTGCGCATCACTTGGTATCAATTGCGCCTGATACTTCTGCGTCAGTGTGCCCGTGGTATCAAGAAGGGCCAGCGTATCGCCAGTGACCACTTTGACTTTGATGATTTGATCTTCCCCGTCAACACGGATGATTACATAGCGCCTTGTGGGCGATAACTCTTCATTCCAGACCTGTAAGTTATTGGATTTTTGCACATAGCAATCAAAGAACTGTCCCGGAAAGCGTGGCTGCGTTTTCTTGAAACCTTTCGGCACGGGATAGCCTAAGGCTCGGCACACATGCTCCTTGACCACTTTGGAGCGCGTGCGCAGTGCCAGACCGGACAACGAAATCCCTGTCATGGCACCATCTAAAATCGCTTCCAACGCTGGAGTTGGAATCCAAAGCGCAGGATCACCAATTATAATCGGGTCGTAAATGGAAAGTTGGCTACGCCAAATATTATCAAGGTAATCGATCTTACTGTTGGTGGCCTCTATCACGGCTCCTCGTCTTTCTTGGTTAATAATTGTGGTACAGAGACGCCAAGCGTATCGGAAATTACTTCCAGCGTGCTGAGCGTGACGTTACGTTCGCGTCGCTCAATCGAGCCGATATAGGTGCGGTGCAGTCCGCACATATCCGCCAAGCCTTCTTGCGAAATACCTTTGGCATGCCGAGAACGAAGGACATTTTCCGCAAGGGTGGTGCGGATTTCCTCGCTAGCTTTTCTGATTTCTTTGTCGCGCTGCCGGCTTCTTGTCATGCGACAATTGTCGCATGTGAAGATTTTGAATCTACAGACTTTGAGTAGCAGACTTTATCGATTCACTGACATGCTTTGCGCATCTGTTCGCGGGCATCACCGATCTACACCAAGCTATTGCCGATATAGACCATGTTGTCGTTTGTTGCGTAAGTCATAACTAATGCACCGGCCTTAACAACCTGGCAAAAACAAGCTGTAGATGCGGCGCACAAATCGGGTGCAATTACCGAACTAGACAGGGGCTTACTAACCGACTTTGCAAAGTCTCCTTCCTGCGCGTCGTTGCCCTTCGGGCACCACGCAGCAACACGCACTTTGGGCTGATACTGTTGAAAAACTCCAATTTTCGGGAGAATAGGTGAAATACTTGCCCGTAGGAGGCCTATCCGAAAATTCGGCGAGGGGGTCGGCCTAAGGCCAGAATTGGCAATGTCCGAAGCTCTCAGCGCCGCCGCTGGGCATTTGGTTTCAAGTTGGCCGTCGCAATGGATCTTGGCAGAAAAATGCGGTCGTCAGATTTTCGAGTTTTTCAACATGGCGTAATCAGGATCGGCACACTGCAGCCCCTGCTATTCTTGATGTTCATATCGCTGAAAAGGAGACTGACCGATGGATTATTTTGCTGGGTTAGATGTGTCGATGGAAGAGA